>JANNKR010000364.1:0-6846 GCA_031396395.1 Betaproteobacteria bacterium
TACCGCCGCTTGGCCAGCTTGGCGGCGGCTTCCTTCTCCAGCACGCTGTTCATCCGCGCCTGTTGCGCGATCTGCAGGATGTTGTTGACGAGCCAGTACAGCACGAGGCCCGACGGGAAGAAGATGAACAGCACCGAGAACGCGATCGGCATGATCTGCATGATCTTGGCCTGCATCGGATCCGAGATGGGCGTGGGTGACAGCTTCACCTGCAGGTATGCGGTGATCGCATAGAGCACCGGCAGCACGTAAAACGGGTCCGGTGCCGACAGGTCCTTGATCCACAGGATCCACGGCGCCTGCCGCAGTTCCACGGCGGACAGCAGCACCCAGTACAGCGCGATGAAGACGGGGATCTGGACCAGGATGGGCAGGCAGCCGCCCAGCGGATTGATCTTCTCCGTCTTGTACATCTCCATCATCTTGATCTGGAGCTGCTGCTTGTCGCCGGCGTATTGCTCCTGCAGCGCCTTCATCTTGGGGCCGAGGATCTTCATCTTGCCCATCGAGCGCGCAGCGGCGGCATTCAACGGGTAGAAGGCGGCCTTGATCATGATGGTCATCACGACGATCGCCCAGCCCCAGTTGCCGATGATGCCGTGCAGCCACTTGAGCAGCCAGAACAGCGGCGCGGCGAGCACGGTGAAGATGCCGTAATCGACGACAAGGTCCAGACCCTTCGCCGTCTTGGCCAGCGTCTCCTGGTCCTGCGGGCCGACAAAGAGGGGCACGCGGACCTGGCCCGTGGCGCCCGGCGCGATCGTACCCACCGGCAGGATGACGCCGGCGGTGTAGAGACCGCCGTCGAGCTTCTTCACGTAGAACTCGCGCGGTGTTTTCTTCTCGTCGGACGGCAGCCACGCGGCGACGAAGTAATGTTCGATCATGCCCACCCAGCCGTTGTCCGCACTTTTCTGGAACGGGCTCTTGCGGGTGGCATCGGCGGCCAGCTTGTCGATGTCGCCAAACTCCACTTTCTTGAAATTGTCGGTGGTGTTGTAGACGACCGGGCCGACGTAGGACGCGGGCGCCATCGAGTTCTGCACCACCGCCTGCTTGGTGTCGCGCGTCAGCTGGAAGTACGCAAACGGCGCGATCGGCGCGGTGCCGTTATTGGTGACGTCGAAGGTGGCGTCGATCACATAGCTGTCGCGATGGAAGGTCAGGACCTTGACCACCTTGTCCCCGTTGGGCGCGGTGGCCTGCAGGCGCAGGTCGAGGCGATCCTTGCCGGCCTCGAGTTCGCGCGGGCCGGGCAGCACTTCGAACAGCGTGCGATGGTTGGGCAGGCCCTCGCCGATCAGCCCCGCCTGCGCGACAAACGTGCGCTCGGGCGTGCGCTGCAACGCGTTGTAGGGCTTGGTGGGATCCGTGGCATCGCGGTGGCGATTCAACGCCACCAGCGAAATCACGCCGCCGGCCGTATCGATCTCCGCCGTGAAGAGATCGGTGCGAATCGTCACCCGTTGCGCGCCCGGCGCGGGCGTCGCATCGGCCGGCACGGCGCCGGGCGTTGCCGGAGCGGCAGCCCCGGGGGCCGTCGGCACCAGCGCCGCAGAGGGCGTAGGCAAATCCTTGGCCGGCGCCGCGCTCTGGCCCGGCACCGCGGGCGCGGCCTTTTGCGCCACCACCGGCGGCGGCGCGTGTTCACGCTGCCACGCCTCCCACAGGAAGAGGAGCGAGAACGAGAAGACGACAAACAGAATGATGCGTTGGGTATCCATCGGAATCTTGGGCGCGGCCGCCGCGAGGCAACCTGGCGCGTTGAGTCAGGCCATTAGGGGACCGGGTCGTAGCCCCCGGGATGATACGGATGACAGCAGCCGATGCGCTTGACCGCGAGCCACGTGCCGCGTGCGGCGCCGTGCCGCTCAATGGCTTCGAACGCGTAGTCCGAACAGCTGGGATAGAACCGGCAGTTGGCGCCGAGCAGCGGCCGGGCCAGGTATTGATAGCCGCGAATCAGCGGCAGCAGCACCGCCTTCATGCCGGCGCGTCCGCCAGCAACTGTGCGAGCAGCCGCGGCGCCTCACCGCTGACGGCGTCGTGGTCGACGGACTTGGGAACGGCCTTCACGCGCAGGATCACGTCGAAGGCATTCAGCGCAGGACGATGCGCGCGGACGATTTCGCGCAGCTGGCGACGTATGCGATTGCGATCCACGGCATGGGGCAGGGCCTTGCCGCCAATGACGAATCCGGTGCGGCCGGGAGGGTGCGCCGCAGGCATCGCCACGAGTTGCAGGTAGCGGCCCTCGATCCGGCGGCCACCGCGAAATACCGTGTCGAATGCGCCCTGGCCGGTTAACAACGTGGCCCGGCGGGACAGCCGGGCGCCGGCTTGCACGGGCGGAAGCGTCAGAGGTGGTGCTTTAGGCGGAGAGAGTCTTGCGGCCCTTGGCGCGACGCGCCGAGAGGACCTTGCGGCCACCGGCCGTGGACATGCGGGCACGGAAGCCGTGCTTGCGCGCGCGGCGGAGAGTGGACGGCTGGAATGTGCGTTTCATGGCAAGACCTTTGTTGCCCCGTAGCGGGCGGTGTGGTTCGGGCACGCCGTGGCGACATCACCACCAGCACGCCGCATGGCGTTGGAAAAGCCTTATATTAGAGCGCGTTATACCCCCTTCTGTCAATGCCACGGGGCCGGGCGACCTCGGCGCCGCCCCGGTGCGAGCGGTCACTAGCAACCTGCGGCAGGCAGGACGGCGCTACCGCGTTACACCCCCGCCCGCACCCCACGCGCCTGTGGATAACTGGCGCGCGGACGATTACAATCCACAGCCTGCCGCCATGGCGCAAGGGTTCCACAGAGAGCCTCCAGCCGTCGCCGGCCTTCACTGCAGCAACCACAACAACAACGCCACGAGTCCTGCCCCGCCCATGCCTTCTGCCGCCGCGCCCGCTGCCTGGAACACCTGCCTGCAGGCGTTCCAGAGCGAACTCACCCCACAGCAGTTTGCCACGTGGATCGCCCCGCTCTCCTGCGCGGACGAGGGTGGGCGGATGAAACTGGTGGCACCCAACCGCTTTATCCTGCAGTGGGTGAAGGATCGCTTCGGGGCCCGCATCGCGACGCTGGCCGAAGCCGCAGCGGGGTCGCCCATGGCCATTGAATTCGCCGTGGCGGACGCCCCCTCGGCCATGGGGCACCGCGCCCCCGGCCCCGCCGGGGGCGCGCCTGGAAGTCCCGCGGCCCCCGCCGTCAAGCCTGTGGATAGCACACCCCCCGTGGCCGCCCCGGCGCTGGCCGTGGGCCGCAAGACGGACGCCACCAGCCTCAATCCAACGTTCAATTTTGCCAGTTTCGTGTCCGGCAAGGCCAACCAGCTCGCCCGGGCCGCCGCCCTGCAGGTGGCGGACCATCCAACCTCGTACAACCCCCTCTTCGTCTACGGCGGGGTGGGGCTGGGCAAGACCCACCTGATCCAGGCCATCGGCAACCACATCCTGGAGCAGAACCCGGCCGCCAAGATCCTCTACATCCATGCCGAGACCTACGTGTCCGACGTCGTGCGCGCCTACCAGCACAAGGCCTTCGACGATTTCAAGCGGCACTACCGCTCGCTCGACCTCCTGCTGATCGACGACATCCAGTTCTTCGGCGGCAAGAACCGCACGCAGGAGGAGTTCTTCTACCTCTTCAACACGCTGATCGAGGCGCACAAGCAGGTCGTGATCACCTGCGACACGTATCCGAAGGAGATTGCCGGGATCGAGGAGCGCCTGATCTCCCGCTTCGGCTGGGGCCTCACCGTGGCGCTGGAGCCGCCGGAACTGGAGATGCGGGTGGCCATCCTGCTGGCCAAGGCGCACTCGGTGGGCATGCGCATGGACGAGCAGGTGGCCTTCTTCATCGCCAAGCACATCCGCTCCAACGTGCGCGAGCTGGAAGGCGCGTTGAAGCGCGTGCTGGCCTATTCCAACTTCCACGGCCAGGAGATCTCGCTGACGCTGGCCAAGGAAGCGCTGCGCGACCTGCTGGCGGTGCAGAACCGGCAGGTCTCGATCGAGAACATCCAAAAGACGGTGGCCGATTACTACAAGATCCGCATCTCGGACATGTACTCGAAGAAGCGCTCCCGCGCGATCGCCCGGCCGCGCCAGGTGGCCATGGCTCTGGCCAAGGAGCTGACCCAGATGTCGCTGCCCGAAATCGGCAGCAACTTCGGCGGGCGCGACCACACGACGGTGCTGCATGCATGCCGGCAGGTGGCCAAATTGCGTGAATCGCTGCCGGCCCTGAACCACGACGTCAACTTCCTGCTGCAGGTGCTGCGCAGTTGAATGCCCCGAATCTCCGCAGGCGAGGTCCGCTGGTATGGTCTGTAGGCGAGGCTTCAGCCTCGCGGGTTCAGCGCGCGCATCGCATGCGAGGCTGAAGCCTCGCCTACAGCCCCGATCACCCGCTGGTCCGGACCCTTGTTTTCCCTATGAAAATGACCCTTTTCGATGTATAATTTCAAGGCTTTGCGCAGGAACGATTGTGGATAACGCGTGGATTTGCGCCGATCGCCCAACGGCCCCCAAATCATCCACAGTCTCAGCCGCGCTTTTCCTGCCGGTTGCATCGGTGCAAAGGTCCTGATCTGCAACACGTTTAACCGTTCATCCCCGAAAACCGCCCCCTCCTATTAACTGTTCTTAAGTATTGAACAATGCAACTAAAACAGATCGCCCGTGATGCGCTCTTGAAACCGTTGCAGGCGGTTTCCGGCATTGTCGAACGCCGGCACACACTGCCCATCCTCGCCAACGTGCTGCTCGAACAGCGCGAAGGCAGGCTCTACGTCACCGCCACCGACCTCGAGATGCAGATCACCGCCTACAGCGAGCTCGACGGCAAGGACGGGCAGGCCGTCACGGTGGGCGCGCGCAAGCTGCAGGATCTTTTGCGCGCACTGCCGGATGACGCCGCGCTCAACATCGACGCGTCCAGCAACAAGATGACGGTCAAGGCCGGGCGCTCGCGCTTCAACCTGCAGACATTGCCGGCCACTGACTATCCAGGCATCAAACTCGGTACCGAGCAGCTGCAAACGCTGTCGCTGCCGCAGAAGGACCTGCGGTCGCTGCTGAAGCTGGCCGAGTTCGCGATGGCGCAGCAGGACATCCGCTACTACCTGAACGGCATGCTGCTGGTCGTCGACAAGGGCACGCTGCAGGCGGTGGCTACCGACGGGCATCGCCTGTCCTGGGCCAGCATCGCGGTCAACGGCGAGTACTCGCGGCAAGAGGTCATCCTGCCGCGCAAGACGGTGCTGGAGCTCGGCAAGCTGCTGGAAGACAGCGACAATCCGGTCACGCTCGACATCCTGGGCAACCAGGTGCGCTTCCGCTTCGCCAACGTCGAGCTCGTCTCCAAGGTGGTGGACGGCAAGTTCCCCGACTTCAACCGGGTGATCCCGGTGGGCCACACCAAGGAAGTGGAACTGGGTCGGGTCGAGATGCTGGCCGCACTCGACCGCGCCGCCATCCTGTCCAACGAAAAATTCCGCGGCGTGCGCATCGTGCTCGAGCCCAACCTGCTCAAGATCATCTGCACGAACAGCGAGCAGGAAGAGGCCGAGGAAGAACTCGAAGTGGTGTACCAGGGTGACCCGCTCGACATCGGCTTCAACATCACCTACATCCTCGACGCAATGCGCAACCTGACGGTCGAACACGTGCGCTTCGCCTTCGGCGACGCCAATTCCAGCGCCCTGATCACGATGCCGGGCCGCGACGATTACAAGTACGTCGTGATGCCGATGCGCATCTGAAAAAAGGGGCCTCGGCCCTTTTTTACCGTTGGCGATCCTGCCTGCGGAGCAAAGAATGGACAACGACAAGCAATGACCCAAGCACAACCGAAGCCCCAGCCTGAAAACACCGGACCGGAATACGATTCGTCGAGCATCAAGATACTGAAGGGGCTCGATGCGGTGCGCAAGCGCCCCGGCATGTACATCGGGGACACGTCCGACGGCACCGGCCTGCACCACATGGTGTTCGAAGTGCTGGACAACGCCATCGACGAGGCGCTCGCGGGCATCTGCGACAACATCAAGGTCATCATCCACGCCGACAATTCGATTTCGGTGCTCGACAACGGCCGCGGCATTCCCACCGGCATCAAGGACGACGACGAGCTGAAGCGCTCCGCCGCCGAAATCGTGATGACCGAGCTGCACGCGGGCGGCAAGTTCGACAACAACAGCTACAAGGTGTCCGGCGGCCTGCACGGCGTGGGGGTGTCGGTGGTCAACGCGCTGTCCGACTGGCTGAAGCTGAAGATCTGGCGCGACGGCAAGTTTCACCAGATGGAGTTTCGTCGCGGCGAAGCCGTGGCGCCGCTCGCGCTCGTGGGTCCATCCGATCGTCGCGGTACCGAGGTTCATTTCATGGCGTCGACGGAAACGTTCAGCCATGTCGAGTATCACTTCGAGATCCTGGCCAAGCGCATCCGCGAGTTGAGCTTCCTCAACAACGGCACCAAGATCGAGTTGATCGACCAGCGCGATGGCAAGACCGAAAATTTCGAGTACTCCGGCGGCGTCAAGGGCTTCGTCGAGTACATGAACCGCGCGAAGCAGGTGTTGCACCCCAAGGTGTTCAACGCCACCGGTGAAAAGGACGGCGTCATCGTCGAGATGGCGATGCAGTGGAACGATTCCTACACCGAGAACGTGCAGTGCTTCACCAACAACATTCCGCAGCGCGACGGCGGCACGCACCTGACCGGCCTGCGCCAGGCCATGACGCGCACGCTGAACAACTACATCGAGAAGGAAGAGATCGCCAAAAGGGCCAAGGTCGAGACCACCGGCGACGACATGCGCGAAGGTTTGGCCTGCGTGCTGTCGGTGAA
>JANNKR010000373.1:0-1855 GCA_031396395.1 Betaproteobacteria bacterium
GACGTGGGCTCGTCCAGCACCAGCAACTCGGGCTTGAGAATCACCGCGCGGGCAATGGCGATGCGCTGCCGCTGGCCGCCTGAAAACTCGTGCGGATAGCGCGTCAGCACGTCCGTGATGCCGGCGGCCTCGGACATGCCCACTTCCGCCAGCATGGCCAGGATCTTGGCCCGGCGCTCGCCCTTCGACAGCTCGGGCATGTGCAGCGCCACGCCTTCGCCGACGATCTGCTCGACCGTCATCCGCGGCGACAGCGACGCAAACGGGTCCTGGAACACCACCTGCATCCGGCGGCGCATGGCGCGCAGCGTGGCGCGATCGGCGTTGTCCACGCGCTGGCCGTCCAGCATCACTTCGCCCGACGCAATCGGTTGCAGCGCCAGCAGCGCCATGCCCAGCGTGGTCTTGCCGGAGCCCGATTCGCCGACGATGCCCAGTGTCTCGCCGCGCTTCAATTCCAGTGTGGCGTCGCGCACGGCGCGGAACACATCCTTACTGAACCAGCCTTTGCTGGAGATGAAGTCGACGCTGACGTCCTTGGCCGAGGCCAGCACGGGCGCATTGGGTGCGAGCGGCTGCACGGCGCGCACCGGCCGGCTGTTGATCAGTTTGATCGTGTACGGATGCCTGGGATGCGCGAACACTTCGGCCGTGTCGCCCTGCTCCACCATCTTGCCGCGCTCCATCACGCCCACGCGATGGCAGAAGCGCCGCACCAGGTTGAGATCGTGGGTGATGAACAGGATGGCCATCCCGTATTCCCGCTGCAGGTCGTCCAGCAGCGTCAGGATCTGCGCCTGGATGGTGACGTCCAGCGCGGTGGTGGGCTCGTCGGCAATCAGGAGTTTGGGCCGGCACGCAAGCGCCATCGCAATCATCGCGCGCTGCCGTTGGCCGCCGGAGAGCTGGTGCGGGAACGAATCGACGCGCTTGACCGGATCGGGGATGCCGGTGCGCGCCAGCAGGTCCACCGCGCGCGCCTTCGCCGCCTTGGGGCTCAATCCTTCGTGCAATTCCAGCACTTCGGCGATCTGGTTGCCCACGCGATACAGCGGGTTCAGCGCCGTCATCGGTTCCTGGAAGATCATCGCGATGTCGCGGCCACGCAGTTGCTGCATCTCGCGCTCGGACTTCTGCAGCACGTTCTCGCCCTGGAAGTGGATGGCGCCCTGGTAGGTGGCCGTTTCCACCAGCTGCAGGATCGACAGCGCGGTGACGGACTTACCCGACCCCGACTCGCCGACGAGCGCGAATTTTTCGCCCGCGCCCACGGTGAAGGACACGTGGTCGACGACGCGCGACGGCCCGAAGTTGACACACAGCTCGTGCACGGCCAGCAGTGCCTTGTCGTCCTGCATCTTCGTCAAGATAGGTCACCTTCGCGCTGCGCGCTGCGGTATTCGCACCTGGGGCGGCCCGGCGTGCTCATGATTTGCGCGTATCGAAGGCGTCGCGCAGCGCGTCGCCGATGAAGGTGAGGAGTAGCAGCGTCAGCACCAGCACCAGGAACGTCGGCACCGCGATCCACCACGCATCGAGATTGTCCTTGCCCTGGCGCAGCAGATCGCCCAGCGACGGGATGTTCGGAGGCCCCAGTCCGAGGAATTCGATCGCCGCCAGGAACAGGATGGCGCCACTCATGCGGAACGGCAGGAAGGTGATGACCGGCGTCATCGAGTTGGGCAGCAGGTGCCGCCACATGATCTGCGCGTTCGACAGGCCCATCGCGCGCGCCGCACGCACGTATTCGAGGCCCCGATTGCGCAGGAACTCGGCGCGCACGTAGTCGGAGAGCCCGATCCAGCCGAACAACGCAAACACGATCAACAGCAGCAGCAACGACGGGGAAAAGATC
>JANNKR010000269.1:0-2844 GCA_031396395.1 Betaproteobacteria bacterium
CGAAGCCCACGCCGGACATGCCGCCCTTGACGCCGTTGTAGCCGAACTGCTTCGGATTCTTCTTCACCCACTCGGTGAGTTCGGCAAAGGACTTCGGCGGCGCCTTGACGAGGTCGGGGTTGTAGGCAAACGCGATCTGGCTATGGAACATCGGCAGCACGAAGCCGTCGACATTCGCGCCCAGGGCATTCTTGGCCGAATCGCGGGAGACGAGCTTGCCCGCCGCCACGTCATCGCGATACTTGAGCAGCAGGTTCTCCTTCACCATCGTGGCCGCGCCGCGCTGATGCACGACGGCCACGTCGGTATCCCACGTGGCGCTGCCCGCCTTTTGCTGCGCCGACAGTTTCTCGTAGATCTTCTGCGAGCCCGAGTCGCCGGGACCGGTGCCAACGGCGCGTACCTTGACGCCCGGGTTCATGGCCTCGAACTTCGGCCCCAGGTAGTTGTTCACGTAATCGACCATGTTCTGGTCACCGGCCGAGACCACATTGAGCGTCTGCGCCCTAGCAGCGCCGGAAGCGGCCACGACCGCGGAAACGGCGGCGGCCAAAAGGATGGATCGGAAGCGCATGGAGATCTCCTGGAAAATGAAGTCAGCCCGGACGGGCTGCCCCGGGAAACAACAACAATGCAGCCCGCGGCACGACCACCGCCGCAGCTGTTCCTTCCGCGACGCGCTCCGGCGCCTCGACCCACAGGTCGGCGCTTTCGGTGCGGACGCGATAGCGGTAGCCATGACCGACATAGACGGACTGCGCGACGATGCCCGGAAGCACCAGCGCATCCGGCGCGTGGCCGGTGGCGGCCATGGCGAGCTGGGCCGCATCGCTGCGGAAATGCGCCCGCCGGCGCGCTGCTGCCGGGGTGCCGTCCAGCGCGGCCGAGAGTCCGCCCGTGCCCGACTGCGCGACATCGAGTGCGTTGTCCGCACCCATGAATCCGGCGACGAACGCGCTTTCCGGGTGATGAAAGATATCCTCAGGCGCGCCCACCTGCACGATCCTGCCGGCATCGATCACCGCGATGCGGTCGGCCAGTGTCAGGGCTTCCTCCCGATCGTGCGTGACGTACACCGCGGTGATGCCGATGCGCCGCTGCAGCGCGCGCAACTCGTGCCGCAGCTCAAGGCGCACCTTGTAATCGAGATTGGACATCGGCTCGTCGAGCAGCAGCAGGTGCGGATCCACCGCCAGCGCCCGGCCCAGCGCCACGCGCTGCCGCTGCCCGCCGGACAGCTGCGTGACCTGCCGCGACTCGTAGCCATCGAGTTGCAACAGCTTCAGCATGTCGGCCACGCGCGCCCTAATGGCGTCGGCCTTCCAGCCACGCATCCGCAGGCCATAGCCGATGTTGGCGGCAACGTTCATGTGCGGCCACAGCGCATACGACTGGAACATCATCGCGGTGGCGCGTTTTTCCGGTGGCAGGTGCGTGATGTCGGCGCCATCCACCCGGATCGTGCCGCCCGCAGGCTGCACGAAGCCCGCGATCGCGCGCAAAAGCGTGGTCTTGCCGCACCCGGAACTGCCCAGCAGCGCAATCATTTCCCCGCGCTCGACACCGAGGCTCACGCGATCGAGCACCGTCGTGCCCCCGTAGGCCACGGACAGGTTTTCGATAGCCAGGTAGGGGGTCATCAATGGCAGCCTGTCGAAGCCCGGGATCCGGTTCGCATTCGGCCCACAGTGTGTACCCGAATTGTGACAACCGTCATGTTGCGGCGCGATATTGCGGCCGCACGGTCAGGTCTCTCGTTTGGTGCCCGTCACCGTGGTGCGCGCGCCAGTGCCGGCGTCAGCCCGGAAGGCAGGTGCGGCCAGGCGCAGGTAATGGAACATCGACCACAGCGTGAGGATGGCAGCGACCCACAGCGCGATTGTCCCCAGCACGGGCGTCGAAATCCCCGGGAACACCGGCTCCCAAAGCAGCAACGCGATGATCGCCGTCATCTGCGAGGCGGTCTTGACCTTGCCGATGAAGGCCACCGCCACGTTCTTGGTCTTGCCTAGCTGCGCCATCCATTCGCGCAAGGCGGAAATGGCGATCTCCCGCCCGATGATGATGGCGGCGAGGTAGGCCTCCGCGCGGCCCAGTTGGACCAGCAGGATCAGCGCCGCCGCCACCATCAGTTTGTCCGCCACCGGGTCGAGGAACGCTCCGAACGCGCTGGTCTCGCCCCAGCGCCGGGCCAGATACCCATCCAGCCAGTCGGTGATCGCGGCCACCGCGAAGATCGTCATCGCAGTCCAGTTCTTGGCCACTGGGTTGAGCCATGTATCCGGGAGGTAATACACCGCAACGAAGACCGGGATCATGACGATCCGCAGCCAGGTCAGGGCAATCGGGATATTGAGTGGCATCGGGCGCGGCGCGACGGGAAAAATCGTGCTGCCCGGATTCTACCGCGCTCGCTGCGGGCCGCGGTCGCCGATGTCGACCGTCAGCCCGGCCCCGCCCGGCGCGTCACCTGGGTCGTTCGGTCCAGGTCTTGAGCGCCCCCAGCATCCTCTCGACATGCTTGGTGGGATTGAGGCTCATGTAGTGCGACACGATGGCCCCGTTAGGCGCGATGACGTAGGAAATACGGTTGGCGTACTCGGGCCGCGTCTTCAGCGCCGCGTCGAAGGCCTTGGTGATGGTCATCCCCGCATCGGAGGCGACCGGAAACTTGCCCTGGCAGGCCTGGACGGAGAACTTGGACAGCGTATCGATATCGTCGCTGGAGACGCCGATCACCGTCGCGCCAAGTGCCTCGAACTGCGGCATGGCTTCGGCGAACAGGTGGGCCTCGAGCGAGCAACCCTCCGAATACGCCGCCGGAAAGAAGTACAGTACGACCGG
>JANNKR010000019.1:0-3804 GCA_031396395.1 Betaproteobacteria bacterium
GGCCGGCGAGTCGAAGTATTCCCTCTACCAGCTCATCCGCCTCAATTTCGACCTCGTCACCGGCTTCTCGCTGGTGCCATTGCAGATGTTTTCGCTGTTCGGGATGTTCGTCGCGGCGATGTCGGTCCTGATGTACGGCGTGGTCATGATCCAGCGGGCGCTGGCGGGCGACTTCCTCGGCGGCATTTCCGCATTGTGGGATCGCGACATCCTGCAGTTCTTCCTGACCGGCGTGGTGCTGTTCGGCGTGGGCCTGGTGGGCGAATACGTCGGCCGCATCCACCTCCAGGTGCGGGAGCGGCCACGCTACACCATCCAGGCGGTGCTGGAGGCACGCACCGATGATGCGCTGGCGCCGCAGGCAATGCGCGACACGCACCGCCACACCCGCGGTTGAAGCATCCGATGGCGCATGCCTCCGCGGTCGTCTTCGCCTATTCCAACGTCGGCGCCCGCTGCCTTCGCGTGCTGCGCGCACACGGTATCGCGATCCCGCTGGTGGTCACCCATGCGGACAATCCCGGCGAGACGCTATGGTTCGAACGGGTGGCCGATGTCGCCGCGGACTGCGGCCTTCCCGTGGCCATGCCGGTCGACCCCAACGCACCCGATTTCGTGGCGCGGATTGCCGCGCTCGATCCCGATTTCATCTTCAGCTTCTACTACCGCCAGATGCTGTCGCCGGCGCTGCTGGCGCTGGGCCGGCGTGGCGCGTTCAACATGCACGGCTCGCTGCTGCCGAAGTATCGCGGGCGGGCGCCGGTCAACTGGGCCGTGCTGCACGGCGAACGCACAACCGGCGCCACCTTGCACGCGATGGCCGTGAAGCCCGATGCCGGGGACATCGTGGACCGTACCGCGGTGCCGATCCTGCCGGACGATACCGCCCGCGAAGTCTTCGACAAAGTGTGCGTCGCGGCCGAGATCACGCTGGACCGCGCATTGCCGGGATTGCTGGCCGGCACCGCGCCGCGAATCGCCATGGACCTCAGGGCCGGCAGCTATTTCGGCGCGCGCAAGCCCGAGGACGGACGCATCGATTGGACCCTTGATGCGCAGCGCATCCACAATCTGGTGCGGGCCGTGGCGCCCCCCTATCCCGGGGCCACGACGACCCTGGCCGGGCACCCGGCACGCGTACTATCGACAAGGGTCCTGATCCCGACGGGCGCTCCAACCACTCCGGTCCTCAAGGTGCGCGACGGAAGCATCCTCGTGCAGTGTGGCGGTGGCGGCACTTTGCGCATCGCGGTGCTGGAACTCGATGGTCGTCCCGTGGCAGCCAGCGAACTCGTCGCGACCTTGGGGTGCGATGCGATAGCGCTGGACGGCACCTGACCCGCAACGGCGTCGCATCGAACCGTGCCGCGGCACGTGATTCACCGAGAGTCCTGCAAAAACACTAAAATGGCGGGTTACCTCGCGCAGACACGACCATGAAACGCGTCCTCATCCTCGGCGTCAACGGCTTCATCGGCCACCACTTGTCCAGGAGGATCCTCGCGGATACGGACTGGCACATCCATGGCATGGACATGCAGTCCGACCGGCTGGGCGATGTGCTGGGTGACCCCCGGTTTCACTTCTTCGAGGGCGACATCACGATCAACCGTGAGTGGATCGAGTACCACGTCAAGAAGTGCGACGTCATCCTGCCCCTGGTGGCCATCGCCACGCCGGCCACGTACGTTAAGGAACCGCTGCGCGTATTCGAACTCGACTTCGAGGCCAACCTCCCCATCGTGCGTTCCTGCGTGCGCTACGGCAAGCGCATCGTGTTTCCGTCCACCTCCGAGGTCTATGGGATGTCGCGCGACGCCGAGTTCGATCCGGAAGCGTCCGAATTGGTGCTGGGCCCGATCAACAAGCCGCGCTGGATCTATTCGTGCGCCAAGCAGCTGATGGATCGCGTGATCCACGCGTATGGCATGCAGGAAGGTCTCGACTACACGCTGTTTCGCCCCTTCAACTGGATCGGCTCGGGGCTTGATTCGATCAACACTGCAAAGGAAGGCAGCTCGCGGGTGGTCACCCAGTTCCTCGGCCACATCGTGCGCGGCGAACCGATCAAGCTCGTCGACGGCGGCACGCAGAAGCGTGCGTTCACCTACATCGACGACGGCATCGCGGCACTGGTCAGGATCATCGACAATCCCGGCGGCATCGCGTCGGGGAAGATCTACAACATCGGCAATCCAGCCAACAACTGGTCGGTGCGGCAACTGGCCGAGACGATGCTGGCGATGGCGATGACCTATCCGGAATACGCCGAAAACGCCGCCAAGGTGAAGCTGATCGAAACCACCGCCGAGTCCTACTACGGCCGCGGCTACCAGGATGTGCAGAACCGGGTGCCGAAGATCACGAATACGTCCGCGGATCTCGATTGGAAGCCGTTGGTGGGCATGGAAGACGCGCTGCGCCACATCCTCGATGCGTACCGCGCGCAGGTGGCCGAGGCACGCAGGCTCGTCGAGTAACGCGCCGATGCGGCTGGCGCTCAAGATCGACGTCGATACGCTGCGGGGCACGCGCGAGGGTGTCCCCCGGCTGGTCGAACTGCTGCGCAAGCATGGCGTCACCGCCACGTTCCTGTTTTCGCTCGGGCCCGACCACACCGGCCGGGCCATCAAGCGCGTGTTCCGGCCCGGCTTCCTCGGCAAGGTCCGGCGCACCTCGGTCGTCAAGCACTATGGCGTCAGGACGCTGCTGTACGGCACGCTGTTGCCCGGCCCGGATATCGGCCGGCGGGCGGCCGACGTGATGCAGGGAGTCCGTGACGCCGGCCACGAAACGGGGGTGCACTGCTGGGACCATATCCGCTGGCAGGACGGCCTCGCGGAGGCCGATGCGCAATGGACCCTTGATGAAATGCGCCGTGCCTGCGATCGCTTCACGGACATCATGCGCGAGCCACCACACACCCACGGCGCGGCTGGATGGCAGATGAACGTGCACGCGATGCGTTTCACGCAGCGGCTGGGTTTCGACTACTGTTCCGATGGGCGTGGCACGCATCCGTATCTCCCGGTCTGGAATGCCGAGCTGGTGCGCTGTCCGCAATTCCCCACCACGCTGCCCACGCTTGACGAGATGGTCGGCATCGATGAAGTCACCGAGGAAAACGTGGCCGCCCACCTGCTGGAGCGCACCCGTGACTCCAGCGTGCGCGACCAGGTCTTCACGCTCCATGCGGAGCTCGAGGGCATGCGCATGGCGCCAGCCTTCGAACAGCTTCTCCTCGGCTGGAAGGCGCAGGGCTGGACACTTGGCCCCACGCGCGCGTTGTTCGACGCGGTGGAGCCGATGGCCCTGCCGCGTTGCGAGACCGGACCCGGCACCATCGCCGGCCGTACCGGTACCCTGCTGGTGCAGGGCCCCGAGTTCCTCGGCGAGATCGCACTCGCCTGACCCGTCATTTTGATCACAGCACACAGGGAGTATCCATGCTCGGCAAGAAGGTACCCGTCTTCGAAGCGCCGGCCACCGGCGCGACATTCAAGCTCGCCGACCACACAGGCACCACGGTGGTGCTGTACTTCTACCCGAAGGACAACACGCCGGGCTGCACGACTGAAGGCGCCAATTTTCGCGATACGTATCCCAAATTTCTCAAGGCCAATGCCATCGTCGTCGGCGTGTCCCGCGACACGCTGAAGTCGCACGACAGTTTCAAGGCGAAGATGGAGTTTCCGTTCGACCTGATCGTCGATGCCGACGAAAAGCTCCGCGCCATGTTCGACGTGATCAGGATGAAAAACATGTATGGCAAGCAGGTGCGCGGCATCGAGCGCAGCACCTTCG
>JANNKR010000027.1:0-12342 GCA_031396395.1 Betaproteobacteria bacterium
GACGAGAGCACGATCTTCGTGCCCGACCTCCGGGTAGCGGTTACGGATTTTGCCGGAAATCCCTCCAGCCTGCCTAGGCTTGCATCAAGGCTGACTCTCGCGTCCAGCGACCAGCCGTGCCGGGGATTATTTCAGCGCGAACGACGGCTTTCCGGAAAATTGGGCAGCAATACGCAACGTCGGGAACTGGCCGAAACCGCCAGTTGATCAACATCGGCTGGACGACCGCTGTCGCTGCCTTGCTGACATTGGGAGGGGAGCGCCAAGCTGCTAGGAGCGAGACACGACCCGCGGCGGGATTTTCCAGCATCCGCCCCCGCCCCGTTTTGTTGGCACGATACTGATCCCCTCTGCCTCATCATCGGCCCAAGTGCCAGCCTGCTGGCAGAGTTGGGGTAACGTGAGTTCCTCGTGGTCAGTGGCTCGTGGCGAAGGTCGTCAGTTCCTCGATGGCATTGGGTAGTTGAATTGGCGGCGCGATCGTCTATGGCGAGTATCCGTCGCCCATTGCGGGCGTGGCCCAGATGACCGATGCCGACAACACGAACGAAGCGGCCACCGCCTGTTGCGGCGATATCGCCCTGTCGCCTCGATCGTGAACAGTCGTCAGGGCACCGTCATGCCTAACGTCCACAGCACGCCTGCGCCCCCGAACAGGATCATCTCGCCGCAGAACCGCTTGTAGCAGTACCCGACCCCGGGAACGATGCCCGGCGAATACCCGTTGTTGTTGAATGGCACCTTGTTCTCGAACTCTCCCGTGTAGCCGTGCAATACGCCGGCGGCAAGCTTGACGTAGAACTCGGGCGCTTTCTCGATCGGGCGCCACAACAAGCCGCCAAAGACAAACTGCGAGGGCTGCCCGAAGGAATTGTCGAAGAACGACAGCCCGGCAAACCACTGGCCTCCGAGCCAGTAGTACGGCATGCGCCACTCGCCGTAGATGAGATCTTGCGTGTTGTCGTGGTCGGGGTCCGAACTGAAGTGGACGGTCGCCACGCTGGTTTGGAAGTAGAACCGGTCGGTGCGCCACGGTTCCGGGGCATTCCAGGCCGCTTTGACATCGTCCCAACTGCGGTCCGCCGGCGGCGTAGGCGACTGGGCAAGGGCGGCCGACGCGGTCAGCAGGGCCATGGTCAGTACGACGACCGTACGGATTTCAAGGAACAATATGCGCATTTCGGATGGACGCCGGGCGAAAGGCAGGAACGGTACCATGGCGACCGTGTGCTTGTCGCGCGAACGATCCCCCGGTCAATGGGAACGCGGGCCTTTCGCGGGTGCGGGTTCGTCCGCCCGCATCACCGCCGCCAGCCGGCTTTCCACTCCCAACTTCGCGTAGATCCGCTCGAGATGCTTCTGCACGGTCCGCACGCTGATGCCCAGGATGGCCGCGACCTGCAGGTCGGACTTCCCCTGTCGAACCCAACCCAGGACATCGCGTTCGCGCGACGTGAGCGCAACCCCGCCGGGACTCGCGGCCACCGGCGGTGACGGCGCAGCATCTGCAATCAACAACTGCCAGATGCCGTGCGCGACCAGTGGAATCGCGCGCAATGCGAGGCTGCCATCCACGCCGTCCCGATGCAGTACCGCGCCGGCCACCGGCCGGTCCTGCAGGCGCCGGAGCCACGCGACCACATCCGGCGGCAACATCGCGCCGGGTCCGACACTGCTGTGCACGCCTAGCAGGCGCAGCGCCTGGCGCCCCGCGCGCCGGATGCGCCCGGCGCCATCGACTTCGACCTCGTGCCACGCGCCGGCGCTTATCTGGGCGCGCAGCGACGCCTCGATTGCCGCCGCATGATCGGCCATCCGGGCATGGTGATACAGCGTGGCCAGAGGCGCGCGCGCCGCGTCGAGCAGCGCCAGTTCACGCGCGTTGAAGTCGCGCCCGCTGCGGTTGAGCACCATGCTCACCAGCACGGCAGCGTCGACATGGAGCGGCACCGCAACCACGTGCTCGATGCCGATGCGGCGGTAGTAGTCGGCATAGAGCGATGTGCGCTGGAACGCCGCAGGCGCGAGCGAGTCGGACAGCCGGTGCGTGCCACCGTCCTGATTTTGGCGATGAAAGCAGACCAGCGGGTGCGCGAAGAAGTGCCGGTCGAAGCACTCGACATCCTCGAGCGACAGCGCCCCCTCCGGAAACGTGGTGACCCGCCGCCGGCCGCCGGCAAAGGTGCATACGGAGAGCGTGGTGAGGTCGGCCCCGACGAGACTGGCCATCGCCCGCACGCTGGCTTGGGCAAACGCCTGCGTCCCCGTGGCCGCGGCGCTCAATTGCGCAAGCAACTCGAGCGCCTTTCCAGCATCCCGCGTGGTGACCTGACCCATCCGCACCTCGTCGGTGGCGAACCGTGACCTGGCCCGGATGGAGCGGCTACGCAAGACTGCGTATTGCCGGGACGGCCCGTCGGTCAAATCATACGCCCGACGCGGCCATTCATGCCGCGAATCGGGAACCGCGACATGGCCATCGACAATGACAAGCTGAATGCATTCCTTGGCAAGTTTGTAGGCGATCTGGGGGCCACGCTGCATGCCGGCATGGTGGTGATCGGCGACCAGCTCGGGCTCTACAAGGCGCTGGCCCCGGCGCCGTTGAACGCCGAGGAACTGGCCCGCGTCACGGGCACGGACCCGCGCTACGTGCTGGAATGGCTGTCATCGCAGGCAGCGGGCGGCTACGTCGAATACGACGCGGCCACGAAGCGCTTCAGTCTGACCGAGGAGCAGGCGCTGGCGCTGGCCACCGAGGGCAGCCCTGCGTTCATACCGGGCGCCTTTCAACTAGCCACTGCCGCACTGCTGGCCGTCCCGCGGATCACCGCTGCGTTCCGCAGCGGCGCGGGACTTGGCTGGCATGAACATGACCATGGCCTGTTCCACGGCACGGAGCGCTTCTTCCGGCCAGGCTATGCGGCCAACCTGGTGAGCCAGTGGTTGCCCGCACTGGATGGCGTCGCCGCGAAGCTGAAGGACGGCGCGCAAGTGGCCGATATCGGCTGCGGCCACGGCGCCTCGACCGTGCTGATGGCGCAGGCCTTTCCAGCCTCGACGTTTCACGGCTTCGACTACCACGAGGCTTCCATAGTCCGTGCGCGGGAGGCTGCAGTCGCGGCGGGCGTCGCCGATCGCGTCACATTTGAGGTGGCGGCGGCCCGCGCCTTTCCCGGTCGCGACTACGACTTGGTCGCCGTATTCGACTGCCTGCACGACATGGGCGACCCGGTCGGCGCCGCCGCGCACGTCAAGTCGGCCTTGCGCAAGGACGGGACGTGGATGATCGTCGAGCCCTTTGCCAACGACCGCCTCGAGGACAACCTGAATCCCATCGGTCGCGTGTTCTATTCGGCATCGACGCTCATCTGCACGCCCGCGTCGCGCGCGCAGGAAGTGGGCATGTGTCTCGGCGCTCAGGCCGGCGAAGTGCGGCTGCGCGACGTCGTGACCAAGGGCGGGTTCACCCAGTTCCGCCGCGCGACGCAAACCCCCTTCAACCTGATCTTCGAGGCCCGGCCATGAGCACACTCACACCAGCACGCGCAGCAGGCAACGCCATCCAGGGACTGGCGGAGGCTGCGGCAACGACGCTGCTGCCCGTCCGCGACATCGACCGCGCGCGCGACTTCTACGCACGGGTGCTGGGTCTGGCGCCGGAAGGCGCACGACCGGATGGCAAATTCGTGTTCCGTTGCGGCAACGGCGCCTTGCTGGCGCTGTTTCCCAAGCCCGAAGGCACCAAGGCCGAACATACCGCGGTGAGCTTCGAGGTGCCCGACATCGGCGCGACCATTCGCGCATTGAAGTCGCGCGGCGCGTCCTTCCACGACTATGACCTGCCGGGATTTCGCACCGAGGGACACGTGTGCGTGCTGGGGTCCGAGAAGGCCGCGTGGTTCTCGGATACCGAAGGCAACATCCTGTGCATTCACGAGGACCTGTGAACATCGGGCCGGTCGTGGGCGGCCGAGTCCACTGAAGCCCCGCACTTCCGGTCTGGCGGTTCGCCACCTGCGGCGGCGGATCCGATTCCGCTGGGTTAGTATCGGTCGCTGTGAGCAAGCGGGTCCACGAAGCGAAATCGAGCCGGCACGTTGCCGCCTCGCAGCGGTGCGTTGCCCTCCTTCTGGTGCTGAGCGCATTGTCGGGTTCCATCCGGTTCGCGAACGCGCAGTCGTCGGTCGACGCACCTTTGCCGAGGCTGCGCAGTTGGACGCTGGAGGACCACGAGCTCGGGTCCTCCCCGGCAAGGCAACCTCTCCACCGATTGCGCCTCTACATGGGCATCGTGGCCGGAACCGTGTGGTCACCGGACGTCATCCTCGATGCCGCCCGAGGCGCCGCCGCGATCCTGGCCCAATGCGGCATCAAGGTCAGCCAGGTGCAACTCCACGAGTTCGACGGCCCGCAGCGATTTCGCCACTTGCGGACACGGGATTCTCGCGAGTTCGCGCAACGGTCGGGATTGCAACGGCCCGCCGTTTTCTTCGTCGACGACACGCGGCAACGACCGGCCTTCGACGCCGAGGCGATCGGGCGCGCCAACGCGAAAACGCGTCCGGAGATGGCAGACACGGTGTGGCTCACCGCGGCGATCCGCGACCTGCCGATCGCGCTGGCGCACGAGTTGGTGCATGTCCTGACGGATTCGGGCGGGCACTCCAGCGCACCGAATAATCTGATGCGCGAAGACACAGCGCCGGGGAACACCGAGCTCACCCCGGCGCAATGCGGAAGCATCGTGGCGACCGGGCAGGCCCATGGACTCCTCGACGCCGGCAACGACACGAAAGGTCGGCGCTAGCGGCCTGCAACGCGCATTTCGAACCGGACGAAGTGTTCTGGCTTGGCGATCCTTGCCGAGTGCAAGGCGCCGAAGCAAAGCGAGAGCCCTTCCCCTTGCCAAGCGCAGGTGCAGGTGCAGCCGGGCAATCAGCGCCCGGCAATTCCCTGCATCAACCGGTTGGACAGGCCTCCGCCGCCGCGAGCCCCGCCTTCGCGCCCGCCACCTTGGCCGCCTCCGGCAGCGCCACGCCATTCTTCACCGCCGTGACCTCGGCCAGGATCGAGATTGCAATCTCGGGCGGCGTGCGGCTGCCGATGAAGATGCCGATCGGTCCATGCAGGCGCGCAATCTCGTCGTCCGACACGTCGAACTCGCGCAGCCGCACGCGGCGCTTGGCATTGTTGGCGCGCGAACCCAGCGCGCCCACATAGAACGCCGGCGACTTCAGCGCTTCCATCAATGCAAGGTCGTCGAGCTTGGGGTCGTGGGTCAGCGCCACGACGGCGCAGCGCTCGTCCAGCGCCATTGCCTTGACCGTATCGTCGGGCATGGTCCGCACCAGCGTCACGCCCGGGATGTCCCACGTCTCCGTGTATTCGTCGCGCGGGTCGCAGATCGTCACCTGGTAGTCGAGCCCCACCGCGATCTGCGCCAGGTACTTGGACAACTGCGACGCGCCGATCACCAGCATCCGATAGCGCGGGCCATGGATGGTGGTCAGCGTCGCGCCATCGAAGGCGAGGCCATCGGTGGCCCTGGCCGGATGCAGCGACGCAATGCCGGTGACGAGATCGAGCCGGCGCGCCACGAGATGGCCTGCTTCGATCTCGCGCAACAACGCAAGGATGCCCGACTCGCGGTGGAGCGGCTCCAGCACCAGCCGGATGGTGCCGCCGCACGGCAGGCCGAAACGCCGTGCTTCGTCGGCCGAAACGCCGTAGGTGACGGTCTCGCACTGCGTCTGCGTCATGCCCAGGCGGCGCGTGCGGTCGATGATGTCGTCCTCGATGCAGCCGCCCGAGACCGAGCCCACCACGTGGCCATCGTCGCGCACGGCCAGCATCGCGCCTTCGGGCCGCGGCGAGCTGCCCCACGTATTGACGACCGTCACCAGCAATACGCGCCGGCCGGCGTCGAGCCACTCCGCGCTGTGCTTCAGGACTTCGAGATCGACACTGTCCATCGTGAACTCCTCCAGCTACCGCAGCGTCCGCTACCGGCCATTGCGTTCAGAATTTGATCACGCGCGCATACAGCAGCACCATGATGATCAGGATGCCCGCGATTGCGATGTAGCGAATATACCGCCCGGTATTGGATCCCCTGGCCGTCGGTGCCGCGCCGTCGCCGATCCTGGGCTCGGGCAACACCGCACCGGCGGGGGTGAGCTGCGCCGAAAAGCGCTCGAAGAAATCGTTGGCGATCTTCGCGGCCGCGCCATCGATCAGCCGGGAGCCGATCTGCGCTAGCTTGCCGCCCACCTGTGCCTTGACGGCATAGGTCAGCGCGGTCTGGCCGCCCTCCGTCGGCGCCAGCGACACCTTGGCCTCGCCATTGGCAAACCCGGCCGCGCCGCCCTGCCCCTCGAACTTGAGCGTGTACGCCGTGGGCGGCACGACGTCGATCATCCGCATCGTGCCGGAGAACCGCGCCGACACGGGCCCCACCTTGGCTGCCACGGTGGCACGCCACTCGTCATCGCCGACGCGCTCCATCGACTCGCAGCCGGGGATCGCGGCCTTGAGTGCCTCCGGATCATTGAGCGCCGCCCAGACCGCGGCAGGCGGCGCAGGCACGATGCGCGTGTTGGTCATTTCCATGGAAGTGCCATCCTAGCAAATCAAAAAAAGGGGCGGGGTCCGAAAAAGGGGGCAGGGTCAATTGGCGAAGGTAGCTCATCGCGCATGGCCAAACCTTTCAGCCGCTAATTGACCCTGACCCCGTTTTTTGCCCGTAGCCTGTAGGCGAGGCTTCAGCCTCGCGCAACGTTCAAATCCGGAATGCCTCGAGACTTTCGGGTGCAAACAGTTCTTCGGGCGCCAGCCGCCGCTTCGACAGCCCCTGCTCGTGGTGATAGCGCAGGAACGTATCGAGCGTCGCGCGATTGCGCTCGAATCCATACGGCCAGTAATCCTCGCCCATCTCCGCGATGGCCTCTTCCACGTGATGGTTGAGCCACGGCAGCATCGCCTTCAGCGCCGCGGATTCCTTCAGGTCGGCATAGGTGCGCGCCTGCGCCTGAATGAACGCCTTCTGCAGCGACTGCGCGATCCAGCGATTGGCCTCATAGACGTCGCGCCGCAGCGCGATCGTGTGCATGATGGGAAAGATGCCGGTGCTGCGGAAATAATCGCGCTCGATCTCACGGTAGTCGGGGAACAGCCGCACCACGCGATGGTCGCCGGCGCGAAACGACGACGGCGCGCGCGCGGTATACAGCGCGTCGATCTCGCCGTCGCGCAGCATCTGCGACAGCGTCTGCTCCGGGCCGATGCGCTCGACCCAGATCGACGGCGGCAGGTCGAGCTTCAGCTTTTCCGAACGCCCCGGCGTCTCCTCGCCGCCGGTCACATACGTCACGCTGTCGACGGGCACGCCGTAGTGGTCGGCCAGGATGCCGCGGATCCACACCGGCGCCGTCATCTGGTACTCCGGGTTGCCGATGCGGCGGCCGATCAGATCCTTCGCGGTACGGATGCCCGAAGCCGCATTGACGTAGATGCACGAGTGGCGGAAGTAGCGCGACGGGAACACGGGGATTGCGACAAAGGGCTGCGGCTCGCGGAACAGCGACACGGTGTAGGACGACAGCGACAGCTCCGCCACATCGAACTCGTGATGCCGCAGCATCCGGAAGAACGTCTCCTCCACCGGCATGTCGAGATAGTTGAGATCGATGCCGTCAGGCACGACGCTGCCGTCGGCCAGCGCCCGCGTGCGATCGTAGTTCCAGCAGCCGAACGTCAGGGCCAGGCGCGTCATCGGAGGCCCGGGTGATCGGAACGGGAGGCAGGCATGACCAGACTCACTCCGGCTTCAGTCCGGCCGCCTTCACCGCCGCCGCCATGCGCTCGTTCTCATTGGCGATCGCGCGCACATAGTCTTCGGGTCCACCGCCCACCGGGTCGATCCCCGCGGCGGCCATCGCCGCAATCGCATCGGGTTGCTTCGTGATGGCAATGGTCTCGGCGGCGACCCGGGCAATGATCGCCGCAGGCGTACCCGCGGGCGCCAGAATGCCCACGATCGGTGCGAAATCGAATCCGGGCACGACCTCGGCGATGGCCGGGACATCGGGCGCCTGCGCCGAACGCTGCGCGCTGTTGGTGGCAATCAGCTTGACCCGGCCATCCTTGACGAAGCCGACCAGCGACGGATAGGCAGAGAACAGCATCTCCACCTGCCCACCGACCAACGCCGGCACCGACTGGCCGGTGCCCCTGAACGGGATGTGCTTGATGTCGAGCCCCTGGGCCGCCTTGAGCGATTCCATCGTCAGATGATGCGTGCTGCCGATGCCCGAGGACCCGTAGTTGAGCTCGCCCGGTTTGGACTTCACGTAAGCCGTCCATTCGGCCAGGCTCGACACCGGCATCCTGGGGTTCACCGCCAGGAAGAGCGGTGCGCGGGCAATCAGCGCCACCGGCATGAAGCTCTTCGGATCGTACGAAAGCTTGGCGTAGATCAGCGGATTGATCGACAGCATCGATCCGTCGGTCACCAGGAACGAATAGCCATCCGCCGGCCCCGACGTCAGCACGCCGGCCGCCAGCCCGCCGTTGCCCCCAGGTCGATTGTCGACCACCACCGACTGCCCCAGGCGGTCGGACAGCCGCAGCGCGACGAGCCGCGCGACGGTGTCCGGCAATCCGCCCGCCGCGTACGGAACGATGAACCGGATCGGCTTGGTCGGATACGGCGCCTGCGCATGCGCCGGAAGCGAGGTTGCCAGTGCGGCAACGAGCGCGGCGAAACCCACCACGATGCGACGGCGTGTTCCAGATCTGGTCATGCGATCCTCCTCCTGCATGGGTTTGCCGGCCGCGCATTGCGGGCGCGCCGTGCCGGTCGGCTCAGTGCCAGCCGTGAGGATACGCGACCCGGGCACTCACGCGGGGTCCGGCTCCATCTGTCGATCCGTGGGCGCCGTGTCACCCAGCGAGCGCCAGTCGGTGCCCTTCGGCACGACGCCCTCGAATGAACGAAGCTGGGCGCGCGGTACGTTTGCGCCCAGCGCCGCGCCACCCTCGGCGTAGCGCCTGGCCGCCTCCACCATGACCCGCCGGAACTCGACGATGGCAAGATCGGAGGCCCCAAGGCGGTCCCGCGTGCGGTCGGCGATGGGCCCCATCGTTTCCCACATCGCGATGTCCTGGTTGGGTATGCCCGGGATGCCGGTGAAGTTGCCGAGCTTCATCCCCTGCCGGTCCTGCCGATACCGATTGGCCAGCGTGCGCACATGCCGCCACTCGTGGTCGACGTCGATGCCCACCTGCGCGTGGCAGAACTTGCGCCAGCCTTCCTGATCCACGGCGCCGGCCGCGGTCGGCGTCCACGCAATGAAGTGGAACATCGTGTGCGTGTCGTCGATGGGCACGTTGATGTTCGCCACGTTATAGAGATTGTTCGGCGGAATCAGCACCGTGCTCGGCGCAACGAACACCGAAATCCGCACATAGTCGTTGGCCGCGGCGTTGACGATTGGGCGGCGCAGCGCTGCGTACTTGAAACCATAGTCCGTCGCCTCGACCACCAGCCGCGGCGCCTTGTCGGTCGAGGGGCGCAGCCACACGGAGCCGGTGGCCTTGCCGCGCTCGACCCGCGCCGGGACCATGTCGGTCGAATGCAGCGTCGAGCTGTGGGCGGAATCGATGGCGCCTTCGAGGATCTGCGCCCAGTTGCAATCCACGGCGATCTTGACGATGGCCAGGTGCGCATCCGGCGTGGGTGCGAACGGCGGCGGCGTGAATGCGGGCATCGTCTCCGCTGCGCCCAGGTACACCCAGACGAAGCCACCATGCTCGTGGGTCGGATAGGCCTTGTGCTTCACCTTCTGCGCGAGGCAACTGCCGGCGGCTTCGGAAGGCATCTCGACCACGTTGCCTTCGACGTCCATCTTCCAGCCGTGATAGAGGCAGCGAAGGCCGCCATCTTCGTTGCGGCCGAAGGCCAGCGACGCGCGCCGATGCGGGCAATAGCGGTCCATCACCCCGACGCGGCCATCGCTGTCGCGGAAGGCGACCAGATCCTCGCCCAGCAGCCGTACCGGCACCGGGTCCCCGTCCGGCAAGGCGACCTCCTCGATGAGGCAGGCCGGCAGCCAGTGCCGGCGCATCATCTGTCCCATCGGCGCGTCGCCTTCGACGCGGCATAACAATTCGTTCTCGGCGTGGGTGAGCATGCGGCGGGCTCCGGCAGTGCGCGGGTACCCGGGTTGCGTCCGGATACTTAGGACTCTAAGATTAAGGCACAATCGCGGCGACTGTAAAGTGCGGGCGGGCACCCCCGTCCGGCCCCTGCACCAGTGCATGGATCATGGAATGACGGTGACCGAGAACCCGCAGGAGCGCAGCTTCCTCGACCTCGTCGTAACGGTGGCGCAGCCGTGCGCAACGGATATCGTGCGCTTCGAACTGCGCCACCCCGACGGCATCGCGCTGCCGCCATTCGAACCGGGCGCGCATCTGACCGTGCGGGCGCCGGACGGGTCGCTGCGCCGGTATTCGCTGTGCAATGATCCGCAGGAGTCCGATCGCTACGAAATCGCCGTCAAGCGCGACGCGCAGGGCCGCGGCGGGTCCATGGCGATGACCGACCGATTGACCGTCGGCGCGCGGCTGCCGGTGGCGCCGCCCGCGAACGAATTTGCGCTGCATCCGCGCGCCCGGCGCTTCCTGTTCATCGCCGGCGGCATCGGGATAACGCCGATCATGGCCATGATGCGGCACCTGCTTGCCACTGCCGGGCCGCGCTTCGACCTGCACTACTGCACGCGCAGCGTTGCCCACACGGCGTTTGCGGCCGCGTTGGCGGCCCCGGATTTCGCCGACCATGTCCACCTGCATCACGACGATGGCGACCCCGCGCGGGCCTTCGACTTCTGGCCGCTGCTCGAGCGCCCGTCGGGCGCGCACATCTATTGCTGCGGACCGCGGGCGCTGATGGACGCCGTGCGCGACATGAGCGGCCATTGGCCCTTCGGCTCTGTGCACTTCGAGAGTTTCGGGGTCGACGCGGCCACGCGCCGCGCCGACCAGCCGTTCGCGGTCGTGCTCGCGCGCTCCGGCACGCGCATCGAGGTGCCGGCCAACCGCTCGGTGCTGGAAATGCTGCGGGCCAATGGTCACGCCGTGCGCAGTTCGTGTGAGGCCGGCAGCTGCGGGTCGTGCCGCACCGGTCTCATCAGCGGCGATGTCGAGCATCGCGACTTCGTGCTGGGTGAACACGAGCGCAGCGAACAGATCATGGTCTGCGTTTCGCGCGCCAGAACCGGCGAGCTGGTGCTGGATCTCTGAGGCCATGAGCCCAACCCGCCTTCCATTGCGCATGGGCGTGGCCGGCCTGGGCCGCGCGTTCACGCTGATGCTGCCCACCTTCCTGCGCGAGACGCGGGTGCGGCTGGTGGCGGCGACCGATCCGCAGTCCGATGCCGTGGCGCAGTTCGTCCGCGACTTCGGCGGCGTCGGCCATCCCGATTTTGCCGCGCTGTGTGCCGACCCGGGCGTGGACGTGATCTATGTCGCCACGCCGCATCAGCTGCACGCGCAACACACCTGCGCCGCGCTGGCGGCCGGCAAGCACGTGGTGGTCGAAAAGCCGATGGCGCTCACGGTCGCCGAATGCGACGCCATGATCGCCGCGGCCCATGCCGCAGGCCGCACCCTGATCGTCGGTCCCAGCCACAGCTTTGACACGCCCATTGCGCGTACGCGTGCGCTGATCGCCGGCGGCGCCTTTGGGCGTGTGCGCATGGTACAGGCCACCTATGCCACGGACTTTCTCTACCGGCCGCGGCGCCCGGAGGAACTTGCAACACAGCAGGGCGGCGGCGTGATCTACAGCCAGGCCGCGCATCAGATCGACATGGTGCGGCTCCTCGGCGGCGGACTGGTCAGCACGATCGACGCCAGCACGGGCGCGTGGGACCCCGCCCGGCCCACGGAAGGCGCGTACAGCGCCCTGCTGCGATTCCATGACGGCGCCTTCGCCACCGCCATCTATTCCGGCTATGGCCGCTTCGACGGCGACGAAATGATGGACGGCATCGGCGAGATGGGGTTGCCCAAGGCCGTGGCCGACTACGGCGTGGCACGGCGCCGGCTGCGCAGTGCAACGATCGCCGAGGATGCGCTCAAGGTCGCGCGCAACTATGGCGGCGCCGCCTACGCGCCGGCGCCAACGATCGAGGCCGCGGGCCATGCGCATTTCGGATTCGTGCTGGCCCATTGCGAGCGTGCCGACTTGCGGCCGGTCCCGACCGGGGTCTGGATCTACGAGGACGAGCAACGCCGGTTCGAGCCGATTCCGATCAATCCCGTGCCGCGCGCCGA
>JANNKR010000042.1:0-1736 GCA_031396395.1 Betaproteobacteria bacterium
TAGAAGAGGTCGTACTCGATGCGCTTGCGCAGGTCGGTGTCGCCGCGCAGGTCATTGATCTGCGCCCAGCCTGTGATCCCCGCCTTGACCAGATGCTTTTGCATGTAGCCTGGGATCTCGGCGCGAAATCGCTCGACGAACTCCGGTCGCTCCGGGCGAGGGCCGACCAACGACATGTCGCCGCGCAGAACATTGAATAGCTGGGGCAGCTCATCCAGGCTCCAGCGGCGGATGAACGCCCCGAAGCGCGTGGTCCGCGCATCCCCGGGCTTGGCCCATACGGCGCCCGAGGCCGATTCGGCGCCGATGGGCATCGAGCGAAACTTCAGCATCTCGAAGCGCGTGCCGTTCCAGGTCAAGCGCTGCTGCCGATAGAAAACGGGTCCGGGCGAGTCGATCTTGACGCCGATCGCAAGCAGCAACAGCACCGGGCTTGCCAGCACCAGCAGCAGGACCGACAGCACGAAGTCCTCGGTGGACTTGATCAGGAGACTGATGCCGGTCAGCGGCGTTTCGGTCAAATTGATCACCGGCATGCCGGCCACCTCCGTCACGGAGTGATTGATGAGGTGAAAGCCGTGGATGTCGGGGACGAACGAAATCTGCACCGACACCTTCTGCAGGTCAGTCAACAGCTCGTGGATGCGCGCCTCTTCGCGCAATGGAAGCGCGATCCACACCTGGTCGAGTTCCAGCGCCTCGATGTTGGTGACAAGTTCCTCGGGCGTGCCCAGCACCGGCACGTCGTGGAATCGCTGCCCGGCAAGTCCGGGATCGTCGTCGTAGAACCCGCGGACGGAAAAGCCGCTCCATGGCGCTCCACGCAATCGGCGCACGATGTCCTGGCCCAGCGCGCCGGCGCCGACGACGGCGACATGCCGCAGGTTCATGCCGCGCCGGCGCAGCCAGCGAAGAAGCACGCGCAGGGCAACCCGGGCCATGAGATGGGTCAGGAATCCCAGGGATAGCCAGATCGCGATCCACGCCCGCGAGAACTCCGCCCCCGACTTGGTGGCGAAGAAGATGCCGGCGATGCAGGCGCCGACCAGTGCCCATGCGTAGGCAAGCTGGCGCAATTCCACGAAGAACGTCACGCCCCGCTGCGGCGCATAGAGCCGGGCCAGCGGAAACAGCGCAACACACAGGATCGCAACACCCAGCAACACCAGCCAATACGATTCGGCCAGTTGCCAGGAGTCGAAGTAGAGCCAATAGGCCAGTAACCCGCTGGCGATCACCAACAGCGGATCCGCCACGCGAACCAGCGTCTCCAGCAGAGTCGCATGGCTTTTGAGGATCGAGCGGCCGGCGGGAGCCCCCTTTCGGGGACGCGGAGCCGGCGCAGGGCCGGTTGGGGGCATTCGTAGAGGTATCAGGTCAACGCTGCAGGACGCGGAGGAATGCGCGCGCGCCAAAGCTACCCATATTGTGCACTGCGCCACCGGCCCCCGGGCTTGAATCGCCGCCGTCCGGCGCCATGTTGGAGATCCGGGCGTGCGACGGTGTTGACACATCCCGGAAAGCATCCTACAATCGCGCCTCTCTGCTACTTCTTTTCCCCGACGCAGTTCATTTCGGGGCAGCGAAGCGCGGAACGCTCTTTAACAATTTGCAACCGATAGGTGTGGGTACTCGTGGTCTGGGGCCTGGTGGTGGGCTGTTTTCTGGGTAACCGGGGGATGGCGAAGCTGCCGGGGAGATCCAAGACAAACGAAGTGCTCGCACAACGCAGTGAG
>JANNKR010000051.1:0-4311 GCA_031396395.1 Betaproteobacteria bacterium
GGACTCACTTCCCGTTCCACGGGGTGGGGGGTACCGACACCCCGGGCCGCCCCCAACAACCCGTTGCCCCGGCAACCCCCCCCCCGCCCCCGGGGGCGCCTCACGCCGCCCCTACGGTGCGGATCGCAGCGCCGGTATGACAACCTTCCGCCGCTACGCCGAGCGCTGCATCGACTGGGCGGCGATCGTCGTATTCACGACGATCTTCGCCTGCGTGTTCGGCCAGGTCGTCCTGCGCTATGCGTTCAATAATCCGATGACGTGGAGCGAGGAACTCGCGCGCTACCTCTTCATCTGGTGCGCGTTCCTGGGCTGGATAATCGCGTCGCGACGCGGCGGGCACCTGGCGATGAGCTTCGTCGCCGAGCGCCTTCCGCCGCGCGTGCAGGCCACGCTGTCGGTGGTCATTGCGCTGGCCACGCTCTTCTTCGCCTGGATCCTGGGCAGCAGGGGCTTCAAGCTCGTGACCAACAACTGGGACATCGAGAATGTCGCCGTGCCGTTCACGCTGGGCGTGGTGTACCTGATCGTGCCGGTGGCGTCGCTGGCGATCGCCGCCTACGCGTGGCTGGAACTGGACGCGAATATCCGCAAGCTGGCGCGCGGAGCCTGAGGACGATGCGGCCATGATCACCACGATGCTCGTGATCCTCGCGCTGTGGTTTGCGGTGCTGTTCCTCGGCCCGCCGATCTGGCTCGCAATGGGTCTGGCGGGATGGGGCTTCCTTTACGTCACCGGCATCCCCGACCTTGCCGTCGCCCAGCGCATCGCCAAGGCTGCGGATTCGTTTCCGCTGCTGGCCGCACCGCTGTTCATCCTGATGGGCAACATCATGAACAGCGCCGGCATCACGCAGCGCATCTTCCGCTTTGCCACCGTGTGCGTCGGCTGGATGCGCGGCGGGCTGTGCCACGCCAACATTGTCGCCAGCGTGTTCTTCGCCGGTACGTCGGGCTCGGCGGTGGCGGATGCGGGCGGCCTCGGCACCATCGAGATCAAGGCGATGGTCGACGAGGGCTATTCGCCGGACATCGCGGCGGCCATCACGGCATCGTCGGCAACCATCGGCCCGATCATCCCGCCATCGCTGCCGATGATCATCTACGGCGTATCGGCCGAGGCCTCCATCGGTGCGCTGTTCATCGCCGGCGTGATCCCGGGATTGCTGATGGCGGGCGCGTTGATGCTGATGGTGCGGGCCATCGCGATCAAGCTCGACCTGCCCCGCCATCCGTTCCCCGGATTCCGCGACCTTTGGGTCGCGTTCCGGGAGGCGTTCTGGGCGCTGATGACACCGGTAATCCTGTTTGCCGGGCTCTTCGGCGGCGTATTCACGCCCACGGAAGCTGCCGCCATCTCGGTGGCCTATGCGTTGCTGCTGGGCCTTGCGATCTACCGCGAGTTCAAGCTGGCCGACCTGCCCAGGATCATCCTCGCCACGGTCGAGACCACTGGCGTTGTAATGGCGCTGGTGATGACAGCCTCGCTGATGGCGTATTGCCTCTCGCTGTCGCAGGTACCGCAGGCCGCGGGCGTGTTCCTGGCGGGGCTCACCGACAATCCGCTGGTTTACCTGATGATCGTCAACATCATCCTGCTGGTCGTGGGCTGCTTCATGGAGGCGATCGCGGCCATGCTGATCCTGGTGCCGATCCTCGTGCCCACCGCGATGAAGCTCGGCATCGACCCGATCCAGTTCGGGCTGATCTTCGTACTGAACCTGATGATCGGCACGATCACGCCACCTGTGGGCGTGGTGCTGTTCGTCACTGCCAAGGTGGCGGGCATCTCGTTCGAGCGCGTCACTCGGGCGACGTTGCCGTTTCTGGTGCCGCTGCTGGTGGTGCTGGCCGCGATCACGCTGTGGCCGCCGCTGACCACCTGGCTGCCCAGGCTCGTGCTGGGTCGCTGACGAAACACTGGTCAGGTGGTATGACCACTTTGACGATTGTTGATAGAATCAACGGTTGCCGCAACGCTAAAGCGTCCGGGCGAGAGCCCCATGCTCTCGCTCCGGCCCAGATCAACGATTTCCGATTTCCAACATGCCCACAACCATCGCCGCGATCCGCGCCACGCCCGTCACCGTGCCGCTCGAGGCGCCGCTGCTGCACAGCAACGGCGCACACTGGGGGCGCTTCGTCCGCACGGTGGTGGAGGTCGAGTCCAGCGACGGCTACGTGGGCCTGGGCGAAATGGGCGGCGGCGGCGAGGATGCCACGCGTGCATTTGCCAGCTTGGCCACGTACCTCGCGGGACACGACGTGTTCCAGCTCGAGGCGATGCGGCTCAAGGTCTGCAATCCCACCGCCAGCCTGTACAACAATCGCACGCAGCTGCACGCGGCCATCGAATTCGCGTGCCTCGACATCATGGGCCAGAAGCTCGGCGTACCCGTGCATGCGCTGCTGGGCGGCAAACTGCGCGACGCGGTCGATTTCGCCAGCTATCTCTTCTTCCGCTATGCGGATCCGGTCACTGGCCATGGCGAAGTGCGCACGCCGGAACAGCTCGTCGCCAACGCGAAGGCGTTGAAGGCGGCGCACGGCTTCACGTCGCATAAGTTGAAAGGCGGTGTCTATCCGCCCGCGCACGAGCTGGCGTGTTATCGCGCGATTGCCGCGGCCCTGCCCGGCGAGCGCTTCCGCTACGATCCCAATTCGGCGCTGTCGCTGGCCGACGCCATCGAGTTCGGCCGCAACATCCTCGACCTTCGCAACGACTATTTTGAGGATCCGGTGTGGGGCATGCCGCAGCTGAAGCGGCTGAAGGATTTCGTGCCGCTGCCCATCGCCACCAACACGGTGGTCGTGAATTTCGAACAGCTGGCAAGCAACATCCAGAACGGCGCGGTCGACGTGGTCCTGCTCGACACCACGTTCTGGGGCGGTATCCGGCCGTGCATCAAGGCGGCCGCCGTCTGCGAAACGATGGGGGTGGGCGTGGCCGTGCACAGCTCGGGCGAACTGGGCATCCAGCTGGCGTCGATGCTGCACATGGGCGCGGTGGTACCCAACCTGGGCTACGCTGCCGACGCGCACTATCACCACCTCACCGACGACGTGATCACCGGCGGCCTGATGAAGTACGTCGATGGAGCGATCCAAGTGCCCGACGCGCCCGGGCTGGGCATTACGCTCGATCGTGCGAAGCTTGCGCAATACAACGAGCTGTATCGCGAACTGGGCGGCTATCCTTATGATCGCGATCCGGGGCGCCCCGGCTGGTTCTCGCATGTTCCCAACAGCAACTGGGCGGACCCGACGGTGAGCCTGCGGCCCGCGCTGCGCTGAATGACAAGACCAATGACAAGACTGATGACGGAGGAATGACGATGGCAGGACGACTTGCGGGCAAGACCGCATTGGTAACCGCCGCAGGCCAGGGTATCGGCTTCGCCAGCGCGATGCAGATGGCGGCGGCCGGTGCGACGGTGATCGCCACCGACGTGAATGCAAAATTGCTCGACCAGTTCAAGGGCGTGGCCAACATCACGGCGCGGCCGCTCGACGTGCTGGACGACGCTGCAGTGCGCGCGCTGATCGGTGAACTCCCGGCGCTCGACGTGCTGTTCAACTGCGCGGGCTATGTGCATCACGGCACGGTGCTGGAGTGCAAGGAAAAGGACTGGGACTTCAGCTTCAACCTGAACGTGCGCGCCATGTACATCGCCATCCAGGCAGCGGTACCCAAGATGCTGGAGAAGCATCAGCGCGAGGGCACGTGGGCGTCGATCATCAACATGGCCTCGGTGGCCGGTTCGATCAAGGGCATTCCCAATCGCTTCGTTTACGGCGCCAGCAAGGCCGCCGTCGTGGGCCTCACCAAGGCGGTGGCGGCTGACTTCGTGCAGAAGGGCATTCGCTGCAACGGCATTGCGCCGGGCACGGTGGACACGCCCTCGCTGGCGGATCGTATCAATGCTTTTGCCGACCCCGTGGAAGCGCGCAAGATGTTCATTGCGCGGCAGCCGATGGGGCGCCTTGCCAAGGCCGAGGAAATTGCGCCCATTGTCGTGTTCCTCGCATCTGACGAATCCGCATTCGCCACCGGCCAGATATTTTCGGTCGATGGCGGCATGACGATTTAAAACTTCTTGTGGAGACGGCCTGGCGTAGCCAGCCCGTTTTTAGAGTTCGGTTGCTAACATTTCAGGAGGTTGTATGAAACTCGTACGCTACGGCCCAGTGGGCAAGGAAAAACCCGGTCTCATCGACGCCGACGGCAAGCTGCGCGACCTGTCGAAGAAGATCAAGGACATCGACGGTACCTCGCTGGCACCCGCCATACTGGCCAAACTGAAAAAGCTC
>JANNKR010000053.1:0-8973 GCA_031396395.1 Betaproteobacteria bacterium
CACGGGAATGCGGAGATGATGCGCGACCCCGTCACCCATCAGCCCCATACCGCGCATACGCTGAACCGGGTGCCGTTCCTGTACGTCGGGCGCCCTGCCACGGTGCGCAGCGGGGGCGCGCTGCAGGACATTGCCCCCACCATTCTCAACTTGATGGGACTGCCCCAACCGCCGGAAATGACCGGGCGCTCGCTGGTCGAACTCGCCGCGAGCCGGTAAAGGATCGAGCAAGGATCGAGCGCCGAGGCCAATCACGCCTCCAAAGACCGCAATGCTCGGCCGCCCCCCCCCCGGTAGCGCCGATTGCATTCTGACCGGGAACTTGTGCCGGGACGCCGCGGCCCAACCTTCCGTTCGGGGGGCTTTCAGGTAGCCTTAAGGGTCGGCCCCGATGATCAGCCGCAGGCGACGCTGTACGGATCAAGGTTCGGGCCGCGGAAAAAGGGGGCCCGCGCAGAGGCGTCTTTGTCGTCTTGGCGGGCCTTGCGCGCGGCGTATACTTGGTCGGCAAGCATCTCGGAAAGGGCGGCCGGTTCCGCTCTGGCAGGCACCACGGAAGCCTTCGCGGAAGGCAGGAGCAGCGCAATGATGATGGGCAAGCAGGAACCAGCCAAAAAAGGCGACCGCTGGAAAAAGGCGGGATTGGTCGGGCTGGGCACCGTTCTGGGCGTGCTGATCTCGCTCAACTTCTCCGCCATCGCGCAGCGCGAAGCGAAGACGCCGATCCCCTACGAGGATCTGCAGCTTCTGTCCGCCGTCTTCGGCAAGATCAAGAGCGACTACGTCGAAACGGTTCCCGACGAGAAGCTCATCAAGGAGGCGATCAACGGCATGGTCCGCGGACTCGATCCGCATTCGGACTTCCTTGACGCCGAGGCCTTCAAGGAGTTGCAGGTCTCCACGCAGGGCAAGTTCGGCGGGCTGGGTCTCGAAGTCGGCGTCGAGGACGGCGTCGTGCGCGTCACGTCGCCCATCGAGGACACGCCAGCATTTCGCGCCGGCATCAAGGCGGGCGACCTGATCGTCAAGATCGACGACACCGCCACCCGCGGCCTGCCGCTGTCGAAGGCCGTGGACAAGATGCGCGGCAAGCCGGGCACCCAGGTCGTGCTGACCGTCGTGCGCAAGGATGCCGACACGCCGCTCGTGTTCACGCTTACGCGCGAGGAAATCAACGTCAAGAGCGTCCGCTCGAAAGTACTCGAGCCGGGATACGGCTACGTGCGCATCCGCAACTTCCAGGAACGCACCGGCGAGGACCTGGCGAAGTCATTGAAGGATTTCTACGCCAAGGGCGAGCTCAAAGGATTGGTGCTCGACATGCGCAGCGATCCGGGCGGGCTCCTCAACCAGGCCGTGGCCGTGTCCGCCGCCTTCCTGCCCAAGGACGCGCTGGTGGTCTACACCGACGGCCGCACGCCGGACGCGCGGATGCGCCTGCTTGCCACCAAGGAAAACTACTCCCGTCGCGGCGATGACTACTTCAAGGATCTTCCGGCCGCGGTGAAGAAGGTTCCGATGGTCGTGCTGGTCGATGGTGGCACTGCGTCGGCGTCGGAAATCGTCGCCGGTGCACTGCAGGACCACAAGCGGGCGACGGTCATGGGCAACCAGACCTTCGGCAAGGGCTCGGTCCAGACGATCCTGCCGCTCGGCAACAATGCCGGCTTGAAGCTGACCACGGCGCGTTACTACACGCCGTCCGGCCGCTCGATCCAGGCCAAGGGCATCGAGCCCGACATCCTGGTCGACGACGGCCGCGACACCGGCACGCGCATCCGCGAGGCCAATCTCGAGCGTCACCTCGAAACCAACAAGGGTGGCGCGGCCAAGGAAGGCGAAGCTGCAAAGCCTGGCGCAACCGCGCCCGATGGCGCGAAGGCCAAGCCCGACGGCGTCACCAAGGCCGAGATGCCGCCGCCGCTCCCGCGTTTCGAATTCGGCGCCAGCGATGACTTCCAGCTGCAGCAGGCGATGAACCACCTGAAGGGCGCACCGGTGATCGCGTCCACCAAGGCTGTCGCCAGCAACACGGCGGTGCCGGCTGCAGCCAAGCCGTAATCGGGAACCTCGTCACCCGAAAGCGCCCGGCTCTGCCGGGCGTTTTCTTTGGCGGGCGTGCGGCACAATACCGGCATGGACGACGCGCAACTGCTTCGCTACAGCCGGCACATTCTCCTGGCAGAACTGGGAACGGCCGCGCAGGACCGCTTCGCGCGTGCCCACGCGCTGATCATCGGCATGGGCGGATTGGGCGCGCCCGCCGGCCAGTTCCTTGCTGCTGCCGGCGTTGGCACCTTGACGCTGTGCGACGCCGATCGGGTTGACCTGACCAACCTGCAGCGACAGATGCTCTATGCCACGGCGGATATTGGCCAGCTCAAGGTCGATGCGGCGGCCCGGCGTCTGTCCGCCGTGAATCCCGAGATCAGCATCCGGCGCATCCCTGCCCGCGTCGATGGCGCCGCACTCCTGCCGCTGGTGGAAGCCGCTGATGTCGTACTCGACTGTTCGGACAACTTCGCCACGCGACACGCGGTGAACGCGGCGTGCGTGCGGACCGGCAAGCCGCTGGTGTCCGGTGCGGCGATCCGCTTCGACGGCCAGATCGCCGTCTTCGATGTCGCCGCGCCCACCTCGCCCTGCTACCACTGCCTGTTCGGCGAAGGCCAGGAACTCGAGGAGACCCGCTGCGCGACGATGGGGGTGTTCGCGCCGCTGGTGGGGATCGTTGGCGCCATGCAGGCGGCGGAGGCATTGAAGCTCATCGCGCAGGTGGGCACGTCGCTTGCCGGCCGGTTGCTGCTGGTCGACGGGTTGACCATGCAATGGCGGGAGTTGCGCGTGCCGCGCGATCCGGCGTGTCCGGTGTGTTCGGGGAGAAGCGCATGAAAACGTTCGTCCTGTGTGCCGGGTCGTTGCTGTTTGCGTTGCTGGCTGCACCGATCACGTGGGCGGCTCCACCTGACGCGCCGGCATTGGCAGCCGCGGAGTGGAAAGCGATCAAACGGACGATCGGGGATCAGCGTGCAGCGCTGAAGGCGGGCGACGGCGCCAAGGCGCTCACGTACGCGACGCCTGCCATCCGCGAACAGTTCGGCAGCCCGGACCGCTTCATGGAGATGGTCCGCAACGGCTATGCCCCATTGCTGGCGGCGCGGGACACGCGCTTCCTCGAGGGCGCCGTGATCGACGGCGCCGTCATCCAGCCGCTGCGGCTCATCCTTCCGGACAACACGGTGCTGGTGGCGATCTACCAGATGGAACGGCAGCAGGACGGTCGGTGGAAAATCGCCGGCTGTGTGCTGGCGCCGTCGACCGTTCAGGCCACCTGAACCGGTCGCGCGGTCAACCTTCCCCGCCGCATGCGGCAGCTTCGCCGTCGGCGGCCTGGCGCTGCAGCCGCCGCTCCCAGGCCCTCAAGGCACGCTCGCGGGTGCCGGCGTCGGCCACCTCAATCGCCGCGGCCAGCGTGTCGCTTTGCGATGCGCAGGCAAATGCACGCTGCTGCAACTGCCTGATGCGCGCCGCCGCAGCCTCGGCCTCCGCGGGCGAACCGGCATTGCGTTCCGCCGCGCGAGCCCCCGCCAGCCGCAGTGCCCATGTGGCGCCGCGGTCCGCAACCGCGGAGCCTGCGGCATGGCAGGCGGCGCGCGCGGCTTCGTTGCCACGGCCGCCGTCGCGGCAAAGCGTGCGCCACACGCTGCCGCCATAGGACCCGCGCAACGTCATATAGCCGGCGGCAAGCAGTGTCCGTGCCGCGGGTTCGGCGCCCGGGTTCGCGCCGTTGATGTCCTCCCACAGGACGAGCGCCCCGCGATTCCAGTAATCATCGACGCGCGGACGGATCGCAGCCTCGTCGAGATACGCGATCATGCCGTTGATGTTGTTGCGCTGACGCGCGCGCTCCGCCAGCAGCAGCGACGGCATCCCGTTGTCGGCGTCGCGGGTTGCCCAATCGGCAAGGCGGTCCGCACCATCGCAGGCGGGTGGCCGGGGCTGCACGGGCTCGAGGCATGCGACCGCCAGCGCGGCAAGATACAGTCGCTCGGCCGGCGCTTCGCTGCGGGCGCGCAGGAAGTGCCCGGTCACAGCAACGGGGTCCCCCGGGTCCAGCTGTCCCGCCACCCATTGCGCGCGCGCATCGGTCGCCGTAGCCACCCGATCGCGATAGGCCTGGTCGAGGCGATCGACCTCGGGCTGCCAGCGTGATGTCACCGCCGCGGGCTCGGTGATGCGTGCCGGCTGGGCGACGACGCCCGATGTCGCGCCCAGGGCAGCGATGAGGACGATGCAGCGGATGATCTGGTGCGGCATGGGCATGCGGTGAGGTGCCATCGGCAAATTGAGGAACGCGGTTGGCGATCCCGCAGCTTCAGAGCGCGGGGGTGGGGGTGTCAACCGAACAGAAACTTGCGCTGCAGCGGCCATCCGTCCTGCGGCAGCCGCTTGAAGCCGGACTTGGCGAAGAGCTGCCAGCGTCCCAGCACGTAGGCGATCAGCACCGCGGCATCGGCCTGCGCGTCGCCGTGCCAGCCATTGGATGCCTGCGCAATGCGCAATGACTGCCGCAGTGCCGCCTCGATCTTGTCGGTGAGCTGGTTGATGCGCACCTGCAGGCGCTCGTCCTCGTTGACCAGCGCCTCGCCGATCAGCACACGAGTCATGCCGGGGTTCTTCTCCGCGAAGGACAGCATCATCACAACCGTCTGCTCGGCCTGCTCAACGCCTTCGGTCGTCTCGGTCTGGATGCGGTTGATGAATGAGAACAGCGTGGTCTCGATGAATTCGATCAGGCCCTCGAACATCTGGGCCTTGCTGGCGAAATGGCGGTACAGCGCGGCCTCGGACACCCCCAGCCTCGCGGCCAGCGCGGCCGTCGTCACCTTCTCGCTGCGGGGATTTTCGAGCATGGCCGCCAACGTCTGCAGGATCTGCAGTCGGCGTTCGCCGGGCTTCATGGCCATGATCGATGCCGGTACGAGGCGCCGGGCGGCTCGAAGCTCACGCGCCGAAACGCGGAGGCGAGTCGTCGGCGCGGATCATCGTGCCGACACCCTCGTTGGTAAGCACCTCGAGCAGGAGCGCGTGTTCCACGCGGCCGTCGATGATGTGTGAGCTCTTGACGCCATTCTTGACGGCATCGAGCGCTGAACCGATCTTCGGCAGCATGCCGCCGGAGATGGTCCCGTCGGCGAACAGCGCGTCGATCTCGCTGGCGGTGAGGCCGGACAGCAGCGTTCCCTTCTTGTCCAGGACGCCAACCGTGTTGGTCATGAGGACGAGTTTCTCGGCCTTAAGCGTCTCGGCCAGCTTGCCGGCAACCAGATCGGCATTGATGTTGTAGGCTTCGCCGCCCGTGCCCACGCCGATCGGCGCGATCACCGGGATGAAGTCCCGCGAATCGAGCAACTGGATCAGTTCCGGGTCGATGCGCTCGATCTCGCCGACCAGCCCGATGTCGACCAGGGCGCCCTCGGTGGTCTCCGACTTCAGCATCATCTTGCGCGCATGGATGAATGCGCCGTCCTGCCCGGTCAATCCAACCGCCTTGCCGCCATGCTGATTGATCAGGCCCACGATCTCCTGATTCAACTCGCCCAGCACCATTTCAACCACGTTCATCACCCGCTCGTCGGTGACGCGCATGCCCTGGCGGAACTCGCTTTCGATGTTCATCTTCTTCAGCAGATCACCGATCTGCGGACCACCGCCGTGCACGATGACCGGATTCATGCCGACCAGCTTCAGCATGACCACGTCGCGCGCGAAACCCGCCTTCAGGGCCGGCTCGGTCATCGCGTTGCCACCGTACTTGATGATGATCGTCTTGTCGTGGAAGCGGCGAATGTAGGGCAGCGCCTCGGCAAGGATCTGCGCCTTGAGCGCGGTATTGACGACGTCGACGGACATGGGGAGGGGATATGGCGAGGTGGCAACCGGACGCGCGGATTGTACTCCCTGTGGGGAAGCACCGGCGGGCCTCGCTTTCGATGCCAGTGAGCGCGTACGGATTCGGCCCCGGCGGGCGGCGCATCGGCGCGGATTTTGGTATTGTGAACCACCATGCCGAGCCCGCTGCCGGACCCCGTTCCCTTGTCCCAAGTCCGCCGCGCGCTGGTCACCAAGCTGCGTCATCATGGCGACGTCCTCCTCGCGTCGCCCGTGTTCACGACGCTGGCCCGTGCGGGCCCGGGGATCGAGGTCGATGCATTGGTCTATGCCGATACCGCGCCAATGCTTGCGGGTCACCCGGCGATTGCACAGCTGCATGCGATCGACCGGGGGTGGAAACAGGCCGGGCCGATGGCGCAGGCCCGGGCGGAATGGCAACTCCTCCGCACGCTTCGCGCCCGCCGCTACGAACTCCTGATTCATCTCACCGAGCATCCGCGCGGACTCACGCTGGCGCGTCTGCTGCGGCCACGCTGGGCGGTCACCCGCATGCCGGACAAGCGGCCCGCGCTCTGGCGCCGCAGCTTCACGCATTTCTACAAGCTGCCGTCGCGCACCGAGCGCCACATGGTCGAGCAGAACCTCGACGCGCTGCGCCGCATCGGCATCTACCCCGACGACAACGACCGGCGGCTGGTGCTCGTGCCCGGCGCCGCCGCCGACGCCCGGGTCGCGGCGCTGCTGGTCGAGCATCGCCTCGGGCAGCAGGGGTTCGTGCAGGTCCATCCGGGCTCGCGCTGGCTGTTCAAATGCTGGCCGGCTGAAGCCACCGCAGCGTTGATCGAGCGCATTGCCGCCCGGCAACTGCGCGTCGTCGTCACCGGCGCACCGGACGAACGGGAGCGTTCGCTGGTTGCAGCGGTGCTTGCGTTGCTGCCAGCGGCCACCCGCGCCGACGTGGTGGACCTGACCGGCCAGCTGACACTGCCCGAACTCGCCGCGCTCACCGGCAAGGCGCGCGCCTTCGCCGGGGTCGACTCGGCCCCCATGCACATCGCGGCGGCGATGCAGACACCGGCGTTGGCGCTGTTCGGTCCGTCCAGCGAAATCGCCTGGGGCCCGTGGCACGTGGCGCATCGCGTCGTTGTGTCGGACCGGCATCCGTGCCGGCCATGCGGCCTTGACGGCTGCGGCGGCGGCAAGATTTCCGAATGCCTGACCACGTTGCCGGTCGCCGCGGTGGAAACGGCGCTGGCCGACCTGCTGCGGCAAACAACTGGAGCAACCGCCTGATGCGGCTCGCCATCATCCGGCAGCGCTATACCCCGCACGGCGGCGCCGAGCGCTTCGTCGAGAGCGCGCTTGAGGCGTTGCTCGAGCGCAACGTGGCCATCACGATGTACACCCGCGAGTGGCCGCAGACGAAGCTGCAGCTGATCGAACCCCACATCTGCGATCCCGCGTACTGGGGTCCGTTGTGGCGCGACTGGGGCTTTGCGCACGCGGTGTCGCGCGAGATCGGCAGGTCCCGCGCCAACCTGGTGCAGTCGCACGAGCGCGTCCTGTGCTGCGACATCTACCGGCCCGAGGACGGCCTGCATGCAAGCTGGTTGGAAGAGCGGCTGAAGGGCGCGCCCGCGTTGCTGCGGCTGCGCGTGGCCGCCGATCCATGGCATCGGTATACGCTGCGCATGGAGCGGCAGCTCTTTGCGAGTCCGTGGCTGCGTGCCGTGCTCTGCAATTCGAAGATGGTTCGCGACGACATCAAGACGCGCTTCGGTCTGCCCGACGAGCGCCTGCCGGTGATCTACAACGCCGTCGATGCGGACGCGTTCTCGCCAGCGCTGCGCGAGCACCGCGAGCACATCCGCGGCAAGCACCGGATCCCCGACGATGCCGTCGTATTCCTGCTCGCGGGGTCCGGCTTTGCGCGCAAGGGCCTCCCGGCTGCGCTTGCGGCCATGGCCGCGTTGCCGCCGGAGGCCCATCTCATCGTGATCGGCGACGATCGCCGGCTCGAAGCGGCGAAGCAGCGTGCGCGCGATCTCGACGTCCGTTCGCGCGTGACCTTCCTGCCCGGTTCCACGGAGCTCGCGCCCTACTACGGCGCGGCCGATGCATTCGTGCTCCCTGCCGTGTACGACTCGTTCCCCGACGCCGCGATGGAAGCCATGGCCAGCGGACTCCCGGTCGTGACCAGCACCCGTTCGGGCGCCGCCGAGATCGTGGTCGAACACGATGCGGGCTTCGTGTGCGATGCGCGCGACGTGACGGCGTTGGCAGGACATATGACAGCGCTGCTCGATCCGGATCTGCGCACGCGCCTCGGCACAAGTGCGCGGGAAGCGGTGCTGCCGCTGTCGCCCTCGGCGATGACGCTGAAACTGGTCCTGCTCTACAAGGAATTGCTGGAGGCCAGCGTGGCACACAAGGCCACCGGGCGCGCCGCGACCGCAACTGCGGCCGTCGCGCCGGTCGAGGCGCCACCGCTGCACGGCGAGGATGGGCTGGATTCGGAGACGCTGCATCCCCATGACCTTCCGGCGGCACGATCCACGCCCAAGCCGCCACCCCCCTGATGCAGCTGGCCATCATCCGCCAGCGGTACACGCCGTTTGGCGGCGCCGAGCGCTTCGTCGAGCGCACGCTCGACACGCTATCGGCGCGCGGCATCGAAATCCTGCTGCTCACCAGGCGCTGGCCACCGGGATCCAACGCGCTGGTGCGCCCCATGATCGTCAACCCGCCTTACCTGGGACGCACGATGCGCGACGCCACGTTTGCCCGCGGCGTGTGCGCGGCGGTGGCCGGCATGCCCGCTGCCCTGGTGCAATCGCACGAGCGCATTGCCTGCTGCGACATCTTCCGCGCTGGCGACGGCGTGCACGCCGTATGGGTGGAGGAGCGCATGCGGGACGCTTCACCGCTGGCGCGCGCGGCGCTGGCGGCAAGCCCCTGGCATCGGTACACGATGGCGGCAGAGCGCCGATTGTTTGCCAGTCCGCGCCTGCAACGCGTCATCTGCATTTCGCACATGGTGCAAACCGAGATACACGAACGCTTCGGTTTGCCGCGCGA
>JANNKR010000056.1:0-4962 GCA_031396395.1 Betaproteobacteria bacterium
CTAGGCGCCGGCGGTACGCGCCTGCCGGATCGCATCGAGCAGCGTCGCCGCTTCCTGCGCACCGGACACCGCCGTCTTCCCGTCGAATATGAAAAACGGCACGCCGGACACCCCCGATTCGCGGGCACGGCTATCGGCGCCCGCCACTTCGGCTGCCATGCTGTCCGACGTCAGGAAGGCCCGCGCATCGGCAGCATCGTAGCCCGCGCTCTCCGCACGCGCGACCAGCACGTCGTGATCGCCCAGATAAAGGCCGTCGATGAAATAGGCCTTGAACAGTTGCTCGACCAGCGCGTCGGCATCGCCTTCATGGCGCGACTGCGCCCAGGCAATGAGGCGATGCGCATCCAGCGTGTTGGGCTGGCGCTCGATCGCGTCGAACGCGAAGGGGATGCCCACAGTGCCGCCGGCGGCCTCGACGCGTGCATAGATTTCCTTTGCCCGTGCCGGCCCGCCGAACTTCTGTTCAAGGTAGTGCCGGCGATCCTTGCCCTCCGGGGGCAGGTCAGGATTCAGCTGGAACGGATGCCAGCGCACCTGTACCGGCAGGTCCGGCTCGTCGGCGCGCAGCTGCGCCAGTGCGTCCTCCAGCCGCCGCTTGCCGATATAGCACCACGGGCAGACGACATCCGACACCACATCGATGGTCAACGCTCCAAGCATCCTGATTCCTTTGCATGGCATCCGGCGCACCGCGCCGCCAGGTTGCGATAATGCGGGCAGATCCAACGATTGCAAAGGCCGGTGAAGCGCGATGAGCCCCTCCATCCGTTGGGACGTGTTCTGCCGCGTCGTCGACAACTTCGGCGATGCCGGCGTCTGCTGGCGCCTGGCGCGGCAGCTCGCGCATGAGCACGGGCTTGCGGTCACTTTATGGATCGACGATGTGCGCACGCTGGCGCGGATCGCGCCGGCGCTCGATCCGGATCGCGCCGACCAGGGCGCCGCCGGCATACGCGTACGGCGCCTGACCGACGCATCCACGGCGTCCGCGCCACCGGCCGACGTGGTGATCGAGGGCTTCGGCTGCGGCGTGCCCGAAGCCTACGTCGCCGCGATGGCCGCCGCGGCGCGGGCTCCGGTCTGGATCGTGCTGGAGTACCTGTCGGCCGAGCCATGGATCGATGCCTCGCACGGCCTGCCCTCGCCGCATCCGCGGTATCCGTTGACGCGGACGTTCTGGTTTCCCGGATTCACGCCGCGCTCGGGTGGCCTGCTGCGCGAAGCGGGGCTGCTGGCGCAGCGCGACGTGGCCACCGCAACCCCCTGGTCGCGCGTGGCGCTGCTGCATGCGGCGGGCGTGGCGACCGCGGCCGACGCCACGCTCGTCAGTCTCTTCTGCTACGCCAACCCGGCGCTGTCTGGGTTGCTGGAGGCCTGGGCGGATGGCGACGATCCGGTCGTCTGCCTGGTGCCCGAAGGGGCCGCGCTGTCGGAGCTGGATCGCTTCACCGCCGGCGCGGTGCCCCATGCGGGCGAGACGTGGAAGCGCGGCGCGCTTTCAATCAGCGTGCTGCCGATGGTGGAGCAGGACGCCTTCGACCGGCGTCTGTGGCAATGCGACCTCAATTTCGTGCGCGGCGAGGATTCGCTGGTTCGCGCCCAATGGGCCGGTCGGCCCCTGGTCTGGCAGCTGTATCCGCAGGAGGAGGACGCGCATCTCGCCAAGATGGACGCATTCCTGACGCGCTACGAGGCGGGACTGCCCAGCACTCTCCGGGAGGTGCAACGTGCGTTCTGGTACGGGTGGAACGACGGCAATGCGGACATGGTGGTATCGGCCTGGCCGGAACTGCTCGCCGCGCTGCCGCCGCTGCGCCGGCATGCTCACGCCTGGGCCGATCATCTCGCGGTGGGCACCGACCTGTGCAGCCTGCTGGTCAACTACTGCGAAAATCGTTTATAATTATGGGTTTCCCGAACACCAACCCCCCTCGCGGCGGGGCGCCTCAAGAAGGCAACCGGCCGCCGTACACGCAGGAATCGACATGAAAATCGCTCAGGAAGTGCGCGCCGGCAACGTCATCATGGTCGGCAAGGATCCGATGGTCGTGCAGAAGGCCGAGTTCACCAAGTCCGGCCGCAACGCATCGGTCGTCAAGATGAAGCTCAAGAACCTGCTGTCGGGCAGCGGCACCGAGACGGTGTATCGCGCCGACGACAAGTTCGAAACGGTGCAACTGGAGAAGAAGGAGGTCACCTACTCCTACTTCGCGGACCCGATGTACGTCTTCATGGACAACGAGTTCAACCAGTTCGACGTCGAGAAGGACAACCTGGGCGACGCGCTCAACTACCTCGAGGAAGGCCTGCCGTGCGAACTCACGTTCTACGAAGGCCGCGCCATCTCGGCCGAGCTGCCCAACACCGTCGACCGTGAAGTGATGTACACCGAACCCGCGGTCAAGGGCGATACGTCGGGCAAGGTGATGAAGCCCGCCAAGCTCGCCAACGGTTTCGAAGTGGCGGTTCCGCTCTTCGTCACCACCGGCGACAAGATCGAGATCGACACCCGTACCGGCGAGTACAAGCGGCGCGTGTAGGCATTCGTTTCAATGCAGCGACGGGCGGCCGCGGCCGCCCGTTTTGCTTGGTGCGGCTCAGGGCCTGGTTGTCGTCACCGTCTTGTTGACGGTGCCATCGGCATTGAGAGCGCGATCGGTCGCCTTGGTGCCGCCTTTCGGACCCGTCGTCGTCTTGTCGACAAGGCCATCGGTGCCGCGCACGCGATCCGTCGTCGTGACCCCTCCCTTCGGACCCGTCACGACCTTGTCGGTGAGGCCATCCGCGCCCTTGCTGCGGTCAACCGTCGACACGCCGCCGTTGGATCCGGTGCGGGTCGCGTCAACCGCGCCATCGGCCCCCTTCGCGCGCTGGATGGTGTGGGTCCTGGACTGGTTCTTCGCGGTGGTTCCTTCGGCCTGTGCCACGGCAGGCACGGCCGCGGCCAGGGTACCGAGCGCGACCAGCGCGGCGATGAGGGTTGTGCGGGTGTTCATGCAAGGCTCCTTGGGAAGTCAACGGGTTCGAGGCTGACCCGCCGGATGGCGGGGCGAGCCTTCCCCGCATCAACGCCGGCCGAGTCAGGACGGCGGACGGCCGGTTGTAACGTGATGTTGCAGGTAACTGCCGGGGACGCTCTGTACATCGCGGGCATCGCGGGCGCCACGGGCATCGCGGACATCGCGGGCATCGCGGACACGCTGTAGGCGAGGCTTCAGCCTCGCGGCCGATGACGCCGCGGCAAACCTGCGAGGCTGAAGCCTCGCCTACAGGACGAATGCCTTCCGCGCCGCCAATGCCCTGGCCCGCGTCGCACAGTCGTGCTCGTGATCGTTGACGAGCCCCATCGCCTGCATGAAGGCATACACCGTCGTGGGGCCGACGAAGGTCCAGCCGCGGCGCTTCAAGTCCTTGGCCAGCGCCACGGACTCCGGCGATGTGGCCAGGGTCGACAGCACGGCGCGCGTGAGCTTGCGTGGCCGCGACGATGGCTTCGGTTCCCACTGCCAGAAGTACGCCGCGAGCGATCCGCATTGCTGCGCCAGCTCGCGCGCGCGCCGGGCATTGTTGAGCGTGGAGGCGATCTTGCCGCGATGGCGCACGATGCCACTGTTGCCCAGCAACCGCGCGATGTCGGCCTCCCCCATCCGCGCCACGCGCTCGATCTCGAAATTGGCGAAGGCCTCGCGAAAGGCCTCGCGCTTGCGCAGGATGGTGATCCAGCTGAGCCCCGCCTGGAAGCCTTCAAGGCAGATCTTCTCGAACAGGCGCCGATCGTCGCCGACCGGGAAACCCCACTCGGTGTCGTGATAGGCCACGTAGAGCGGATCCTCGCCGCACCAGCGGCAGCGGGTGTCCAGCTTGGGCAGGCTTGGCATGGCGCAATTTAAGCACGAAGATAGGGGGATGAAAGCCGCCCTGCTCGCCGTCGCCCTGCTCAGTGCTGCGTCAGCCACCCCGTCGGCGCACGCGGTGGACCTGCCGCTGTTCGACGCGCACATCCACTACAGCCACGACGCACGGGAATCGACGCCGCCGAAGGAGGCTGTTGCCATCCTGCGCAAAGCGGGGTTGAAACGCGCGATCGTCTCGAGTTCCGGCGACGACGGAACGCAGCGACTGGTGGCGGAAGCGCCGGACCTGATCATCCCGTCGCTGCGACCCTACCGCAACCGCAGCGAAGTCGGCACGTGGGTGCGCGACGACACGGTCACCGCATTTCTCGAGGAGCGCCTGCGCAACAGTCGCTACGCCGCCGTCGGCGAGTTCCATCTCTACGGTGCGGATGCCGACTTGCCGGTGCCCAAGCGCATGGTTGCCCTGGCGAAGCAGTACAAGCTGGTGCTGCACGCGCACTCGGACGCCGATGCCATCGAGCGGCTCTTCAGACTCGACCCCGATGCACGCATCCTGTGGGCGCACTCGGGCTTCGACAATCCCGAGCGCGTGCGCGCACTGCTGCGCAAGCACAGGAACCTGTGGTGTGATCTCGCGTTTCGCAGCGAACACGGTCCGTCGGGCAAAGTGCCGGCGGAATGGCGTGCCGCGTTCACGGAGTTTCCCGACCGCTTCATGATCGGCACCGACACCTACACGCCGGAACGCTGGCACTACGTCGTCGAGCACGCGGCATGGTCGCGCGCGTGGCTTGCCGATCTGCCGCCGGCACTGGCCGAGCGCATTGCGTGGCGCAACGGCGATGCACTGTTTGCATCGTGGAAGCCCTCTGCGCAATGAGGTGCATCCATGCCGCCGTACTGGGCGGCGTGCTGCTTGCTGGCGGCGCCCACGCCGCGGCGCCCTGTGGTTCCACGCTGCCCGGTGACAAGCGCCTGCTGGAGAATGCGCGCTACCAGATTTCCTACCGAACCGAGCCGCAGACCGTGCCCGTCGGCACGCATTTCGTCGTCGACTTTGCCGTGTGCCCGCGCGGCAAGGCTGCAATTCCCACGGCGGTTC
>JANNKR010000076.1:0-17508 GCA_031396395.1 Betaproteobacteria bacterium
GTAGGCGAGGCTTCAGCCTCGCAGGTTCGATGCGTCGACCAAGCGAGGCTGAAGCCTCGCCTACAAACCTCGCCTACAAACCTCGCCTACAAACCTCGCCCGCAAACAGCGGTGCCCGCCTACAGGATCCGCCCGAACCACAGCATCGACAACACGCCCGCCAGCAACGCCACCAGCGCCCCTGCCGCGGCAAACAATGCCGTGATCTCCGACTGCTTCTGCTCGAACACCAGCTTCGAGTTAAGCGTTTCGTAGACCTTGCGCAGGTCCGTCGCCGTACCCGCGTAGAAGTATTCGCCCTGCGTGATGTTGGCGATGTTCTTCAATGCCGCCTCGTCCAGACGCACCCGCATCGACCAGCCCTCGGCGCCGATCATCTCGCCCTTCTCGGTGCCGATGCCCACCGTGAACACGCGCACGCCGCGCTCGGCCGCCATCCGCGCGGCTTCCAGCGGATCGGGGCCGGTGGTGGTCTGGCCATCAGTCAGCAAAATGATGGCCGCGGATACATACGATCCCGGCGCCACTGCCTTGACTTCCGGCTTGTCGCCCTTCCCGCCTTTGCCCGCCTTGTCGATGGGTGTCGACCGGGATTGCTCGCCACGCGGATTCCACGACCGCAGATCGAACTCGGCTTCCGGGAAGATGGTTTTCAGCGACACGAGGATGCCGCTGCCCACCGCCGTGCCGCGCTGCAGCTGGAATCGATCGATGGCCGCGATGATGTCCTCGCGGTTCTTGGTGGGCGGCTGCACGACCGCAGCCGCGCCGGCGAAGGACACGATCCCCACGCGCGTGCGCGACGGCTGCTCGTTGACGAACGCGCGCGCCGCCTCCTGCGCGGCGACGATGCGGCTGGGGAGCACGTCGGTGGCGCGCATGCTGCCCGACACGTCCATCGCCAGGATGATGGTCTCGTGCTGCGACGGGAGCATCACGACCGCCTGCGGCCGGGCGATGGCGATCAGCATCAGCGTCAGCGCGATCAGCATCAACACGGGCGGCACGTGCCGGCGCCAGCGCTGGCCCGGCCCGATGGCCTCCTTGATCATGGCGAGGCTGGCGTAGCGCACCGATGCGCTCTTCTTGCGCGACAGCAGCCACACGTACAGCGCCACCAGCAGCGGCACGAGCAGCAGCAGCCACAGCATTTCCGGCCACAGAAACGTCATGACGGCCGGCTCGTCAGGTGCTGCGGCACGCCACCACCCGCCGCAAGGCGACTGCGCTGCTTGCGCAGATCGGCGAAACGCATGATCGCGTCGACCAGGTCGTCATCGGTGGCAAGCTCCAGCGCATCGACGCCTGCATGCACGAAGGCTTCGCGCAACTCTTCCTCGCGCCTGACCGCAAGCTCGGCGAAACGCCGGCGAAAGCCGCGGTCATGCGTGTCGACGAAGATCTGCTCGCCGGACTCGGCGTCCTGGATGTGCAGCATGCCCAGATCCGGCATCTCCATTTCCAGCGGATCGTAAAGGCGCACCGCGATCACCTCATGCCGTTGCGCGAGGTGCGCCAGCGTCTTGGCCCACCCGGGCGCACTGATGAAATCGGAAACGACGAACACGACCGAACGCCGTCGCATGATTTCGTTGGCCGTGCGCAGCAGATCGTCGATGTCGGTGGCCTTGGATTGCCGGACCTCGGGTCGTGCCAATATGCTGTGGAGGATGTGCATCACGTGCCGGCGTCCGCTGCGCGTAGGAATCACCGTGTCCACCTCCCCGCCGTAGAACATCGCGCCGACGCGATTGCCATGGCGCGTCAGCATCCGCGCGATCACGGTGACGAAATCGGCCGAGATCGCGCGCTTGCGCACATGCTCGGAACCGAAATCCACCGACGGGCTCAGGTCCAGCAGGAACCACGCGGCCACTTCGCGCTCTTCGTTGAACTCGCGCACATGCGGCACCTGCAGCCGCGCCGTCACGTTCCAGTCGATGTGGCGCACATCGTCGTGGTACTGGTACTGGTACTCGCGCAGGTCGGCGAGATCGAGGCCGTAGCCGCGAAAGAGTGTGCGGTAATCACCATGCAGCACGCCATCCAGACGGCGCAGCACCGTCCATTCCAGCCGCTGGAGGATGCGCTCAGCCGTTGGCGACGCGGACATGGGCTTCCAGCGGCTTGTCCGGCGCGGCCACGTGCGCCATGATGGTCTGGATCAGCATGTCCGGCGTCTTGCCGTCCGCAAGCGCTTCGTACGACAGAACCAGGCGATGCCGCAGCACATCGGGCACGAGGTCCGTCACATCCTCGGGCAGCGCATAGTTGCGGCCGCGCAGGTAGGCCAGCGCGCGTGCGCCTTCGATCATGCCGATGGTGGCGCGCGGGCTGGCGCCATAGGTCAGGTACTTGCCGAAGTCCTTCAACCCGAAGCGTTGGGGATTGCGGGTGGCCGCCACCAGCCGCACGGCGTACTGGATGAGGTTGGGGTCGACGTAGCAGGTGCGGCATTCGCGCTGGATGGCCGCGAGCTGGTCCGTGGTGGCCACCGGCGTCACGTGCACCGGCTCGCCGGTGACGCGCTGCACGATCACGAACTCTTCCTCGTCGGTGGGATAGTCCACCAGCACCTTCATCATGAAGCGGTCGACCTGCGCCTCCGGCAATGGGTAGGTGCCTTCCGTCTCGATCGGATTCTGCGTGGCCATCACCAGGAACGGATCGGGCACCTTGTGCGATTCGCCGGCAATGGTCACCTGCCTCTCCTGCATCACCTCGAGCAGCGCGCTCTGCACCTTGGCCGGCGCGCGATTGATTTCGTCGGCCAGCAGCAGGTTGGCAAACACCGGACCGAGCGACGTGGCGAAGTCGCCCGTCTTCTGGCTGTAGATGCGCGTGCCGACGAGATCCGCCGGCACCAGGTCCGGCGTGAACTGGATGCGCTTGAACGATCCGGTGATGGTGCGCGCCAGCGTTTTCACCGTGAGTGTCTTGGCAAGCCCCGGTACCCCCTCCACCAGCAGATGCCCCTGCGCGAGGATCGCCACCATCACGCGTTCCAGAAATGGATCCTGCCCCACCACCACCTTCTTCACCTCGTAGAGGATTCGCTCCATCAAAGTGGCGACTTCCGAATGCGGCGTCAGTTTTGATTCCATGGGGCCTCGTGCGTATGAATGAACATTGCTAGAAAGGTGACATGCCAACCGCCGCCGCCGCGTTCTCGATCGGCACCGCAAAGCCGATACCGATGAACACGCGCTGCGAGGTCGGATTCAGGATGCCTGTGACGATGCCCACCACTTCGCCGTCCGCCGTGACCAGCGGCCCGCCCGAATTGCCCGGGTTGGCTGCCGCGTCGAACTGGATCAGGTTGGTCAGGATGCGCTTGCCTTCGACCGACTGATACTCGCGCTTCAGCCCGGATACGACGCCGGCCGAAGCGGAAGGCCCGATGCCGAAGGGAAAGCCCACCGCCACCACATGATCGCCCACCTGCAGGTCGGCCGTGGAGCGCAGTGTGGCCGCCACCATGTCGTCGGGCACCGCCTTGGCCTGCAGTACCGCAAGGTCGTGCTCCGGGCGCGTGCCGATGATCACGGCCTCGGACTCGAAGCCGTCGAAGAACGTGATCTTGATCCGCTCCGCGCCCGCGACCACGTGCAGATTGGTCAGGATGATGCCCTTGTCGACGATCACCACGCCGGTGCCCACACCGCCGCCGCGGCGCTTGCCGGGCTTGGTTTCGGGGTCCTTGTCCGCACCCTTGTCGGCCTGTGCGCCCCTGTCCTTGCCGGCGCCGCGCTCGCCGTCCTTGTCCGGGGTCTTGCCGGCGCCGGCCGCTTTATCGCCCGGCCGCTGGTCCGGTTCCCCAGGCTTGCCCGGTACGATGAACTGGCCCTTTCGATGCGGCGACGTCTTGCCGTCCGGCGCGACCTTCCCTTCGCCCTTGGCAGGTGGGTCGTCATCCTCTTCCGGGCCGATGCCGATCACCCGCACCACCGACGGCAGGATCGCGGCGTAGGCCTTGGACTCGAGCGATGGCAGTGGTGTGTTCTCGAGCGTGTTGAGGACGGCGGCGTCGATGTCCTTTTGCGTCAGCTCGCCTGGGACCGGTCGCAACTTGGCATGGGTGGCCACCAGCGCCACCGCGAACAGCGCCCCTGCCAGCACCAGCAATGGGCGATCGTAGCGGCGCCAAAGGCGGCGCAGCCGTCCGACTGGCTTGGAGGGTACTTCGGCGGCTGCCGAGGATAATTCGCCCGCGGTCGCGGCGGCGGGTGCCGCCTCCGCCGTCGACGCGTCCGCCCGTCCGGGGGCCAACGCTTTCGCGCGCCGTGAACTGCTGTAGAGCGCTGCCTTTTTCATCCGTGGGTTCTCGCTTGAGGCCGAGGCTGCGGCATAAATACGTTATCACGGTCATGCGGGAACGTACATTGGCCAATGGCCGGCCGACGCACCTGGCACAAGGGACAATTATGGCGCGACGGCCCGCGGCTTCAACGTCACCCGCGCCGGCGCCAAGGGCACGACGACCGGTGCCGGTGGCCGGTAGTACGCCTCGAATTGCTGCACCAACGCCACGTAGTCACGCGTCTCCGGATACGGTGGAATGGTCCGCGCGTATTGCTCCACCGCGCCCTCGCCCGCGTTGTACGCGGCCAGCGCCAGGCTCAGGTCCTGGCCGAAGCGTTGCAGCAGGTCGCGCATGTAACGCGTGCCGATCCGCAGATTGATGGCGGGGTCGAAAAGTTGCTGCTCAAGCGTGCGCTTCGCGTTGCCGGCCACGCCGTAGCGCTCGCCGGTGGCAGGCATGATCTGCATCAGGCCCAGCGCGCCCTTGGGGGACACGGCCTGCGGCTCGAAGGCTGACTCCACCGCGATCATCGCCTTCACCAACGAGGGATCGAGGCCGTGGGTCTTCGCGTTGCTTTCGATCAGCGTCGCGTAGCGGTCGAGATTGGGGTGCTGCGCCACGCGCAGGAAGAGCTTGTGATTGCCCAGCACCCCGGATGGGGCAGCTACGACCGGCGCGGGTGCCGGATCGAGGCTGCTGCCCCCCTTGAAGAAGAGTTGGAAGCGGTCGTCGCGCTTGTCGGGTGCGAAGTGGGTGACGCCGCGCTCGTCGACGTAGGCCCAGACCTCGGCCTGGGCCATCGGCGCCGCCAGCGCCAGGCCGCACAGCATGATCCCGCCCAGACACCGCACGCGCAGGCGCTTGGCCGCGCCGCTCGGCATCGTCGCGTCGAACGGATTACCGCAATTGAGAACAAGAAAAGCAGGGGCGAGCATCCATGCATTATCGCGCGCGAAACGACCGCAGATCGCCTTCCAATGCGAGTGAGGTCGGGGGCCGGATCGCTATCGTTGCATGCAAGCGGTCGGGATGCGGCGCCAACGCTGCGGCGAGAATTGTCCAATCTTTGTCCATACTTTGTCCAACATTTCATTGGGGTTTGTCCTGTCATCAACCTGTCCGTTACTCAAGCCTGAAGGCCAATTGCGGCCGTCCAGTGCACCTTTAATTTGTTCAATGGAGATTTGTACGATGAAATCGAAAATCGGCACCGCCATCGTTGCCCTCGGTATCGCCTTCAGTGCCGCAGTGACGCCCGTCGCCGCCGCACCCACCGCGCAGATCAACAACGGCTACACGCTGGTCGAGTTCTTCCCGGAGTTCATCGCGGCATTGACGTCATTGCAGATCGTCCCCTCGAAGAACCTTCCCGCCACGCTTTATCAGCGGATCGGTTTCTTCCCGATCACCGGAGGACGGCTGGACGCAGCGAATGCCCGGGGAGAGATTCCGCACGTGGGTGGACTCAAGCTGACCAAGGCATCAACCCAGGTCATCCTGTCTGATTTCGTGATCGACACCGCCGGCACGGCACCCCGCCTGACCGGCCTCGTCACCGCCAATGGCTCGCTCGTGGGCCGCATCCCGTTGTTCAACGTGGCATTGCCGCAGATCGCGTTGCCGCTGGTACTTCCCCCTGGTCCTGAAATCCTGCTGATCGAAGGCAGCCGTATCACCCTGACGCAGGAAGCCGCCACCGCACTGAACGGCGTCTTCGCCACCAGCTCATTCACGGCCGGGTTCGCGATCGGTATCGCGTCGATCTACGCCAACTACTGAGCTTGAGTGCAGGCCCCCCCGGATGGGGGCCCGCCGACCCCCCGTCGGATCGACGGGGGGCATCCGGAAATCGCTGAAAAGCGCCGGGCATGGTACTTGCTGTAACCCACAAAATTACTGGAATTCATCCGGGGATGCCGCGTGGGCCCGTCCGTACCTGTTGCACCAAGCGTTGCCTTCGATGGACTCTATCCGGTCGACCGGGCTTCGGCGGAAGCATTTGGTCGCTCCCTGCCGCTGCGCGATCCGATCGAGGCACAGACGCTGGTCTGCGCAGCGATCGCCCGACTGGTGCCGCCAGGACCACCCGACGAAGGTTTCCTCGCCGCGCTGCTCGTTCTCGACCGGTGCGCCCAGCAGGTGCGCGACCTGCTGCTGGTCCGGTACGTGGAAGGCGACGCCCAATTGCGCTCACTCGACCGCAAGTACTGGCAGTCGGCCATGCGCCTCATTCAGACGTTCTTCAAGGCCTACGAACACTTTCACGCGGGTTCCCAGCGTCCGGGCGACGCCCATGCGTCCGCAACGACAAGCTGCCTCCTCGTCCACCTCGCCCATCATCGCAAGTTCGAGTTCCTGCTTCGACTGCTGCGATACAAGAAGCCCAACCCGGAGCATTGGCGTGAACTGCACCAGGCGTATGCGCTGGCGCAAGCGCAGGAACTGACCATGGACCCCGTCGCGATCGGCCAAGCTGATGGCAAGGCCGGTGCGGCTACCACGCTGGAACAGCAGTACCTCCAGATTCTGCTGCTGGAAATGATGAATGGCGGCCAGTATTCGCCCCGGGAAATGCTATGGGCCAGTGGCTGGTTCATGGACTGGTCCAATGCACTTTCACTGCAGACGCATCAGCTCGATGGCAGCAGCACTCACCCGGACCATGGCTTCGTCGTGGATCCGGGCAGCAGCACAGGCTTCAAGCGCGCGTCCGTCGAACCGGCAGCCGGCACGCTCGTGTTCGATCCGTCGCTGCTGATGTTGCTGATCGACGAGGAAGTCGCCGCGCTGCGCGATTCGACCGCACCCCCGCTCTGGTCGGCCCCCGTCGAACGCGACGCGCAAATCGCATTGCTGGCGCGACTCAGGATCCTGTTTGCCCCGAGCCCCGTTCTCATCGAACGCCGCGGGGCGCGCGAACCGGTTGCACAGGCCGTGCAGGTGATCGTCGGCCTGCCCAGCATTGCCCGGGTGCTGCGCGAGGGCGCGCTGGCCGAGGCCCAGGCGATTGCATCGTCGTCCACTCAAATGGAAGGCGACACCATCATGCCGTTCCATGGCAACACGCGCATGCCGTTGGACACGGCCACAGGCACCACACTCCATGGCTCGTTCTCCACCGCCGACGACCTGGCTGCGCTGCAGCAGATCTGGCAGGTCAAGGACCGCAGCGACTCGGGATGCCGCATGCGCGGACAGATTCGCGATCTCAACCTGTGGATTCCCGGCTCGCTGGTCGCGCTGCGCGAGCACGGGAACGCGCCCTGGACCTTGAGCGTCGTACGCCGGTTCAAGCGACTGATGGTGGACCGCGTCGAGATCGGCGTCGAGCACATCGGCCGCAGGCCGCGCTTCGTCAAGATCGTGGCCGACGCAAGGGTCGATCCGACCAGCGACGATGTCCCGGAGTCGTCGCGCCGATCCTTCGCGGCGATCTATCTGCCGGCAAGCGAACAATCCCCGGCCATGCCGATCAAGACGCTGCTGCTCCCCGCACGTGAATTCAAGGCCGGCTCCACCGTGAAATTGCTGTCGTCCAGGGCGACGTATGTGCTGCGACTCAATGCGCCGATCCAGCAGCATCTGGGCTTCGTCTGGACGTCCTTTGCCATCATCGACAAGCATGCGGCAGCGGCGGCCGCCGATGGTTCGGGGCTGATCGAACGAAGCGCGATGGCCGGCGCCGGGGCACGACTCCGAACGGCGGAAGCGCATCCGTAGTCGCGCCGAGGCGGTTCACGACTCCCCATTCGATTTCGCGCGCCACCCACATGCAGATGACGATCATGCCGCCCAACAGGACGGGAAGCTCGCCCCGGGGCCTGCGGCTTCTTCAGTTCATTTCGCGGTCCGCTTCTTCGCGGGCTTCTTCACTGGCTTTTTTGCCGCCAGCGTACGGATCGACTTCTTCGCGGTCGTCGTAGCGGTCTTCTTCACCGCATTTTTCGCGGCTGGCTTGGGCGCCGCCTTCCTGGTGGCAGCCGGCATCACCGCCGGTTTCTTCGCGGAGCGCGAACTGGAAACCTGCTTCACGGCGCGTTTCGCCGCTTTCTCCACCGCAGCGACCGCACCCCGCACCGAGCTCTTGACCGACTTCACGACATTTTTCGCCGTCTTCCTGACCTTCTTCTCGAGCGGACCCTGCGCGGCCACTTTCTCGGCTTTCGACTTTTGGCGCAGGTCAGCCGCATGCGCACGCTGGTAGGTCTGGACGTCCTTGAACTGACCCGTCTCGTCACGGACGGCATAGAGCTTGGTGCCGGATCGGCTTCTCATTGTGGTACGACGCGTGACCATGGTTGCTCCTGTATGGGATGTGAAATAGCCGTGCATGAATGCGCCCGACACCTGCAGTATTCCCCAGTTCATACGCCATGGCCGTGACATGAGTCAACACCCATGTTCGCCAGCGCGGCTTGAGGGGCGCACATTCGCCTGCGGCGTGCCTCGCTACTGGGCTACCTGTCCCTGGCACTGGACGAACGCGCCGAAATCGATGCCACCCGCGCTCTTGTTGTAGTTCGTGCACCATTTGGATACCCCCTGATGCACTTCCAGGCAGCTTGCACGTCCCGGATCCGCGACGAAGCTCACGCCGTTCTTCATCGGTTCCATGCTCGTGTCCTGGCAAAGCAGTCCGGAATTCCGGCCGGTCTGGCTGAAACTCCTGACCTCGAGGGTGTCGTAGCGGGCTCCGCATACTTCGCGGCAAGCGTCCTTGTGAATCGGCTGGCAGGCGGTGATTGCCGGGACATCCCGTTGCCGCAGGCCCGAAAGGGTGGATGGACACTGGGGGGTATCGCTGCCGGCACTCTGCGTGGCTTCGAATGCTTTCTGCGCATCCGCCGGCACCACCTGCCTCGATTCCCGGTCAGCGCGTTGCTGTTCCGCAGCCACAAGCGCGATCGTTTTTTGCCTTGCTGCCTCCTCGGCGTCCAGTTGATCCTTCGATATTCCGCATCCCGGGCCGGCGATGGCGAGCACGCCCATCAGCAGCATGGCGCTGACGTGCCCCGCGGACGGCGCGCCGAATCGCGTCTGCGAATACAATCGCATTACAAGCGTCGCCCATTGTTCGTCCCTCATCCCCAGCGACCATGACACCCTCACCCACCCAGTACGCGCAAAGCGGCGACATCAGCATCGCCTATCAGGTCACGGGCGCGGGTCCGATCGACCTGATCATGACGCCCGGCTTCGTGTCGCATCTCGAGCATGCGTGGGAGCAGCCGCTCTACGTGCACATGCTGCGGCGCCTTGCCTCGTTCTGCCGCCTGATCCGCTTCGACAAGCGCGGCACGGGATTGTCCGATCGCGAGGCGGGCGTACCGTCGCTCGAGCAGCGGATGGACGACATCCGTGCCGTGCTGGACGCCGCCGGCAGCAAGCGCGCCGCCATCCTCGGCATCTCCGAAGGCGGTCCGATGAGCATCCTGTTCGCGGCGACCTATCCGGAGCGCACCGAGGCGCTGATCCTGTACGGCACCTACGCGCGCTCAGCCTGGGCGCCGGACTATCCGTGGGGCTCGCGTCTGGACGGCGACGTGGAAGCAGCCGAGGCGAAGCGGCGACTGACGTGGGGCAGCAGCGATTCCGTTCACGCCATGGTGGCAGGATGGCTGGCGCCATCGTTGGCCGATGACCAACCGTTCTGCGACTGGATGGGCAAGTTGATCCGCCTGGGTGCCAGCCCCGGCGCCGCGGTGGCCCTCCAGCGGATGAACCGGTCGATCGACGTTCGCGACGTCCTGCCCTCGATCCATGTGCCCACACTGGTGCTGTGCCGCGCCGACGATGCCGGTGACTATCGCGAGCCCTGCCGGCATATTGCCGACCACATTCCAGGCGCCCGCTTCGTCGAACTGGAGGGTCGCGACCACCTGCCCTTCGCCGGCGATGCGGATGCCTTCGTCGACGAGATCCAGGAATTCCTCACCGGCGAGCGTTCCACGCCCGAACCCGACCGCATCCTGGCCACCGTGCTGTTTACGGATATCGCCGACTCGACCCGGCAGGCCGCCGCCATGGGCGACCAGCGCTGGCGCGCTTTGCTCGATCAGCACAATGCGCTGGCGCAGCGCGTGATCGCGCGGTTTCGCGGCCGCGCCATCAAGAGCACGGGCGACGGCTATCTCGCCACGTTCGACGGGCCGGCGCGCGCCATTCGCTGCGCGCTGGCGATGCGCGAAGAGATTGGCCGGCTTGGCCTCGCGCTGCGCGCGGGGTTGCACACCGGTGAAATCGAATTGATCGGTGCCGATATCGGCGGCATCGCCGTGCATACGGCGGCGCGGGTGGCGGCGCAGGCGGAGGCCAACGAGGTGTGGGCGTCGCGCGTGGTGCGCGACCTGGTGGCCGGATCGGGCCTCGAATTCAGCGAACGGGGCGAGTTCGAGCTGAAAGGCATTCCCGGCACGTGGCCGTTGTTCACCGTGGGTTGATGCGCGGGGCCCGCCGGTTCGGCGATCTGCGCCCGCACGATCAAGGCAGCGACCGAACTAGTCGGCGCGTTCGAGGTAGCTCTGGAACACGCCGACATGGACGAGCGCGGCGTCGGCATCATTCGGCCACAGGTCCTCGCTGCGGAAACGCACATCGTAGGTCGGCTCGTCCTGCGCCGCCACGCCATGGGCGTGGGCATCCGGGAACGGATAGACCGGCGACTCGCTCACGACCACGCCGACCTTGCCGCGAATATAACCGGGCATACGGACATGCCCGGAGACGCAATCAAGCGTCACTCGAACGCGATCGCCACGCTGGAAGCGCTCTCGCGTGGGCACGTTCGAGCGTCCCGGCGCACTGTTCGCCGCGAGCGGGACGCGGCCCCCGGCTCGCTGTTCCAGTTCGTCGCGGCTCAACACGCCTTTCTCGACACAGAGGGTGGCAAGGCTCGTCAGCGATCGCTCGTAGTAGCTGGCGGCAAGATAATGGCGCGGCTCCATCCGCTCGATCGCGTGCCGGTATTCGTCCATGTTGAAGATGCCACTGCGCACGGCGAAGGCATAGAGCGCATTGGCGCGCACTTCCCACGCCGCGTGAAACGCGGTCGCGTTGGGCGTGTAGCGAACCGGGCCGAAGCCCTGCTTGCCACCCAGGTCGTGCATTCCGTCCATATCCGGACTCCGTCTAGAGGCGCGCCACGCCGATCATGGCGTCTCGCGTCACGATATCGGCCAACTTTTCTTCGGGCCAGCCAACGGCGACAGGCGGCTGCATCGGCAGCACCATATAGCGCGTATCGGCAGTGGTGTCCCACACCCGGATCTCGACCTCGGGCGGCAGGTCGAGACCCATCTCCTTCAGCACGGTGCGCGACTCGCGCACCACGCGCGCGCGGTACTCGAGATCCTTGTACCAATCCGGCGGCAGCCCGATGACCGTGAAGGCCGTGCAGGAGCACAGCGTGCAGCAGATGACGTTCTGCACATCCGGCGTGTTCTCCAGCACCACGAGGTGCCGATGATGTTTGGGCAGCGGGATACCAAGTTCGGCGACGGCAGCGCGGCCATCGGCCAGCAGGCGCTGGCGAAACGCCGGATCGACCCAGGCCCGCGCAACGACGCGCGCGCCGTTGCGCGGCACCCATTCCTCGGTGGCCAGGTGACTCAACTCGGCCACGGCTTCGGTGGCCTTCATGCCGCGCTCGTCAAAGGCCGCCTGGATGGCATCGACGCGCTTTTCCACCGAAGCAGTGGGCTGGTGAGTGTGGTCTCGATCGGGCATGGTCGTCATTCTCGAAAATACTGACTTGGCGGTACGGGGCAGTATTCCCCTCGCCTTGTCGAGCGTCAACCGCGCGCAGCATCTTCACCCCTCGTCATCGCCCCTTGCGCACAGCACCTTGACGATCCCGGAATGCCGTCTATAATCATGGTACCGCATATCCATACGTCTTATTGCCAAAGGGATCCATCCCATGCCACCGCGTTCCCGTCGTCCCTTTGCCCACCTGACACGTGCCGCCGACGCGCCGCTGCCCCGGCTCACCGCGCGGCAGCAGCAAATTCTGGACTGGATCCGCGGCCACATCGAAACCACGGGCATGCCGCCCACGCGCGCCGAGATCGCCACGGGTCTCGGCTTTTCCACCGCCAGTTCGGCGGAAGACCACCTGCAGGCACTGGCCAAAAAAGGCGCGCTCGAATTGACGCCCGGCACGGCACGCGGCCTGCGTCTGCGCGAGATGCCCGGCGTGCCGATGCAGGGCCTCCTGCCGCTGGTGGGACGCGTGGCGGCGGGCAGCCCCATCCTGGCCGCCGAGCACATCGAGGCGCAATACCGCATCGACGCCGCGCTGTTCTCGCCGCACGCCGACTACCTGTTGCGCGTGAAGGGCACCAGCATGCAGGATGCCGGCATCCTCGACGGTGACCTGCTGGTCGTCCACCGCACCGCCGACGCGCGCAGCGGGCAGATCGTGGTGGCGCGGCTGGGTGAAGAGGTCACCGTCAAACGGCTGAAACGGCGCGGGCGTGAAATCACGCTGGTGGCCGAGAATGCGGCGTTCGCGCCGATCGTCGTCGATCCGCAGCGGACATCGTTTGCGATCGAGGGCGTGGCGGTGGGCGTGATCCGGCCCAGCCGCTCGTTGTAGATCCGCTCGTTGTAACTCACCAAGGAGACCCCCATGGCCGTGCAACCCATCCCCGCTGGTTACCACTCGGTCACGCCGTATCTCGTCGTCAGGGATGCCGCGCGTGCCATCGATTTCTATCAACGCGCCTTCGGCGCCACCGAACTCTTCCGGCTGCCCATGCCGGATGGCAAGATCGCGCACGCGGAAATCAAGATCGGCGATTCGCCGGTGATGCTGGCCGACGAATCGAAGGAGTTTCCCGGGCCGCAAACGCTGGGCGGCACGGCAGTCAGCCTGATGGTCTACGTGCCCGACGTGAACAGGATCTTCGCGCAGGCGCTGGCCGCGGGCGCCACGCAGCAGCGGCCGCTGGCCGACCAATTCTATGGCGACCGCACCGGCACGCTGCTCGACCCTTTCGGCCATATGTGGACCATCTCGACGCACACCGAGGATGTGGCGCCGGAGGAACTGGATCGCCGCTTCCAGAAGATGATGCAGGGCGGTTGACGCGCCATGCACGTCCTCTAAGGCATTCGCGGCTCCGACGTTCCAGCACGCTGCGCGCTGTCGTTGCGATGCCCCACTCCGCCGCCGCCCTTGCCACGCTGCTCGCGCATCCCGCGATCTGGCGCGGCGACGATTGCGCCGTCGAGCCCGCGGCCGTGCCGTCGGGGTTTGCAGCGCTCGACGCCGTGCTGCCGGGGCGCGGCTGGCCGCAGGGCGCGCTGACCGAGCTGCTGCTGGAACGCGAAGGCATCGGTGAAATCCGCCTGACGCTGCCGGCGCTGACGCGCGTGCAGGCAGCGGGCCGCGACGTCGTGTGGATCGCGCCGCCTTATCGGCCGTATGCGCCGGCACTGGCGGCCGCCGGCATCGATCTCGCGCGTTTCCACATCGTGCAATGCGCCAGCGCCAAGGACGCGCTGTGGGCCTTCGAGCAGGCGCTGCGCGCGCCCGAATGCGGCGCCGCGTTCGCGTGGCTGCCCACGCACGACGAGCGCCTGTTGCGCCGTCTGCAGGTGGCTGCGCGCGATGGCCGCACCTGGGGCGCGCTGTGGCGGCGACCCGGGCAGCACGGCAGCGCCACGGCAGCGCCGCTACGGCTCGCGCTGTCTCCGCACGACGGACAACTCGCGGTGCACGTGGTCAAGCGCCGCGGCGCAGGCTTGCCGCAGCCGGTGCTGATCGACATCGACGCTGCCGTCGGCGCGCCGCATCGCGAGCCCGCCTCGGCCCGGCCGCGCATGGCCGGGAAGGTCGTCACGCCACCCCGTGCGTCATCCGGCACGCAATGAAGGAAACGTCCATGTAGGCGAGGCTTCAGCCTCGCAGGGACAATCCACGCATCAAACCCGCGAGGCTTCAAGCCTCGCCTACGGACCACTGGACCGCGAACGCACACCATGCTCTGGGCCTGCCTTCTTTTTCCGCAACTGCCGCTCGACGTATTCGCGCGCGGGCAGTCCCCTGCAGAACAGGCGCAGCCTTTCGTGGTCAGCAGCGGTGGGCACTATCCGCATGTGGTGGCTGCCAATGCAGGCGCCCGCGACACCGGCATCCGCAACGGCCAGCTGCTGTCGGGCGCGCTGGCGCTGGCGCCGGGACTCACGCAACGCGACCGCGATGACGCTGCCGAAGCACACGCGCTGGCGCAACTTGCCACCTGGGCGCTGACGTTCACGCCGATGGCCTGCATCGCGCCGCCCAATGCGGTGCTGGCCGACATCGGCGGCAGCCTGCAACTCTTTGCGGGACTGCCGCGCCTGGTGTCGCGGCTGGTGGCTGGCGCACATGCGCTGGGCTATGCGCCACAGCTGGGCCTCGCCCCGACACCAGGTGCCGCGTTGCTGCTGGCACGCGCCGGTCACGCCACGCCAATCACCACGCCGACCCAACTCCACGCCGCGCTGGCGCCGCTGCCGCTGACGCTGATGGACTTGGACGAGCGCACGCGCGCTACGTTGCAGGAGGCCGGCATCACCCGCTTCGGACAGGCGATCGCGTTGCCGCGCGATGGCCTCGCCCGCCGCTTCGGCAGCGGGTTGATGGAAACGCTGGACAAAACACTGGGACGCATCCCCGATCCGCGCCCGGCGCACGTTCCTGCGCCACGTTTCGCCGGCACGCTCGACCTGCCGTCACCGGTGCACGACGTCGAGGCGCTGGGCTTTGGCGTGCAGCGGCTGGTGCAGGAGCTCTCGACCTGGCTGACGGCACGTGGCCTGGGCGTCGTGCGCATGACGCTCACGCTGACGCATGAGCGCCACATGCGGCAGCGCGGCGTGCCTGCAACGGTGGCGACCTTTGCGCTGGGTTCGGCGGCACGCATGCCGGCGCACCTGCTGGGCGTGCTGCGCGAACGGCTGGCGCGCGTAGTGCTGCCCGCCTCCGTCGAAACCATCGCGCTGACCAGTGACGACGTCACGCCGCTGGCCGACCGCAATCTCGGCCTGTTGCCGGGGGACGAAGCCGATGCCGTCACGGTGCCGCTGCTCGACCGCCTGCGCGCGCGCTTGGGCGAAGAGGCGGTGACGTTGCTGGTGCCGCAAGCCGAGCATCGGCCCGAGCGCGCGATGGCCACTGCCCCGATCGGCATCAAGGCAAGTTCGGGTGTATCCCGCAGGCAAGGCTTCAGCCTTGCAGGGACAACGGGACAATCCAGGCGACCACCCACCAAAAACCGCGGCACCAAACCTGCCGCCGCATTGCCGCTGCCCGAGGCCCCCCGCCCGCTGTGGCTGCTGGCCGATCCGCAGCCGCTCGGTAAAAAAGGGGTCAGGGTCGAATTAATCGTTGAAACGCCTCGCGTTGGCGGTGGCTTCCAAGCGATTAATTCGACCCTGACCCCTTTTTTACTGTGCGACGGCCCCGAACGGATCGAGTCCGGCTGGTGGGATGGCGCCGATGTGCGCCGCGATTATTTCGTCGCCCGCACGGCTGCCGACGAGACCGTGTGGATCTATCGCGATCATCGCTACGGCAGCGAGGATGGCGAGTGGTTCCTGCACGGATTGTTTGCATGAACCGGCCGGTATAATTTCCACGATTGCGCGGCTGCCCGTCGACCCGCGCGCACCCCTCGCATGCCAATGGAGAAGTCTGCATGAGAACCGCCATTTCGACTCGCCTGAAGTGTGCCCTGCTCTGCGTCGTCGCGGTGACGCTGATGGCGGGCTGCGGCAAGAAAGATGACCCGATCGCGCAGGCGAAGAAAGACGACGTGGCCAAGGGCGTACCCGCGCCGGGCATCGCGCAGACCAAGGCCATCGCCGAGGAAGGCTTCATCTACGGATTGCCGCTGGTGATGAACTACGCGGTGATGAACGAGTTCGTCATCGACAGGAACTCGGGGCAATACAAGGCCCCGTTCAACACGATCAGCAACGAAGCCCGTGTCTTCACCTACAAGGACACGGCCGTCGTCACGCCCAACAGCGACACGCCGTACTCAATGCTGTGGCTCGACCTGCGCGCGGAGCCGATGGTGATCTCGGTGCCGGCAGTGCCCAGGTCCCGCTACTACTCGGTGCAACTCATCGACGGCAACGCCTACAACTACGGCTACATCGGCACCCGTGCGACGGGCGTCAACGCCGGCGACTATCTCGTCGTCGGCCCCGACTGGAAAGGCGAGACACCCGCGGGCATCAGGAAGGTCTTCCAGTCGACCACGCCCTTCGCGCTCACCATTTTCCGCACCCAGCTGTTCAATGCCGCCGACATGCCCAACGTGGTCAAGGTGCAGGCCGGCTACAAGGCACAGCCGCTCTCCGCATTCCTGCAGCGACCGGCGCCGCCCGCGGCGCCGGCCATCGCATTCGTGCCGGCCACGACGGCGGGCATCAAGGCCAATTTCTACGAGTATCTTGACGCGGCCCTCAAGTACGTGCCCGAAACCGCGGAAGACAAGGCGATCCGCGCGCGGCTCGCCACGATAGGCATCGGGCCGGGGAAGACGTTTGCGTTCAAGGATCTGTCGTTCGAACACAAGGCCGCCATCCTGCTGGCCATGAAGGAAGGCGACGACAAGGTGGACCAGTACCTCGCGTCCGGCATGAAGGACATCAATGGCTGGAAGGTCGGCTCGCTGTTCGGCGACAGCGCCTTCTACAAGGGCGATTGGCTGAAACGCGCCGCCGCGGCCAAGGGTGGCATCTACGGCAACAATGCCGACGAGGCCATGTATCCGATGGCACGCGTGGATGGCACGGCCCAGGTCCTCGACGGCAGCAAGCACAACTACACGCTCACCTTCCCCGCCGGCCAGCTGCCGCCGGTCAACGCATTTTGGTCGGTGACGATGTATGACGGCAGGACGCAGCTGCTGATCGAGAATCCCATCGGCCGCTATCTCATCAACTCGCCGATGCTGCCGGCCATGAAGAAAAACCCCGATGGTTCGCTGACGCTCCACATCCAGAAGGACTCGCCGGGCAAGGCAAAGGAAGCCAATTGGCTGCCCGCGCCCAACGGCCCGATCTACCTGGTCATGCGCCTGTATTGGCCCAAAGACACGCCACCGTCGATACTTCCCGCCGGCGAGGGCACGTGGAAGCCGCCGGCGATCACGACGGCGAAGTAGCGGCGGATGTCGGCACGATCACGGCGCCGCTGCTCATCCATT
>JANNKR010000112.1:0-15976 GCA_031396395.1 Betaproteobacteria bacterium
GAGTTCTCCGCGCTGAAGGCGCAGCTGACCGAAGAAATTCGCGTCGAGGCGCTGAAGGTCGCCTGATCAATGCGACCATGGACGGGACTGCAGCCTCGCGCGCCAAACACCGCGTGCCCCCGTAGGCGAGGCTTCAGCCTCGCGCGCCAAACGCCACCTGCTCCCGTAGGCGAGGCTTCAGCCTCGCGCACGCGGTTGCGAGGCTGAAGCCTCGCCTACGGATAGGGTGGGGTTTGGCGCGCGAGGCTGAAGCCTCGCCTACGGGGGCAGGCGGCGTTTGGCGAGTGGCTGAAGACTCGTCCATGTCGCATTGATCAGGCGACCTTCAGCGCCTCGACGCGAATTTCTTCGGTCAGCTGCGCCTTCAGCGCGGAGAACTCCGGCGTGGTCTTCACCGTGTAGTGCCGTGGGTGCGGCAGCGTCACGGCCACCTCGGCCTTGATGCGGCCCGGGCGTGCGCTCATCACCACCACACGATTGGCCATGAAGATGGCTTCCTCGATATCGTGCGTGACGAACAGGATCGTCTTGCGATCGGTTTCCCAGATCGCAAGCAGCAGTTCCTGCATCAGCGAGCGGGTCTGGTTGTCGAGCGCGCCGAAGGGCTCGTCCAGCAGCAGGATCTTGGGATCGTTGGCGAGCGCGCGCGCGATGGCGGTGCGCTGCTGCATGCCGCCGGAGAGCTGCTTCGGATAGTGATGCTCGAAGCCGGTCAGACCCACCTTGGCCAGCCAGTAGGCCGAGCGCTCGTCCTGTTCGGCGCGGCCGAGGTTGCGCTCGCGCAGGCCGAAGCAGACGTTCTCGCGGATCGTGAGCCAGGGGAACAGCGTGTAGCTCTGGAACACCATGCCGCGGTCCGCGCCGGGCCCCGCCACCGCGGCACCGTCGAGCAGCACGCGGCCGGACGTGGGCTCGTCGAGTCCCGCGACGATGCGCAGCAGCGTGGACTTGCCGCAGCCGGACGGCCCGAGAATGGTGATGAAGTCGTTGTCGGCCACGGCGAGCGAGGTGGGCTGCAGCGCCACGGTGGGTGCGCCGCCGCGCACGCCGGGAAAGATCCGTCCCACGCCTTCGATCGAAAGCTTGCTCATCGACGGTTCACGCTAGATCAACGCCCAGGGAAACATCCGCTGGTTGGCCCACTTGAACAGGTAATCGGAAATGAGTCCGATCACGCCGATCACGATGATGCCGAAGATGATCTGCCCGGTATTGAGGAGCGCCTGCGAATCCGTGATCATGTGGCCGATGCCGGAGGACGCGCCGATCAGCTCGGCGACGATCACGTACGTCCACGCCCAGCCGAGCACGAGGCGCAACGTCTCGGCGATCGCCGGCGCGGAGGACGGCAACAGCACGCGCCGCACGACGCCGGAGGCATCGGCGCCGAGCGTATAGGCAGCCTCGACCAGATCGCGACGCGTGGCCCCGACGGTGACGGCCACCATCAGCACGATCTGGAAGAACGAGCCGATGAAGATGACCAGCAATTTCTGCATCTCGCCGATGCCCGCCCACAGGATCAAGAGCGGTATGAACGCGGAGGCCGGCAGGTAGCGGGCAAAGGACACGAAGGGCTCGAAGAACGCCTCGATCGGCTTGTACGCGCCCATCGCGATGCCGAGCGGCACCGCGAAGATGGTGGCCAGCACGAAGCCGCCGAACACGCGCCACACCGTCATGCCGATGTCCTTGGCGAAGCCGTGGACGGTGAACAGCAGCCAACCTTCGTGCGCCATCGTCAGCGGGTCGGCAAGAAACGTCTTCGAGACGAAGCCACCGAAGGTGGCGATGCTCCACATCGCGACGAACAGGACGAAGAACGCGATGCCATAGGCGACACGGCGCCCGGGCGGTATCGCTTTGAGCGGCGTCACTGGCGCGGAATGAGGAGACGGACCGCAGGCACGCCGGCCGCGTCGCGGCCCGCGTGTCTGCGGCCCTGCAGGATTACTTGATGAACGACGTGTCCACCAGCGTCGCCAGGTCCGGCTTCTGCTTGATGATGCCGAGTTCGAGCAGCAGGTCGGCGGCCTCGGCGCTGAATTTCTGGAATTCGCCGGCGAAGAACGTCTGGTTGGCCGCCTTGTCCTGCCAGCGCAGGTACGCTGCGGACTTGCCGAATTGCTCGCCGGTCTGCTTCACGTCGGCGCCCATGATCTCGTAGCTCTTGGCCGGATCCTTCTTGATCATGTCCACGGCCTCGAAGTAGCTGTCGACCAGCGCCTTCGCCGCCTTGGGGTTGGCCTTGATGAATGTCGGCGTGCAGCCGAAGGTGTCCATCACCATCGGATAGTCGAGCGTCGTGGCAATGATCTTGCCCGCTTCGGGCTTGTCGCGCACCCCGGACAGGTACGGTTCGTAGGTCATCGCCGCGTCATTCTGGCCGGCGATGAATGCGGTGGCCGCCGCCTGCGGGCTCATCGTGGCCACGGTCACATCCTTCATCGTCATCCCGTTCTTCTTCAGGATCCACGCGAGGCCGAAGTAGGGCGCCGTGCCCGGCGCATCCACGCCGATCGTCTTGCCCTTGAGGTCGGCAATCTTCGTCACGTTGCCGCGCACCGCAAGGCCATCGGCGCCATAGGACTTGTCGAGCTGCACCAGCTGCGTGATCGGCACGCCGTTGGCGTTCCATACGATGTACGTTTCGACCGTCGTGGCGGCGCACTGGATGTCGCCCGACGCAATCGCGAGGTGACGGTCCTTCTGCGGAATCTTCTTGATGGAGACGTCGAGGCCGTTCTTCTTGAAGATGCCCGCTTCCTTGGCGAGCGTGAGCGGCGCAAATCCGGTCCAGCCGGAAATGCCGATGACAACTTTGGTCTCCTGCGCGGTCGCCGGGGCGGCGAGGGCGAGGGCGGTGGCGCAGACGGATGCAGCAACGATGAAACGCATGGGAAATCTCCGAAAATGGGGGGTGCCGACCATGGAATCTAGGCGTAGGGACGAGGTCCTGTCAATGGAGCATGACCGTGCGGTTTACAATCGTGGACTGTCCAGCCCGTGGCGCCGTCGTCATCCCGGTGCATCCCCCCCCCAATGCAACAGCTGCTGCTCCCGTCGGATTACCAGCGCAAACCGTGGAAGAACGGCGGCGGCGAGTTGCTCGACATTGTTGCCCAGCCGGCCGGCGCCGGGCTCGACGCGTTCGATTGGCGCGCCAGCATCGCCCTGGTGCAGGCCAGCGGTCCGTTTTCGCGCTTTCCGGGGATCGATCGCACGATCGTGCTGCTCAATGGCGCCGGCATGTGCCTCGAGAGCACGGACTGGCGCGCGGACATGGATACGGCCTTCGAACCCGTGCGCTTTCCCGGTGAAATTGCGGTGATGTGCACGCTCACCGATGGCCCCACGCGCGACTTCAACCTGATGGTGCGGCGTGGCGTTGTGCGTGGCGACCTTGTCGTGGTACGCGGTCAAAGCATCACCTTGCCGGCGGCGGATGCGGTGCTGTGCCATGTCGCGGCAGGTGCCGTTGAATGCGCCGCGGGTGGCGCGGCGACGCAACGCGTCGGCACGGACTGCACATGGGTGTTCACCCGCGACGTCACCGCAGACGCGCCCACCGTGCAGGTGCGGCCGGCGACGGACGATGCCGTCGCCCTGGTGGCGACGCTCACCCGGAGCGTTCAATGACGCCACTGTGGATGCCGTTCGCGTTGCTGCCCAGCGGGTGGGCGCGCGACGTGGCAGTCGAGGTCGATGCCGCGGGAATGATCGTCGGCGTCGAGGCTGATGTCGATGCCGATGTCGCGGTGGCGGGCACGCGCCTTGATGGCGCGGTCGTGCCGGCGATGCCGAACCTGCATTCGCACGCGTTCCAGCGCGCGCTGGCCGGGCGCACCGGGCTCGTCGCGCCGGGACACGACGACAGCTTCTGGACCTGGCGGCAGGCGATGTATGCGTTTCTCGATCGCGTCGACGCCGATGCTTTCGAGGCGATCGCGGCTCAGGCCTATGTCGAGATGGTCAAGGCAGGCTACTGTGCCGTCGCCGAGTTCCATTATGTGCACCACGACCCGGCGGGCCGTCCCTATGCGGACGCCGCCGAGCTTGCGTGGCGGGTGGTGGCAGCGGCACGCTCCGCCGGCATCGCGCTGACGCTGCTGCCGGTGTTCTACGCCCATGCGGGCTTCGGCGGCAGTGCGGCCACGGCGGGCCAGCGGCGCTTCGTGCACAACGTCTTCACGTTCGCGCGGCTGGTCGACCGCCTCAAGGCAGGCAGCGAGGAGCATGGCTACGTGCTGGGCGTGGCGCCACACAGCTTGCGCGCGGTGACGCCGCCGGAGCTGGCCGAGGTGGTGGCGATGGCGCCACCCGGCGCACCGGTGCACATCCATGCGGCCGAGCAGACGCGCGAAGTGGATGATTGCTTTGCGTGGAGCGGCATGCGCCCGGTCGAGTGGCTGCTGTCGAAGGCGCACGTCGACGCGCGCTGGTGCCTCATCCACGCCACGCACATGACGGAGCGCGAGACAGCGGGCCTTGCGGGCAGCGGTGCCGTGGCCGGACTGGCGCTGACCACCGAAGCGGACCTGGGCGATGGCACGTTTCCCGGCAAGGCGTACCTCGGCGCCGGCGGGCGTTTTGGCATCGGCAGCGACTCGAACACGATGATCTCGCCCTTTGCCGAGCTGCGGCAATTCGAATGGTCGCAGCGGCTGCGTGCGCGCCACCGCAACGTGCTGGGCGAACCGGGGCCGGTAACGATCGGCACCACGCTGTGGCAACGCGCCGCAACGGGCGGCGCGCAGGCGGTGGGCCGGGCCACGGGCGCCATTGCGCCCGGCCATCGCGCCGATCTCGTCGTGCTCGACATGGCGGATCCGGCGCTGGTCGAACAGCCATTCGACAATCTGCTGGACGCCGCTGTTTTCGGCCCCGCTGCGCGGCCGGTGCGCGACGTGCTGATCGCAGGGGCGATGGTGGTGAAGGACGGCAGGCATCGCGACGAGGAGGCCGTGTTCGCGCGGTATCGTGCCGCGATGGCCCGCCTGAACGCGAAGTCATGACGGACCTGCGCTGCGACCTCTTGCTGGTGGACGTGCATGCGGCCACGATGCGCGCGGGCAGTGTGCCGTATGGGGTCGTGCGCGACGCCGCGATCGCAATGCGCGACGGCGTGATCGTATACGCTGGCCCCCGCGCCGCGTTGCCGCGCGGGCTGGCCGCGACCAATGTGCTGGAAGGCGGTGGCGCGTGGGTGACGCCGGGGCTCATCGATTGCCATACGCACCTCGTGTATGCGGGCAATCGCGTCGATGAGTACGAACGTCGCCGTCTGGGCGTTTCGTACGAGCAGATCGCGCGGGAAGGCGGCGGCATTGCCGCCACGGTGCGCGCCACGCGTGCAGCCACCGACGATGACCTCGCTGCGCAGAGCGGTCCGCGCCTCCAGGCGCTGGCCGCGGAAGGCGTGACGACCGTCGAGGTGAAGTCAGGGTACGGCCTTGATGCGGCGGCCGAGTTGAAGCAGCTGCGCGTCGCGCGGCGCCTGGCCCGGGATGCGGGCGTGGATGTGCGCACCACGCTGTTGGCGGCGCACGCGCTGCCGCCCGAATTCGCCGATCGCGCGGATGACTACATCGATCTCGTGTGCACGCAGATGATTCCTGCGGCCGTCGCCGCCGGGCTGGCTGATGCAGTCGATGCCTATTGCGAAACGATCGGTTTCACGCGGGCGCAGACGCAGCGCGTGTTCGACGCGGCGCGCACCCACGGGCTGCGCGTCAAGCTGCATGCGGATCAACTCTCGGACATGGGTGGCGGCGCCCAGGCCGCGGCCGCCGGTGCACTGTCCGCCGACCATCTCGAATACACGAACGAGGCGGGCGTGGCTGCGATGGCCGCGGCGGGAACCGTGGCCGTGTTGCTTCCCGGTGCCTTCTACACGCTGCGCGAAACGAAAGTGCCGCCGATCGCTGCGCTGCGGGCCCATCGCGTGCCCATGGCGGTGTCCACGGATTGCAATCCAGGCACTTCGCCCGCCGTGTCGTTGCTGTTGATGCTGAACATGGCATGCACGCTGTTTCGCCTGACGCCGGAGGAGGCCCTGGCGGGTATCACGGTGCACGCGGCGCGCGCGCTAGGCCTGGCCGACCGCGGGACGATCACGGTGGGCGCCAAGGCGGATCTTGCCTGCTGGGACATCGCGGCGCCGGCCGAGCTCGCGTACCGCCTGGGCGGCAACCCTTGTGTGGGCGTCGTCCGCGACGGGCGCGTCGCGCGCTGGAGCACGTGATGCCACTGTGGGAGTTCCATCGCGGCGACAGTCCGCTCCTCATTGACGTTCCGCATGCAGGCGTCGCGTTGCCGGAGGCGTTGCGGCCACGGCTCACCGATCTCGCGCTGACGGTGCCGGATACGGACTGGCATGTGCACCGGCTGTACGATTTCGCGCACGCCGCGGGGATCACGCTGCTGTGCGCCACGCATTCGCGCTACGTGGTCGACCTCAACCGCAACCCGACCGGCGCCGTGCTCTACGCCGGCGCCGACAATACCGAGATCTGCCCGACACGCACCTTCGCCAACGAACCCGTCTATCGCGAGGGCGCCGAACCATCGCGCGAGGAGATTGAGACCCGCATCGACGCGTACTTCGCGCCCTACCACGCCGTGCTGGCCGCCGAGATCGAGCGCGTGCGCGCGCTGCACGGCCATGCGGTGGTGCTGGACGGGCATTCGATCCGCGGCGAGGTGCCGCGGTTCTTTCCCGGGCGCCTGCCGGACCTGAACCTGGGAACCGCGGAGGGCGCGAGTTGCGCGCCCGGCCTGCAGGCGGCCGCGGCCGGCGTGCTCGCGCGCGCCGATGGTTTCTCGCATGTGGTCAACGGTCGCTTCAAGGGCGGGTACATCACGCGGCACTACGGCCGCCCGGCCGCTGGCGTGCACGCACTCCAGCTGGAAGTGGCGCAGGATTGCTACATGGACGAGGCGCCGCCCTATCGCTACGAGCCCGATCGCTCGGCGGCACTGATCGCGGTGCTGCGCCGGCTTGCGCAAACGTTGCAGGAATGGCGCCCGGCGCGATGATCCGCATCTACATCGCGCAGCAGCGCTACGATGCGTGGCTGGTGGCCGATCGCCTGAACCAGGCCGGCATCCGCGCCCACATCTTCAACCAGCATGCGTCGAGCATCGTCGGCGACGTGCCGGCCGATGTCGCGCAGCCGCAGGTGTGGATCGAGCGCGAGTGCGACCGCGAGCGTGCGGCCATCGTGCTGCAAGACATTGCGATGGACGCCCAGCGCACGGGCACGCTTCATTGCGGCGCGTGCCAGGAGGATTCCCCGGCCAACTTCGACCTGTGCTGGAACTGCGGCGCCACGCTGCTGCCGGCATGAGGCGCCGCAGCGCGGTTCAGCGAAACGTGGCGATGGCCGCCAGCGGCTTGCGCTGGATGTCCGGCACTGTCGCATCGGCGGCGGGATAGCCGACGACCAGCAGCACGAAGGGCCGCTCGTTGGCGGGACGATCGAGGATCTGGTTGAGGAACGCCATCGGGCTGGGCGTGTGCGTGAGGCACGCGAGCCCCGCCTGATGCAGCGCCGCGATGAGGAATGCGGTGGCGATGCCGGTGGAGTCGATCGGGTAATACTGCTTGGTGCGCGTGCCGTCGGCCGCCACTTCATAGGCCTTGTAGAAGATCGCGATCAGCCACGGCGCGGTTTCGATGAAGGGCTTGTCGTGATCGGTACCCAGCGGCGCCAGCGCATCCAGCCATTCCGGCGTGGCGCGGCGCTCGTAGAATTCGCGCTCCTCGGCCTCCGCGCCTTCGCGAATCGTGTGCTTCAACAAGGGATCGGCGATCGCAACGAATTGCCACGGCTGCTGGTTGGCGCCCGAGGGTGCCGATCCCGCGGCGAGCAGGCACGATTCGATGATGTCGCGCGGCACCGCGTCGGCGCTGAAGAAGCGAAGCGTGCGCCGGCGCTGCATCAGCACATTGAACGCACTTGCGCGGGCACGGACCTCGGCCTCGGGCAGCCGCACGTAGGTCGTCAGCGGAACGGGACGATACGCGCCCAACCGCACCTCACTCGCGCGGGTCGTTCAGCAGTTCGCGGGCGCGCTCGACGCCGGCATTGACCGCGGGGCCGTCCACGGCCGCCCGTTCGCTCCCAGTTGCGCGGCCGCGCCGCCGCGACACCATCCACCATGCGACTGCACCCCCGGCCAGCAGTACGAAGGGGCCGAACCACAGGAGCCACGTCGTGCTCTTGACGGGCGGCTTGTACAACACGAAGTCGCCATAGCGCGCGACGAGGAACGCCTTGATCTCGGTATCGCTCTTGCCGGCATCGGCGAGGCTGCGCACCTCGCGCCGCAGGTCCTGCGCGAGCGGGGCATTGGAATCGGCCAGCGACTGGTTCTGGCACACGAGGCAGCGCAGTTCCTCGTCGAGCTTCTTGAGTCGCGCATCGAACGCCACGTCCGCCGGGGAGGCCGCGACCGCTGCGCCCAGCACGAAGGCGAGACACCAGGGCAGCCAGCGCGTCACGTTATTTGCAGTGAGCCAGCGCATCATGCTTTTTGCAGTTCGCGTACGAGCGGCAGGATGGTCTTCTGCAGCGCTTCGGCCGTGACCGGACCGATGTGCTTGTAGCGGATCACGCCGCTCTTGTCGACGACGAAGGTCTCGGGCACCCCGTAGACGCCCCAGTCGATGCCTACCCGACCATCCGCATCGACCACCGACAGCTTGTAGGGGTCGCCATGCTGCGCCAGCCACGCCAGACCCTCCGGCACCCTGTCCTTGTAATTGAGGCCGATCAACGGCACCACCTTGGACTGCGCCAGTTGCACCAGCAGCGGGTGCTCGACGCGGCACGACACGCACCACGAGGCCCACACGTTGAGCAGCCAGACCTGGCCCTTCATGTCTGCGGTGCTCAACTTCTCGCCGGGCGCATGCAGCTGCGTTAGGTTGAATGTCGGCGCGGGCTTGCCCACCAGTGGCGACGGGATTTCGCGCGGATCGCGCGAAAGGCCCACGAACAGAAACACCGCAATGACGCCGAAGATGGCCAGTGGAACAAGGAGACGCAGCGATTTCATCATCGAATCCGGAACGAAACTAGGTTGATATCAGGCAGCGCGCGCGCCGGCTGGCGCGCCGGTGAACTTGCGCTGCACGGCCAGGCGATAGCGGCGATCGGACATCGCGAGGAAGCCGCCCAGCGCCATCATGAAGCAGCCCCCCCAGATCCAGTCGACGAAGGGCTTGATGTAGATGCGCACGCCCCACGCGCCCGCCACGCCCTTGTCGGTGACCGGTTCGCCCAGCGACACGTAGCGGTCGCCGAACATGCCGGCATCGATCGCAGCCTCGGTCATGGTGCTGCCGCTGGCGTTGTAGATGCGCTTTTCCGGACGCAACGTCTCCAGCAGGACTCCGTTGCGCCGCATCTCGACCACGCCGGCCAGCCCTTCGTAGTTGGGACCGGTGACGGGCGTGACCCCAAGGAACTTGAAGTCGTAACCGCCCACGGCAATGCTCTGGCCGTTATCCATCGTCACGTTCTCCTCGATGCTGTAGCCCTTGACGAGCGTGACGCCGACGATAAACACGGCGATCCCGAGGTGGGCCAGCATCATCCCGTACCACGACGCCGAGTTGGCGCGCAGCCGGGCAACGAGGCCGGCCTGCGGCGCGTTGCCGATGCGGCGCGCCGCCATCACCACGGTGGTGGCCACGATCCACAGCGCCAGGAACAGGCCGAAGGCGATCAGCGGCGACCAGCGTCCCATCACGAAGGGCAGCAGGAGCGAGGTGACCAAAGCCACGCCCAGCGCCCAGCGCAAACGGGTCCACAGGTCGGGCAGCGAGGCCTCGCGCCAGTTGGCGATGGGGCCGATGCCCATCAGGAATGCGAGCGGCGCCATCAGCGGGAAGAACACGGCGTCGAAGTAGGGCGGCCCGACGGAAATCTTGCCCAGGTTGAGCGCGTCGAGAAACAGCGGATAGAGCGTGCCCAGCAGCACGCTGGCGGTGGCCACGATCAGCAGCACGTTGTTGGCCAGCAGCATCGACTCGCGCGATACCGGCGCGAAGCTGGCGCCGCCGCCGACCGCGCCGGCGCGAAACGCGTACAGCGTCAGCGAGCCGCCGATCACGACCACCAGGAACGCCAGGATGAAGACACCACGCGTGGGATCGGTGGCGAAGGCGTGCACGGACGTGAGCACGCCGGAGCGCACGAGGAAGGTGCCGACGAGCGACAGCGAGAACGCGATGATGGCGAGCAGCACCGTCCAGCTCTTGAAGGTGCCGCGCTTCTCCGTCACTGCCAGCGAGTGGAGCAGCGCGGTGCCCACCAGCCACGGCATGAACGACGCGTTTTCCACCGGGTCCCAGAACCACCAGCCGCCCCAGCCCAGTTCGTAGTAGGCCCACCAACTGCCGAGCGCGATGCCGATCGTCAGGAACGACCACGCGGCAATCGTCCATGGCCGCGACCAGCGCGCCCACGTTGCATCGAGCTTGCCGCCGATCAGCGCCGCGATCGCGAAGGCAAAGGCCACGGAGAACCCGACATAGCCCATGTAGAGCATCGGCGGGTGGATGACCATGCCCGGATCCTGCAGCAGCGGATTGAGATCGCGACCCTCGGCCGCAGCCGGCATCAGCCGCAGGAACGGATTGGACGTGAACAGCAGGAACAGCAGGAATCCGACTGAAACCATGGCCATGACGGCCATGACCCGCGCCAGCATCACGGCCGGCAGGTTGCGCGAACGCAGGGCCACCGCCGCCGCCCATCCGGTCAGCATCAGCAGCCACAGCAGCAGCGAGCCCTCGTGCGAACCCCACGACGCGGCGATGCGATAGCGCAGCGGCAGGGTGGTGTTCGAGTTCTGCGCGACGTTCTCCACCGAAAAGTCGCTGGTGGCGAAACTCCAGGCGAGGCACCCGAAGGCGATGGTGACGAGCGCGAATTGCGCCAATGCCGCGGGACGCGCCACCGCCATCATCGCGGCATCGCGCCGCTGCGCGCCGATGAGCGGCAGCACCGACTGCGCCACCGCCACCAGCAGCGCGAGGATCAAAGCGAAATGGCCGAGTTCGGGAATCATTTGCCGACCTTCAACGTGGACATCGCGGTGCCGTCACCGCGGCTCTTCGCCGCACTGTCCAGCGCATGCGCGGCTTCAGGCGGCATGTAGTTCTCGTCGTGCTTGGCCAGCACTTCCGTGGCGCGAAATTTTCCGTCGGGGCCGAGTGAGCCCTGTGCCACCACGCCCTTGCCTTCCTTGAAGAGGTCGGGCAGCAAACCGGTGTACACCACCGGCACCGTCTTCGCCGTATCGGTGACGACGAAGCTGACTTCGAGCGAATTGGCGCGGCGCTGGATGCTGCCCACCTCGACCAGGCCGCCCACGCGGAACGGGCGGCCTTGCGGCGCCTCCTTGGCGGCGACCTGTGTGGGCGTGAAGAAGAAGACAAGGTTCGACTGGAACGCGTTGAGCACGAGCGCGACCGCAATGCCCAGCACCGCGACGCCGGCGCCGATCCATGCGAAGCGTCGGTGACGGGCCTTCATCGCGCGTCTCCGGTGGTGCTGGCCTGCTTCATGGCCGCGCGTCGCCGCGCGCGCAGACTGAAGAGCTCGATCGCGAGCACCACGGCGGTCACGCCGTAGGAACTCCAGACGAAGAAGCCGTGCCCACCCATTGCCAGAAAATCGTTCATGCCGTCACCATTTTCGCCTTGCGCATCGACAGGATCCACGCGGCGCCACGTTCACGTTCGAGAATGATCGCCTGCACCCGCCACAGCGAGACCGCGATCGTATAGAACCACGCTGCGAAAGCCAGCACCAGCATGCCGGTCAACATCGTGGCCGCCATCTTGGGCGCGGCGGTGAGGCTGACCGATGCGCCCTGGTGCAGGGTGTTCCACCACTTGACCGAAAAATAGATGATCGGCACGTTGATCGCGCCGACGATGGACAGAAGCGCGCAGGCGCGATCGGCGCGCCGCGGATCGTCGATCGCGTTGCGCAATGCGATCACGCCGAAGTAGAGAAACAGCAGGATCAGCTCGGACGTCATCCGCGCATCCCAGGCCCAGTAGGTGCCCCAGGTGGGCCGGCCCCACAGCGCGCCGGTCCACAGCGCGATGAACGTCATCAGCGCGCCGGTGGGGGCGAGCGATTGCGCCAGCATCGACGACAGCCTCGTGTTGAAGCTGAGCGCCATGATCCCCCAGAACGCCATCACCAGATAGATGAACATCGACATCCACGCCGACGGCACGTGAATGAAGATGATCCGGTAGACCTCGCCCTGCTGGAAGTCGGTGGGCGCGATCGCGAAGGCGATCCACAGCCCCACGACGCCAAGTATGGACGCGGCACCGGCGAACCACGGCGCGAGTCGTCCGGCCAGCGGATAGAACGTCGCGGGGGAGGAAAACAGGTAGAGGTTCATCAGTCGAGAGCAATGCGTACGGCCGCGGCACCGGCCATCGGGGCGCCGACCAGCGCCACCAGCAAGCCGGCGCCGAGCAGCGAGAAGTTGGCCGACGCCGACAATCCGGCGCGCACGGCATCCACTGCGCCGGCGCCGAAGATCAGCACCGGGATGAAGAGGGGCAACACCAGCAAGGCCAGCAGGCTGCCGCCACCGCGCACGCCCAGCGTGAGCGCGGCGCCGATGCCGCCGATCAGCGAGAGGATCGGCGTGCCGACCAGGAGCGACAGCGTCACGATCGCCACCAACTCGGCGTCGAGACCGTACTGCAGCGCCAGGAGTGGGGCCAGCACCACCATCGGCAGGCCGGTGGTCAGCCAATGCGCGAGCATCTTGCCGGTGACGAGGGCGGGCAGCGGGTAGGGCGACATGGCCAGTTGTTCGAGTGAACCGTCGTTGTAGTCGCTGCCGAACAGCCGCGGCAACGACAGGAGTGCCGCCAGCAGTGCCGCCACCCACAGGATGCCCGGCGCCATCGTGGCCAGCAGCGTGCGCTCCGGTGTCGACGCCAGCGGAAACAGGCTGACGACAATCACATAGAACAGCAGTTGCACGCCAAGTTCCGCGCGCGAACGCAATGCGAGCTTGAGGTCGCGCTGCGCGGCGAGCCGGATGGCGGCCCACGCGCCGTAGTCGGCTTCGGTGGCCAGCGGTTGCGCCAGGGTCGTCATCCCAGCGCCAGCGCCGTCATGCGTTCGGCGGGCAGGTCCAGCGCCTGGTGCGTGGTCGCCACCACGATGCCGCCCCCGACCACATGAGCCACGACCAGACGTGCGAGCAAGCCCAGGCCTGCGGCATCCAGCGCCGTGGCGGGCTCGTCCAGCAGCCACAACGGCCGCTGCACCAGCATCAGGCGGGCGAGGCCGATGCGCCGCCGCTGCCCTTGCGACAGCACGCCGGCCGGAAGCGCATGCGCGGCGCCTAGGGCGACCGCTTCGAGCGCGGCACGGGCGTTGACGGCCGTGACCGGTTGCCCCGCCAGCGCGCATTGAATCTCGAGGTTCTCCGCCGCGGTCAATTCGTCCTTGAGCCCGGCGACATGCCCCGCCAGCAGCGCATCCTGCCGAATCCGGGGGGAAAAGGGCGAGACGCCCTGGTTCTGCCACCGCACGACGCCGGACCAAGGCGCGGTCAACCCGGCCAGGATGCGCAGCAGCGTCGTCTTGCCCGACCCGTTGGGACCCGTCAGCGTCAGCACCCGGCCCTGGGCGAGCCGGAACGACACGCCGGAGAACAGCGTGGAATGCCCGCGTCGCGCCGCCAGGTCTTGGGCTTCCAGCATTTCGGTTGGTCCGAATGGCGTCCGTGTTAGTGATCACTGACTGCGGGGGGGGGTATATTATAACTAATTGATTTAAATAACTATAATGGCTACTACTAAGGAAGGACCCGGTCGATCAGCACCCGCACATCGCGGGCCCCGGGAGCCACCGGCACGCTCAAGCCCGCCAGGTCGCCGGTTTGGGCAGTGGCCTGCCCGGACTTGCTGATCCGGGCTTCGACCACGATCCGCTTGGCCGCCGAAATGGTGGCCGTGGGGGCCATGGCCATCGAATCATTGAGCGAAAAGGTCTTGGGCAGCTCGCCCACGGTCAGTCTGATGGCCGCCAGCGGCATCCGGGAGCCGTCCGGATCCCGCGCGAAAATGAAAACCGTATCCCCCGGCGCCGCGCGGGCAGCGAGCTTGGGATCGAGCTCGACGCGGCCTCCCACTGCGCTGCCGGCGGGGCTGGCAGCGGAGAGCGCTGGCGGGCTGTCCTTGGTCATGGGCGCGGCGCTGGCCATTGGCGCCGGCTTGGCGGCAGAGGCCGCGCTGGGGGACGGCGCAGGACCTGGCCTGGCGGCGGCGGTTGGGCCAGCGGCCGGCGCTACATCGGGTCTGGCGCCGCCTGCAGTGCCTGCGGTTGGCGCAGGACCGGGTTTGGCGGTGGCGGTTGGTCCGGCGGTAGTGCTGGCAGCCTGCCCCGATCCCCCCTGCGCAGCCGCGGCCTCGAGCCTGGCGATCAGCGCGTCGATCTGCGGCATCTCCGGGTTGTCCGGGGGCAGCACCGCCTTGAGCCGCTTCCACTGCGTCACCGCCGTGGGCAGGTCGTTGCGCTCCATCGCCGCGGCACCGCTCATCGCCAGCGCCTTGGGGTAGTTGGGGTCGGCCGCCAGTGCGCGGCCCAGGAGTTCGGTGGGCTGGCCGGCAAAACTGCGGCCCTGAAGCTGGACAACGGACTCGGCCCATTCGGTCAGGAGTGCGGCATCGGGCGGGAGCCGTTTGGCCGCTTCGCCATAGGCCAGCCCCGCCGCCTCGAAGCGTCCCAGCGTCCGGTACGACCGGCCGAGCAAGGCCCAGCCGTTGCCGTCCTCGGGGTTCTGCTGCAGGCGTTTGGCCAGCCCGTCGACCATCGCCACGACCTGCGGGTCATTGGCCGGGGGCTCGTCCTTGGCCAATGGCGCATCGATGGCCTTGGGGTTGCCCAGCACGAAGTAGAGCCCGCCGGCGACCATCGGCAGCAGCGCCGCGATGATGACAGCCGAGACCCATTGCGGCCGATCGGTGCGGGGCGGGCCCTTGTCGGCATCAGGTTGCGCCGCCAGTTCGCCACCGAAGCGGGCGAGCAGGTCGTCCAGCGCCGCGTCGCGCTCCTGTGAGGTGATCGTCCCCGCGGTGAAGTCGGCCTCGACCTGCCGCCGATGATCGCGAAAGACCGCGGCGGCCGCCGACTCCTCCTCCGGCGGCAGTTCGCCGCGGCGCCGCAACAGGGGCACCACCAGGATCGCAAGCGTGACTGCGGCGAGCGCAAGCGCGAACAGCCAGAAGAGTGGAGTGGAGGTCATTCGTCAGTGGATTGGCCGCGCGAAACCGCAGCGCGTGGCGAGGAACCGCAAGGGCGCGATTATACCGGTGCCATGGTGGTGCGCCGGGTGAACGGGCATGGAGTCTGCGTTAGATCAAAGTCCGCGGCAGCGTTGGATTATCATGGCCGCACGCGCCCTTCCAGCGCTTCCGACCCCACGCCAACTGACCATGCCGGACAAAGAAATCCGCCGCGCGTCGCTCGAGTATCACCGGCAGTATCCGCCGGGCAAGATCTCAGTGCAGCCGACCAAGCAACTGACCAACCAGCGCGATCTCGCGCTGGCCTACACCCCCGGCGTGGCGGCAGCCTGCGACGAGATCGTCCGCGATCCGCGCGAGGTGTCCACATTGACGGCGCGCGGCAACCTCGTCGGGGTGGTCACCAACGGCACCGCGGTGCTGGGCCTGGGCGCCATCGGACCGCTGGCGGCCAAGCCGGTGATGGAAGGCAAGGCGGTGCTGTTCAAGAAATTCGCCGGCATCGACTGCTTCGACATCGAGATCAACGAGCTCGATCCGGACAAGCTGGTGGACATGATCGTGGCGCTGGAGCCCACGTTCGGCGGCATCAACCTCGAGGACATCAAGGCGCCCGAGTGCTTCTACGTCGAGCGCAAATGCCGCGAGCGGATGAAGATCCCCGTGTTC
>JANNKR010000150.1:0-11696 GCA_031396395.1 Betaproteobacteria bacterium
CGTCGACGGAGTTGCAGACGTCGGCGCGCAGCATGTTCTCGCCGAAGAACTGGTGGAACATCTGCCCGACCGGGCTCTTCAGGAAGGCGACCCCGCCCGAATGGCCGGGACAGTGCCACGAATACGAGCCGTCCTGCGCATACTCGACCAGCGCGCGGAAGAACGGCGGCGCCAGCGAATCCATGTACGCCTTCGTCTCGCGGATGATGTGGCGCGCGACGAACTCCGGCGTGTCCTCGAACATGTGGATGAAGCCGTGCAGCTCACGCAATATGTCGTTGGGGATGTGCCGCGACGTCCGCGTTTCGCCGTACAGGTAGATCGGGATCTCGGCGTTCTTGAACCGGATCTCCTCGATGAACTTGCGCAAATTGAGCACGGCCGGATCGACTTCCGGCCCCGGCGTGAACTCCTCGTCGTCGATCGACAGGATGAACGCCGACGCGCGGCTCTGCTGCTGCGCGAACTGCGACAGGTCGCCGTAGCTAGTGACGCCCAGCACTTCCATGCCTTCCTTCTCGATGGCCTCCGCCAGGGCGCGGATGCCAAGTCCGGACGTGTTCTCGGAACGGTAGTCCTCGTCGATGATGACGATCGGAAAGCGGAACTTCATGGGCGGTCGGCCTCGCTGGGACGGCTGGTAGCGGACCCGGACGCGCGCGCAGCGCGGGGACGGGAAAGGCGCGAATTATGGGACGATTCCCCCGCCATGGCTATGAACGGCCGAAAGGCGACCGGTCCGGGCGTTGCAGCAGCGCCACAAACGGCTCCCCGTAGGCGAGGCTTCAGCCTCGCGCGCAAGGCTGAAGCCTTGCCAACAGTCGCATTCGGCCCTGGTCAAATCTTCGGCAACGTGACGCCCTGCTGCCCTTGATACTTGCCCCCACGATCCTTGTAGGAGGTCTCGCACACTTCGTCCGACTCGAAGAAGATCACCTGCGCCACACCTTCGTTGGCATAGATCTTTGCCGGCAGCGTGGTGGTATTGGAGAATTCCAGCGTCACGTAACCCTCCCACTCCGGCTCGAACGGCGTCACGTTGACAATGATGCCGCAGCGGGCATAGGTCGACTTGCCCAGGCAGATCGTAAGCACGTTGCGCGGGATGCGGAAGTATTCGACGGTGCGCGCCAGCGCGAACGAATTGGGCGGAATGATGCAGACGTCGCCGGTGAAGTCGACGAACGATCCGGCATCGAAGGCCTTCGGGTCGACGATCGTCGAGTTGATGTTGGTGAAGATCTTGAATTCGCGCGAGCAGCGGATGTCGTAGCCGTAGCTCGACGTACCGTAGGAGACGATGCGCTTGCCGTCCACCTCGCGCACCTGCTGGGGCTCGAAGGGTTCGATCATGCCGGTCGCCAGGGCCGTCCGGCGGATCCATTTGTCCGATTTGATCATGGCGCGTCTGCCTACGTGTTCTTCTGGATGACGATGCTGGGAAACCTGGCCGAGAAATCCGCCGCCTTGTCGGCTACCGCAATGGCCACCTTGCGGGCGATGTCGCGGTAAATCCGGGCAATATCGCCATCCGGATCCGCCACCACGGTCGGCCGGCCGGAGTCGGCCTGCTCGCGGATGTGGATGTCGAGCGGCAGCGCCCCCAGGAAAGGGACACCGAAGTCGTTGCACATCTTCTGCGCGCCGCCTTCGCCGAAGATGTGCTCGGCGTGCCCGCAATTGGAGCAGATGTGGATGCTCATGTTCTCGACGATGCCGACGATGGGCACGCCGACCTTCTCGAACATCTTGAGCCCCTTGCGGGCATCGATCAATGCGATGTCCTGCGGCGTCGTGACGATCACCGCCCCCGTCACCGGCACCTTCTGCGCCAGCGTGAGCGCGATGTCGCCGGTGCCGGGCGGCATGTCGACGATCAGGAAATCGACTTCGCGCAAGTTTGTGTCCTTCAGCAACTGCTCCAGCGCCTGCGTGACCATCGGGCCCCGCCACACCATTGGCGTATCGGCATCGATCATGAACCCGATCGACATTGCCTGCACGCCGAAGGCCTCCATCGGCTCCAGCGTCTTGCCGTCGGCCGATTCAGGCCGTCCGGCGATGCCCAGCATCATCGGCTGCGAAGGACCGTAGATGTCGGCATCGAGCACGCCCACGGTGGCGCCTTCGGCCGCCAGAGCCAGCGCCAGGTTGACGGCGGTGGTGGATTTGCCCACGCCGCCCTTGCCGCTGGCCACGGCGACGATGTTCTTGACGCCCGGGACGAGTTTGACGCCGCGCTGCACGGCATGCGACACGATGTGCGTGGTCATGGTGACGTTGACGCGTCCCGCCTCCGGCAGGGCCCCTACCGCGTCGCGCACCAGTTTCTTCAACTGCTCGTGTTGGCTCCTGGCCGGGTAGCCCAGGGCCATGTCGACACCAACCTCACCCGCGCCGACGGTGATCTTCCTGACCGCCTTGCCGGTGACGAAATCGCGTCCGGTGTTGGGATCGATGATTGTCCGCAGACAGGCCGATACTTCCGCTTCCGACAACGCCATCGAGTTGCTCCGCTGCAGTCGCAGGATGCGACCAGAACCGGAAATTTTAGCCCATTTCGGGCTGGCGCCCGAATAGACGCAACGATGTTGCTAGAATCGACCGTTAACCCTTCAATTCACAAGGTTTTGCAATGCCGCCCGTCATCGCCCCGCCCGCCCGCAAGCTCTTCGTCACCACGGCGCTTCCCTACGCCAACGGGCCGTTTCACATCGGGCACATGATGGAGTACATCCAGGCCGACATCTGGGTGCGTTTCCAGCGGCTGCAGGGCCACGAAGTGCATTTCGTCTGCGCCGACGACGCGCACGGCGCGCCGATCATGCTGAAGGCGGAAAGCGAAGGCATCACGCCGGAGCAGCTGATCGCGCGCGTAAGCGTCTCGCATATCCAGGACTGGAAGCGCTATCACATCAGCTTCGATACCACGCATTCGACGCACTCGCCCGAGAACGTGGCGCTGGCCTCGTCCATCTACCGCAAGCTGCGCGACCATCAGCCGTCGCTGATCGCCACGAAGACCATTGAGCAGTTCTACGATCCGGTCAAGGGCATGTTCCTGGCTGACCGCTACATCAAGGGCACGTGTCCGAAGTGCGGGGCCCCCGGCCAGTTCGGCGGTGATGGCTGCGAGCGCTGCGGCACCACCAACGCCCCAACGGACCTCGTCGATCCGCTTTCCGCGATCACCGGCGCCAGGCCGGAAATGCGTTCGTCCGAGCACCTGTTCTTTCGCCTGTCGGACCCGCAGGTCATCGCGTTCCTCGACCGCTGGACCCGGGAAACGCCGCTGCAGCCCGAGGTCTTCAACAAGATCCAGGAATGGCTGGGCAGCAACGGAACCGAGGGGGGCAGGGCACTCAACGACTGGGACATCTCTCGCGATCCCCCGTATTTCGGCATCGAAATTCCCGAAGCCCCAGGCAAGTATTTCTACGTTTGGCTCGACGCGCCGATCGGCTACCTCGCGGCGCTGAAAAAGCACTTCGACTCCGGCGCGGCGCGGCGCAACTATCCGGGTGAAACGCGCACCTTCGAGGATTTCATAGCCGATGGCGACGTCGAGCAGTACCACTTCATCGGCAAGGACATCGTCTACTTCCACACGCTGTTCTGGCCCGCGATGCTGCGCTTCGCCGAACGCAAGACGCCCACCAACGTCTTCGTGCACGGCTTCATCACGTTTTCCGGCGAGAAGATGTCCAAGTCGCGCGGTAGCGGCATCAGCCCGCAGCGCTACATCGAACTGGGACTCAACCCGGAGTGGCTGCGCTACTACATCGCCGCCAAGCTCAATGACCGCGTCGAGGACCTCGATTTCAATCCGGACGACTTCGTCGCCCGGGTCAACAGCGACCTGATCGGCAAGTACGTGAACATCGCCAGCCGGGCGGCGGGTTTCATCACCAGGCACTTCGACGGCGCGCTCGCTTTCGACATTGCGGTGGCGGAACAACTGCGCACGGACGCCATGGCCAGCCAGCTGCTCGCGGCCGAGGCCTACAACGCGCGTCGGTACGGCCAGGTCGTGCGCGACGCCATGGCAATCGCGGATCGCATCAACGAGGCCTTCGATCAGGCCAAGCCGTGGACGCTCGCCAAGGACCCGGCGCGCCGCGCCGAACTGCAGGACATCTGCTCGCGCGCGCTACACGGATTCAAGCTTCTCACCGTCCTGCTGTCGCCCATCCTGCCGGCGACGGCATCCACCGTGGCGCGCAGCTTCTTCGGCCTCGGCCGCAATTTCACCTGGGGCGACGGCGCTGTATTGCCTGAACGTGTCGGGGAATATGCGCACCTGCTGGCGCGAATCGACCCGACGCTCATCGATGCATTGCTGGAGCCGCCCAAGCCCATGGAAAAACCCGCACCAGCGCCCATCACCACTACCGCTCCCGCCACCGAGCCGGCGACCATCGCCATCGACGACTTCGCCAAGGTCGACCTGCGCATCGCGCGGATCGTCAATGCCGAGCACGTGGAAGGCGCGGACAAGCTGCTGAAGCTGACACTCGATGTGGGCGAAGGCCGCCACCGCACCGTGTTCGCTGGCATCAAGTCGGCCTACGACCCGGCAACACTGATCGGCCGCCTGACCCCGATGGTGGCCAACCTCGCCCCCCGCAAGATGAAGTTCGGGCTATCGGAGGGCATGGTCCTGGGGGCCTCCGGCGAGGGACCCGGCATCTTCCTGTTGAGCCCGGACAGCGGCGCGCAACCGGGTATGCGCGTCAAATGAGCGCGCGGATTTGAGCGTGCCCACGCCTGACATTTTCAGCAGCTGATGGCCGTCCTGCCCGACCTCGACTCGCTGACATCGGCGTTCCGGTTTCGCCCGAAGCTTGTCGAGTGCCTGAAGGCGGGCTACACGCGCGCCGACTTCCGCGGCGACCTGGTCGCTGGCATCACGGTCGGCGTGGTTGCGCTGCCGCTGGCGATGGCGTTTGCAATCGCGTCCGGCATGCCGCCGCAGGCGGGCATCTTCACCGCGATCATCGCCGGGTTCCTGATCTCGCTCCTTGGTGGCTCGCGCGTCCAGATCGGCGGCCCGACCGGCGCGTTCATCGTCATCGTGTACGCGATCGTCGTGCAGTATGGCGTGGCCAATCTCATCGTCTGCACCATCGCCGCCGGCGCATTGCTGCTGGTGATGGGGATCACCCGCATGGGCAGCCTCATCCGGTTCATCCCCGTCTCCATCGTGATCGGCTTCACCAACGGCATCGCGGTCCTGATCCTGCTGTCGCAACTGAAGGACTTCCTTGGCCTCGACATCGCGATGCCGGAGGAATTCTTCACCCGGATCCGGGCGATCGCGGCGAACATCCATCACGTCGCCCCCGTCACCGTGATCCTGTCGTCGGTGTGTCTCTTCGTGCTGTGGTTCTGGCCGAAGTCAATCACGACCACCGGCCAGGCCCTGGAATCCGAGGACCTCCCCGGCCCCGATGCGAAGAAGGGCGACGACGGGCAACTGCCCCTGCGCGACCGGGCGTTGCTCAACACCACGCGTCGCGGACGCGCGATCATGTCACGGCTTCCCGGGCCAATCGTCGTGCTGATCGTGGCCTCGATCCTGGTGGCGCTGCTCAACCTCGATGTCGAGACGATCGGCTCGCGCTTCGGCGGCATTCCGCAGAGCCTGCCTGCGTTTGCGTGGCCGGACGTCTCGCTCGAGACATTGCGCAAATTGCTGGCACCCACGATCACGATCGCGCTGCTCGGTGCCATCGAGTCACTGCTTTCGGCGCGCGTCGCCGACGCGCAGATCGACGACCGGCACGACCCCAACCAGGAGCTGATGGCGCAGGGCATCGCCAACATCGTCGCGCCGTTCTTCGGCGGCATCCCCGCCACCGGCGCGATCGCACGCACAGCGACCAACATTCGCGCGGGTGGGCGAACGCCCATTGCCGGCATCATCCACGCCATCACGCTGCTGCTGATCGTGCTGATCGCCGCGCCGCTCGCGAAGTACATACCGCTGGCCGCGTTGTCGGCGGTGCTGATCATGGTGGCGCTCAACATGGGCGACTGGCATGCGTTCCGCGACCTGCGGCGATACTCGCTGTTCTATCGTATCGTCCTGTTGTCGACGTTCTTCATCACCGTGGTGTTCGACCTGACGCTTGCCGTCGAGATCGGGCTGGTGCTGGCCAGTCTCTTCTTCATCTACCGGATGTCCGAGCTCACCCAGGTCGAGCCCATTCGCCTCGACGGCGTCCCATCCGCAATCGCGGCGTACAAGGTCTTCGGGGCATTGTTCTTCGGCTCGGTCGGCAAGCTCGAGCCACTGCTGGACCCGCTGCGCACGCCTGCGCGGGTCGTGATCCTCGAAATGCATCAAATGGTCAGCATCGACAACACCGGGCTCGAGACGCTGCAGTCGCTGCATCGCGCGTTGTCCAAGCGGGGCGGCCAGCTGATCCTCTGCGGCCTCAATCGCAATCCTGCGTCACAGGTCGAGCGCACAGGCTTTGCCGCCACGCTGGGTGAAGCCAATGTCGTGCCCCACCTGGCCCGGGCACTCTTCCGCGCGCACCAGCTGGTGCGGGCCGCGGAGCCGGCGGACGCCACCGAGCCGTCGGCCTACTGAAAATCAGGGACAGACCACCATTGTTTGACTGGCTCGCCAGTCAAACAATGGTGGTCTGTCCCTGATTTTCTGTCCCTAATTTTCCAAAAGGTCGCCGGACACCTTGCGCCCTCGCGCGCCGCGCACCGACGGGGCGGCGGGTTTGCCGCGGCGCTTCGCTTCCGCGTCGAGCACCGGTTTCAGGTAGCGCCCGGTGTAGCTGGCGGCGGTCGCTGCGACGGTCTCCGGCGGTCCTTCAGCCACGATGGTGCCACCGCCACCCCCGCCTTCGGGTCCCAGGTCGACGATCCAGTCGGCAGTCTTGATCACGTCGAGGTTGTGCTCGATCACCACCACGGTATTGCCGTGGTCGCGCAATCGATGCAGCACGGTGAGCAGGAGCTCGATATCGTGGAAGTGCAGTCCCGTGGTGGGCTCGTCCAGGATATAGAGCGTGCGACCGGTGTCGCGCTTCGACAATTCGAGCGCCAGCTTCACGCGCTGCGCCTCGCCGCCGGACAGCGTGGTGGCGGACTGCCCCAGCGTGATGTAGCCAAGGCCCACGTCCAGCAGCGTGGCAAGCTTGCGCGCCACCGCCGGGACGGGCTCGAAGAAGGCATGGGCCTGCTCAACCGTCATGGCGAGCACTTCGTGAATGTTCCTGTCTTTGTAGCGCACCTCGAGGGTCTCGCGGTTGTAGCGCTGGCCGTGACAGACATCGCACGGCACATACACGTCCGGCAGGAAGTGCATCTCGACCTTGATGAGGCCGTCGCCCTGGCATGCCTCGCAGCGCCCGCCCTTCACGTTGAACGAGAAGCGTCCCGGGCCATAGCCACGTTCGCGCGCTTCCTTCACCTGCGCAAAGAGCTCGCGGATCGGCGTGAACAATCCCGTGTACGTCGCAGGATTGGACCGCGGCGTACGACCGATGGGACTCTGGTCGACACTGATCACCTTGTCGAAGTGGTCGAGCCCCGCGATGTCGCCGTGCGCTGCCGGCTCCTCCGAGCTGTCATAAAGGTGGCGCGCCACGGCGTGATACAGCGTGTCGTTGATCAGCGTGGACTTGCCGGAACCCGACACCCCGGTGACGCACACGAACAATCCCACCGGCAAGTGCAACGTCACACCCTGCAGGTTGTTGCCCGTGGCATTGTTGATGGTCAGCACACGCGCAGGGTCGGCACGATGCCGCCGCGCCGGAATCGGAATCGACCGATGACCGGCAAGATACTGGCCGGTCAGCGAGTGCGGCGCGTGCCGCACCTCTTCCGGCGTGCCCTGCGCCACCACCTGCCCGCCATGTTCGCCAGCGCCGGGGCCCATGTCGACCACGTAGTCGGCGGCATTGATCGCATCCTCGTCATGCTCGACGACGATCACGCTGTTGCCGAGGTCACGCAGGTGCTTCAGCGTGTCCAGCAGACGCTCATTGTCGCGCTGATGCAGGCCGATCGAGGGCTCGTCCAGCACGTACATCACGCCGGTGAGCCCCGATCCGATCTGCGACGCCAGCCGGATGCGCTGCGCTTCGCCACCCGACAGCGTTTCCGCCGAGCGATCGAGCGAAAGATAGTCAAGCCCGACGTTGTTGAGAAACTGCAGGCGACTGACGATTTCCTTCACGATGCGATCGGCGATGGCCGCCTTTTGCCCGTCGAGGACCAGTCCACGGAAAAAATCCATCGCACCCTTCAACGCCAGGCCGGATACCTCGTAGATGGGACGTGCGTAGCCGCCCTGCCCCACCTTGACGTGCCGCGCCTCGCGCCGCAGGCGCGTACCGTTGCATTCCGGACAGGGCTTGTTGTTGAGGTACTTGGCAAGTTCCTCGCGTACCATCATGGAGTCGGTCTCGCGATAGCGGCGCTCGAGATTGGGCACGATCCCTTCAAACGCGTGCTCGCGCACCATCGGCTTGCCACGATCCGAGAGGTAGGTGAACGGAATTTTCTCGTCGCCGGAGCCATAAAGGATCAGGTTCTGCACCCGCTCCGGCAGCTTGGAGAAAGGTTTGTCCACATCGAAGCCGACATGTTTGGCCAGGCTTTGCAACAGCTGGAAATAGAACTGATTGCGCCGGTCCCAGCCCTTGATGGCGCCGGAGGCAAGCGACAACTGCGGAAACGCGACCACCCGCTTGGGGTCGAAGAAACTGATCGAACCGAGGCCATCGCAACGCGGGCACGCCCCCAGCGGACTGTTGAACGAAAAGAGGCGTGGTTCCAGTTCCGCCAGCGCGTAGTTGCAGATCGGACATGCGAACTTGGCCGAGAACAGGTGTTCGCCACCGCCGTCCATTTCCACCGCGATGGCGCGGCCGTCGCCATGCCGCAGTGCGGTTTCGTAGGACTCGGCCAGCCGCTGCTTGAACTCGGGTCGGATGCGCAGGCGGTCCACCACCACCTCGATCGTGTGCTTGGTGGTCTTGGCGAGCTTGGGCACGGCGTCGATCTCCACCACCTTGCCGTCGACGCGCACGCGCGCAAAGCCCTTGGCCCGCAGTTCCACGAACAGCTCGAGGTGTTCGCCCTTTCGATTGACGATCACCGGCGCCAGGATCATCAGGCGTGGACCGTCGGCGTCCGCACCCTGCATCGCCAGCGTCGCGTCGACCATCTGCGAAATGGTCATCGCCGACAGCTTCTGGTCCGGATGGTCGGGGCAATAGGGGTCACCCACGCGCGCAAAGAGCAGGCGGAGGTAATCGTGGATCTCGGTGACCGTGCCCACCGTGGATCGAGGATTGTGCGAGGTCGCCTTCTGCTCGATCGAGATCGCCGGCGACAGACCTTCGATCAGGTCGACGTCGGGCTTTTCCATCAGCTGCAGGAACTGCCGCGCATAGGCGGAGAGCGATTCGACGTAGCGGCGCTGCCCTTCCGCGTACAAGGTGTCGAAGGCGAGCGAGCTCTTGCCGGAGCCGGAGAGTCCGGTGATCACGATCAGCCGGTGTCGCGGCAGGTCGAGATTCAGGTTCTTGAGGTTGTGCGTGCGTGCGCCGCGGATGCGGATGGAGTCCATGCAGGGCTTTTGGTGAATGGCGAAGCTTGCGGCAGCGCCTCGTGCGATTGGAGTGCAGGGTCGTCCGAAGGGCCAAGGGACGACGAGCGAACCTGTTAGTATATTGTGTTTATCCGCCGCGCTTAAAGTCCTAATTTTCCGTCCATGACACTCCAGCCCGCACCCGGTTCCGTCGACGTGCGGCCGCCCCCGGCCGCGGTGCGCATGAACGCGGGCGAGCGCCGCGCCACCGCCAGCCTCGCGTCGATCTACGGCCTGCGCCTGCTGGGCATGTTCGTCATCCTGCCGGTGTTCGCGCTCTACGCCGAAACGCTCGAGGGCGGGGCCAGCCACACGATGATCGGCATCGCGCTGGGCGCCTACGGCCTCACGCAGGCGGTGCTGCAGATCCCGTTCGGCTGGGCCTCCGACCGCTGGGGCCGCAAACCCGTGATCTATGCCGGGCTCGCCATCTTTGCCGTGGGCAGTTTCGTCGCCGCGGTGGCCAACACGATCGAGTGGGTCATCGTCGGCCGCTGCCTGCAGGGTGCCGGCGCCATTTCCGCCGCGGTCATCGCGCTTACCGCCGATCTCACCCGCGACGCGGTGCGCACGCGCGCCATGGCCATCATCGGCATCACCATCGCGCTCACGTTTGCGCTGTCGCTGGTGGCCGGCCCGTTGCTGAAGGCGGCCATCGGCGTGCCTGGCATCTTCGCGCTCACGGGCATCCTCGCCGTCGGCGCCATCGCCGTGGTGCGGTTCGCGGTCCCGGACCCCGGCCTGGCCAGGGTCGAGCGCGAGGCCGGCGCGGCGCAGCTCCGCCGCGTACTCGCCGACGCGCAGTTGCTGCGCCTCAACTACGGCACCTTTGCGCTGCATGCCGTGCTGATGGCGCTCTTCGCGCAGGTTCCGTTTGCATTGGTCAATCTGGGTCTCGCCGGCGACCGCCACTGGGTGGTCTACCTGCCGGTGCTGGTCGCCTCCATCGTCCTGATGCTGCCGTTCGTTCGGCAGGTGGACCGGCAGGGCCGCGGCAAGCCGCTGCTGGTGGGCGCCGTGGCCGCGCTCGGTGCCGCGCAGGTGGCGCTGGCGCTGACGCTGCATTCGCTTGCCGGCATGGTGGTGGCGCTCACATTGTTCTTCACCGCGCTCAACCTGCTCGAAGCCATGTTGCCGTCGCTGGTGTCGAAGTGCGCGCCCGAAAATGCGCGCGGCGCCGCGGTTGGCGTCAATGCAAGCATGCAGTTCCTCGGCGCGTTCGTGGGCGCCACCGCAGCAGGCTATCTTTCGCAACACGCGGGCGGCACGTCGGTGTTCATTCTGGGCGTGGGCCTCACGCTGGTGTGGCTCGCCGCTTCGGCCACCATGGCTGCGCCGGCGGCCCGCTTCCGTACCAACTACTCGATGGGAGAAACCTGAACATGGCCTCGGTCAACAAAGTGATTCTGCTCGGCAACCTGGGTCGCGATCCGGAAACCCGCTACACCACGGGTGGCGACGCGGTCTGCAACCTCAACATCGCCACGTCCGAAACATGGAAGGACAAATCCGGCGAAAAGCAGGAAAAGACGGAGTGGCATCGCGTGGTGCTGTTCGGCCGCACGGCGGAAATTGCCGGCGAATACCTGAAAAAGGGCCGCTCGGTCTACATCGAGGGGCGCCTGCAGACCAAGAAATACACGGACAAGGACGGCGTCGAAAAGTACTCGACGGAAATCGTCGGCGACCGGATGCAGCTGATCGGAGGTGCGCGCGAAGGTGGCGGCGGTGACGCCGAGTTCTCGGCGCCAGCAGCCGGTGGCGGGCGGCGCGAAAGCAGCGCGCCTGCCGGCGGTGGCGGCAAGCCCGCGGGCGGCGCCAAGAAAAACGTCGACGATTTCGACGACGACATCCCGTTCTGAGGGGCAGCTCAACACTGGGGCCAGACGCGAATTCGGGTCTGGCCTTTGTTTCGCTCTGGATAAGCACCACCGCAGTGAGCGGTGGGTCGGACATCGGGCGTGCTTGTGTTTCAGCATCGCCGCGACCAGGGGGGCCGCGCGTGGGGCGGACTTCTGGTTCAGCATCGCCGGGATAAGCGGGGGGAGCGCGTGGGGGGGTGGACTTCTGG
>JANNKR010000185.1:0-3960 GCA_031396395.1 Betaproteobacteria bacterium
GTCGCGCCGAAATCCAATGCGGCATACATGGCCTACGGCGCGGCGCGGTCCTTCATTGCCGGCGATGGTTCGCGGCCCGTGCCGATGCGACTGCGCAATGCGCCGACGAAGATGATGAAGTCGATGGGCTTCGGCGAGGGGTACCGCTACGCCCATGACGAGGAGGGCGCCTACGCGGCGGGCGAGACCTACCTGCCCGACGACATGGCGTCGCAACAGTTCTATGCGCCGACCGAGCGTGGCCTCGAGGCGCGCATCCGGGAGCGCCTGGCCGCGTTGCGCACACGCGACAGCGATTCCACGGAGTAGCGTCGCGCTGAGGGCATGCAACCCTCTGATAGAATTGATGAATGATTGATATCAATTTGTTTCGCACGGACCTCGCGGCAGTGGCGGCGGGACTGGCCAAGCGCGGCCTTGTCCTCGACACCGCAGCCTTTGAGGCGGGCGAGGCGCGCCGCCGGGACATCCAGGTGCGCACGCAGGAACTGCAGGCCAGGCGCAACGCCGCGTCGAAGGAAATCGGCATCGCCAAAGGCAAGGGGCTGGATGCGGCGCCGCTGCTGGCGCAGGTGGCCGGGCTGGGCGACGAGGTAAAGCGCCTTGAAGGCGAACTGGACGCCGTGCAGGGCGCGCAGCGGGACTTTCTGCTCGACTTGCCCAACCTCACGCACGCCACCACGCCTGAAGGAAAATCGGAAGCCGACAACGTCGAAGTCCGCCGCTGGGGCACGCCGCCCGAATTTCCGTTCAAGCCGCTCGACCACACCGACGTGGGCGAAGGCCTGGGTCTTCTCGATTTCGCCACGGCGGCCAGGATCTCGGGCTCGCGCTTCACGTTCCTGCGCGGCGACCTCGCGCGGCTGCATCGTGCGCTCGCCCAGTTCATGCTCGATACGCATACGCGCGAGCATGGCTACACCGAGTGCTACACGCCGTACATCGTCAACGCCGATGCGCTGATCGGCACCACGCAGCTGCCGAAGTTCGAGGCTGACATGTTCGCCGTGACCAAAGGCGGCGCGGAAGGCGACGGCGAGCGGCTCTACCTCATCTCCACCGCCGAGATCACGCTGACCAATTCCGTCCGCGACGAGATTCTTGCTGCCGATGCGTTGCCCATCAGGCTCACGGCACACTCGCCGTGCTTTCGCTCCGAGGCCGGCAGCTACGGCAAGGACACGCGCGGCATGATCCGGCAGCATCAATTCGACAAGGTCGAGATGGTGCAGATCGTGCACCCGGAGCGCTCGTACGACGCGCTGGAGGAAATGACCGGTCACGCGGAGGCGATCCTGCAGCGACTCGGTCTTGCGTACCGGGTGGTCGCGCTGTGCACGGGCGACATCGGCTTCGCCGCGGCCAAGACCTACGACCTCGAAGTGTGGCTGCCCGGCCAGAACGCCTATCGCGAAATCTCGTCCTGTTCCAACTGCGAGGCGTTTCAGGCGCGGCGCATGCAGGCGCGTTTTCGCAACGCGCAGGGCAAGCCCGAACTCGTGCACACGTTGAACGGCTCGGGCCTTGCCGTGGGTCGCACGCTGGTCGCCGTGCTCGAGAACTACCAGCGCGCCGATGGCTCCGTGGAAGTGCCCGAAGTCCTGCGCCCGTACATGGGCGGGACGACGCAGATCCCAAAAAAAGGGGTCAGGGTCGGTTAAAAAAGGGTCAGCGCAGGTTGCCGGTGTGCCCCAGCGAGTAGCGTCCCGGCTGCGGCCACACGGTGAGACCGTGGGGTTCCTTGCCGACGGGAATGACCTTCACTTCACCGCTGTCGGTGTTGAACGCATACACGACGTGATCATAGCGACCCGATAGCCACAGCCACTTGCCGTCGGCGCTCACGTTGCCCATGTCGGGACTGCCGCCGCCCGGGATCGGCCAGTTCGCGACCACTTTCTGCGTGGCGAAGTCAAGCACCGAAACACTGCCCTTGCCGCCGGCCTTGCCGTGGATCTTGTTGGAGCCGCGGTTGGCCACATAGAGTTTCCTGCCGTCGCGGCTGGGGTACAGTCCGTGGGTGCCCTTGCCCGTCTCGATGAAGCCGACCTGGCGAAACGTCTCGAGGTCCACGACGTGAATGCCGTCAGCCATCATGTCCGCAACATAGAAGAGCTTGCCGTCGGGCGAGGCCCGGATGTCCTGGGGCATCCCCTTCCACGTCGTGCAGATGACCTCGTCCTTGCCGTCCGGTCCCTTGACGATCTTGGTTGGGCGTCCCGGCTGGATCACCTGCGTATAGCCCAGCACCTTGCGGTTGACGAGGTCGATCTTGGCGACCGTGCCGCTAAATTCGCAGGTGAAGATGGCAAGCCGGCCGTCGATGGAAAAGTCGGCGTGATTGATGCCTGCGCACTTCGGCACGTCGATCGAGTATTGGAGCTGCATCGTCTTCGGGTCGCGGAAGTCGAGGCGCTTCAACGCCTCCGCGACGATAATGGCCGACTTGCCATCGGGCGAAAAATACATGTTGTACGGGTCATCCACGGGGATCGCCTTCCCGGGCTTGCCCGTCTTCGGGTCGACCGGGATCACGCTGCCCTTGGTCGTGTTCTCCGCGTTGTTCGCCACCCACAGCGTGCGCAGGTCCCAAGACGGCACCACGTGCTGCGGATTGAGCCCGACCTTGAACTTGCCGACGACCGTGAAGGTGGCCGGATCGATCACGTACACGTCATTGGACTGGACATGCGGCACGTAGACGCGCGCCAGATCGCCGGCGACTGCCGGGCTCAACTTGGTCGCGGTCGTTTCGCTGTACAGGTTGGCCGGATCGAGGGCCGGCGGCATGCCGGGAACGGTGACAACCGCCGGCGGCATGGCCGGTGGCGCGGCGCTCTGGGCGAGCGCAGTGCCGGCGACGGCGAAAAGGGTGGCGGCGGCAATGCGGGCAAGGGCGAGCGACATCAACAGGGCTCCAGCGCAGATTTTCAGGGCAACGATGACCGTTGATCGCAAGGGGATGGCGGGCATCGTGCATCCTGACGCCGACAGTCGCCTGCGAATCCCTTCATTTTAGTCGATTGCCCCATCGAACCCTGCCCGGCCGCGAAGAAAGTCAGGGTCTGCGGGTGGCCTTCTGGATGGCCGCAACGGTTTGCGCGACGATAGCGTCGACGGCGATCTGGCCCAGTTCGGCGGTGGCGCGGCGCGGATCGCCGGTGACGCCGGAGGTGGGCGGCGGCGCGCTATCGCGCATGACGTCGGTGCGTACGAGATCGGGCGCCAACGCCAGCGTAAGCGAGGTGTCGGGCAGGCCCGCGTGGCGGCCGATCTCGGCCTCGGCGAAGCCGCGACTGGCGAGCTGCTGCGCAAACCATACGGTGGGCACGTCATAGTATTCGCGAATCGCATGCGCCCGCACGGATGTTGCCGCCCACTCGCGCGATAGCGCCAGCGCCACGGTACGGTTGTCGCCCTGGTAGTCGCCGGAATCGCCGAGGAACACGATGTCCTGGAAGCCGTGCAGCTTGAAGCTGCGTGCCGCGGAATCGAGGATCTGTCGATACGCAACGGCGGGTACGGTGATCGTGCCGGGGAAACGCATGTGCCCCGATGGCGGCACCAGCAAACCCTCCGGCACATAGGCCATCACCGGCGCCACCAGCGCATTCCCGAGCCTGAGTGCAATTTTCTCGGCGAGTACAGCCGCACGACGATTGTGCTTGCCCAGCGCCATGTGCGGGCCGTTCTGCTCGGTGCCGCCGATGGGCACGATGATCGTGGTCTTGCCGGCGCGGATTGCCGCGGCCACTTCCGGCGAGGTCATCTGTTCGATGAACACGGTGGAGGGCGCGGCCGCGAACACGGGTAGCGCCACCACGATGGCGGCGCATGCGTAGAGCAATGTCAAGGGAAGCAACGTCGGCATTGTGGGCATTGTAGGCGAGGCTTCAGCCTCGCAGGTTCGCTGTCTCCGGCCTCGCGCTCAGGCGATGAGGTGATGTCCGCCGCGCTCGG
>JANNKR010000204.1:0-12761 GCA_031396395.1 Betaproteobacteria bacterium
CTTCCCATCCCGAACAGGACCGTGAAACGGCAGTACGCCGATGATAGTACGGAGTTCCCGTGCGAAAGTAGGTCATCGTCAGGCACCCTTCAAGCACAACGCCCCGCTCATACCTGAGCGGGGCGTTTTGCTTTGTGGATGCTACCGCAGGTCGACACTGACCTCCTTCTCGAGCAGGCGCCTGTGACATCGTCAGTTGCTGCATGCCCAGTGGTTCCGCTGCACGCGTGATGTGTTCAAACTCCGCGACGGCTGCAACGTAACGCAAGCGCCCAAAGTCCATATGAAAAAAGTATCGGAGGGGCACACTCAACATATTTGACGTTTCAAGTCGTCCTATCTAGAGTCGCAGCATCGAATCACGACAGGAGACTTGAAATGACAAACCTGAACGTCTCCCGCGCCTTGCGCACGCTGGCTATCGTGTCAGCCGCAGCTGCTGTCGTTGCCTGCAATGACAGCGATGGACCGGTGCTCAGCGGTCCGGCCACAGCCCCCGAGGTCGCCCCCATAAAGGTAGCCTGTCCGACGAAGGACTCCACCGGTGCGGCGCTTTCGGTTGATGTGCCGGTGAACACGGTGTGCTACACGGGAACGAATTCCAAAGGTTCGGACTACATCATCGCCGTACCACCGAACTGGAACGGTCGCCTGCTGCTGCACGCACATGGTGGGCCCGACCTCAACGCCAACGCGGACCGCGCCTCGGAGGTCCTTGATCGGTGGGACATCATGGTCAGGGCAGGATATGCCTTGGCAGGCACGGCATTCCGGCCGGGTGTTGAGGTGCGTCGCGCAGCCGAAGACACCGAGCGGCTGCGTGGCATCTTCCGCACGTTTATCAGCCGGCCCAATATGACCATCCTGCACGGGCAATCCTGGGGGGCCAGCGTCGCCGCCAAGGCCGCGGAGACCTACACCCGGGACTCGGTCGGCGAACAGCCCTACGATGCCGTGTTGCTCAGCGCCGGCGTGATTGCCGGGGGAACCCGTTCATACGATTTCCGTACGGACCTTCGGGCGATCTACCAACTCCTCTGCAATAACCATCCTCGCCCGACTGAAACCCAGTACGCCCTCAACATTGGCTTCCCCGCAGGGGTCACCGCGCCTACCAATGCGAACCTCACCACGCGCGTAAACGAATGCCTCGCGCTGAATCGCCCGGCGGCCGAGCGAACGCCCGAGCAGGCGGCAAAAGTCGCCACGATCGTCAATGTGGTCAGGATTGCGGAAAACCAGATCGTGAGCCACCTGGCCTGGGGCACCCGTCACTACCAGGACATCAGCCAGCGCCACGCCGGCAGCCCCTTCGGCAACACCGGCGCCAACTACACCGGATCGAAGGATGACGCCGCACTGAACGCAAACGTGCAGCGCTTCAAAGCGGACACCACGTCATTTTCGAAGTTCGCCGAAGACACCGACTACGCGGGCCGCATCCCGGTGCCCGTGGTCTCGGTCAAGTGGATCAACGACCCGACGGCCTTTGTCGAACTCGACGCCCACTTCAAGACCTTGATGCAGCAGGCGGGGACATCTGATCGGCTTGTTCAGACCTACGTCAGTGCGGCCGAATCGCACAGCTACATCAGCGACGCCACCTACATCGCCTTGCTGTCGTCACTTACACAGTGGGTCGTCGCCGGCCAGAAGCCCACGGCGCTCAGCATTGCAGAGGCATGCCCTGCCGCGGCGGCGATGTTCGGGGCGGGTCTGGGTTGCACCTTCAATCCCACGTATACGCCGCCATCCCTGGAGTCACGTGTCCCGGCACGGGAGCGTCCGCCGACCAACTGAGCAGACGGAACGTAGTTCCAAGCGCACGGGGCGGCGCCATCACGCCGCAGCGGCCGCGACCCACGATAGCATGCTGACCGAGCCCATTTCAATGCCGTCGGTGATGATTGCAACCGTGTCACCCGGGCGTTGCGCGCCGGCAATGTAGAGCGCGGGAAGGTAATGCTCCGGCGTGGGCACAGACAACCGCGCCGGTTCGCCCATCGCGCTATAGTCGACCATCGCTGCATGTTCGCCACGTTCCAAATCCGCGCGCACGGCATCATTGAATTGTCCCGCCCAAGGCGTCGGCGCACCGTTGCCGCCCCATTGGATCAGGCTCAGGTTGTGCACGATGTTGCCGAAGCCGGCGATCAGCACGCCTTCGTCACGCAGGGGCGCCAGTCGCCGTCCGAGATCGTAATGAAATTGTGGCGGCTGGGTGCGGTCGATGGCCAATTGCACGACCGGCACATCGGCGTCCGGATACACATGCGCCAGCACCGACCATGTGCCGTGATCGAGTCCCCATTCTTCGTCGAGCCGGACCTCGAGCGGCGACAGCAACGTCCGCAGACGTCGCGCCAGCGCGGGGTCACCAGGCGCAGGGTAGTCGAAGGCATGCAGCGCCGGCGGAAAGCCGCCGAAATCATGAATGGTCGGTGGCCTGGCCATCGCGGTGACCGCGATGCCGGGCACGTACCAATGCGCGGAAATCGCCAGAACCGCGCGCGGCTTCGGCATCGATTGGCCGAAAGCCTGCCAGGCCAGCGTGTGGCGATTGCTCTCGAGGGCATTCATCGGACTGCCGTGGCCAATGAAGGCAACGGGTGTCGGCACGTTCATCGGTATGCCGCCGTCGTGGCGGGCCGAACTGGTACGGACGTGTTAGCCATCGATCAGATCATCAGCTTTTTCAGCGTTTCCGGATTCTTGACGACATCCTTCTGCCGGACCGGCGGCGCCCCATAGAGTGCCGCGGGCGGATTGGTCTCGAGCTTTCCCAGAACGACAGGGTCGTTGCATTTGGCGTCGAACAGGATGCTGACCTCGTTGCCCGCGGTGGCGCCCATCGTGAAGCAGGCTTGTCCCAGCTTGGCATTGAGCGGCTTCAGGACACCGAGCGCCAGCAGGTCCGGCGCGGGTCCGCTGCCAGCGAGTTGCAGGTCGAAGGTATGCGGACGCGTGGACAATGCGATGTTCAGTACCGACGGCATCGCCACCAGTTCGCGCCGCAGCACGTCGTCGGTGACCGCGGGTGGGAGGCCGTCGACCTTCAGCACCACCTTGCGCCCTGCATTGACTACATGCTGCAGGAAGAAGTCGCGCGAAAATTCACTGGCGATCCTGGTGCCGATCGCGGACAGTGCCTGCTCCTCGCTGGCCCAGCTGCCCTCGCCGGCGGGCAGCTTGGTGTTGAAGTAGATTTCCTCCCCCGTGGCGCGATCGGTCACCTTGATCGTCCAGCCATTGAGCGCGTACTTGGTGACCACGACGCCGGACGCCGCCAGCTTCATCGACAGGCGCTTGATCTTCGCTTCGCCGTCGACGACGAAATCCGGTCCCGCTTTGGGGTCGTCCTTGCGCATCGTCTCCTCGGACCAGACGCGGAAGCCAAAGGACTTGATGCGCTCCTTGAGGATGTTCTCCGCGGCAGGCGAGGGCTGCGCGGGACCATCGGGGACGTCGGCATCGCGGGTTGCAATGCGCACTGCAACGCGCGGGTCGCCGCTGGCGCGGATCAGTTCGACGCGCTCATTGCGCGACATTTCGTTCAGCGATTTCTGCACGGCCCTGACATTGACCACCGCTTCGGTCGTCAACGACACCAATCCGTCCTTGCCGGTTTGCGGTGCGCTCTCGCGCACGACGGTGGTGACGAAGTCGCCGCTCTTCGACAGGATCTGGTCGCGCAGCATCGCGTAGTTCTTGCCGACCGAGCCGCTCTCGACGAGCATGCCCACTGCTTTCTCGACCAGCTGTCCGCGCGAATCGGCGCGCAGGTCGGCCTGCATCAGCGCATTGTCGGCCTGGTAACGCGGTTGGCTGGGATCGACCAGGCCGACGGCGGAGATGACGATCGTGCCGGCCGGATAGCTCACGGGCGTTGCAGCGACGGGCACCGCCGGCGCTGCTCCCGCCAGTGATCCAGGATTGGCACCGGCTGCACCGCCCGTTGACGCAGGCGGTGGTGTACCGCTGGCAGAGGGTCCGGTGCTGGCAAGTTGCGGCATGGCAGGCGCGCCGCCGCGACCCTGCAGCCCGAACCAGAGCGCCGCGACGACGACAACACCCAGTACCGCGCCGATAGCGTAGCGTGGCGTGCGCGAAGATGCTGCGGTCTTGGTAGACGCAATGCCAACCGGCTTGCCGGCGTTGGACATGCCGGCACTGCTGGACATGGTGGATGCGCCACCTGCCTGCCGCGGCGCATTGGCCGGCGGCGGCATCAGCGTGGTCTCGCCCGAATGCTCGCGCTCCGCATGCGCCGCGTTGGTCAGTGCGGACGCAAATTCTTCCGCCGACTGGAAACGCTCATCCGCCTTCTTGGCCAGTGCGCGCCGCACCACCGAATCCAATGCACCGGGAACCTGTACGTTGAATCGCGATGGCGGCAGCGGATCTTCTTCCAGTACCTTGCGCATCGTGGTCGTGGCATTCCCGCTGAAGGGTCGTTCGCCGGTCAGGAACTGATAAAGAATCACGCCGACCGAAAAGAGGTCGGAGCGACCGTCGATCGGCAGGCCCAGGATCTGTTCCGGCGACATGTAGGCCGGCGTTCCCAGCACCGTGCCGGCTTGCGTGAGCTCGGAGGATTCAACATGCGCGATGCCGAAATCGGCGACCTTGGCCGTGCCGTCGGCGACGATGAAGATGTTGGATGGCTTGATGTCGCGATGGACAACGCCCATTTTGTGCGAGTAACCAAGTGCGGTCAGCACCTGCGCGAGGATGCGGACCGTGTCCGCCGTGGTGAAGCGTTCGTTGGCATCGAAGTATTCCTTCAGCTCACGACCCTTGACCAGTTCCATCGCGATGTACCAGACGCCCGCGTCTTCGCCGAAGTCATAGATGGCGACGATGCAAGGATGCGTGAGCCGGCCCGCGGCCTGCGCCTCGCGGCGAAACCGCGCGAGAAATTCCTGCGCATTGATGCCGGACAGCTGGTCCGGCCGGATGGTCTTCAGCGCGACGACGCGTTCGATCAGTGGATCGAAGGCCTCGTACACCACGCCCATCGCGCCACGCCCCAGTTCCTTGCGGATCTCGTACTTGCCGAGCTTCGTGAACTCCACCATGGCGACCACTCCTGCAACGAACAGCACTGACAGCGACGGGTTGCCTGCCGAAAGCAGCGACGCCGGCAAAGTGGCCGGCGCCGTGGTTCAAGTCAAGCCATCGTTCACTTGTACTTGCTGTCGATTTCCCATACCGATTTCTGGATCAGTCGCTGCACCATCGTATCGAGCCCGGCGCCGCCCTGCTGCGCACTGTTGACGCCCAGCGCGCCGCTGGAGGTGGCGCCGACTTCCATCTTTTCCTCGGTGTAGCCCTGCGCGAGCTGCTCGGTGGTCTCGGCATTGATGATCTTGTAACGCATGCCGATCACCCACACGCTGGTGGCCTCCCCGCTGTGCACCGAGCCCAGTGCCACGCCACCCGCCGTACCGGCCGCGGCGCCGCCGCGCGAGCCGCTGAAGATGCCAATGAGGCCGGCCATCTGGCCCAGCGTCTTGCCGTCGAAGCTTTCCTGCGCGGAGGCCACCTGCTCGGTTTTCAGGATGTCGAACTTGACGACGTACTTGGTCGTCTTCAGTTTGCCCATGGCGAGGTACTTGCGCGCCGCCTGCGGATCGCCCAGGTTGTAGGCCAGCGTGAATTCATTGAGCACCGGGCCGAGGTTTGAGCGCTCGAGCACCTGGAAGTTGGCGTTCGACAATTCGAGTTCGCCGAAGTCCGCGATGTTGTTCGCGGTAAATTTTTGCAGGAACGTGGCGTTGCTGCTCTTGATCTCGCCCGGGATCACGACCAGCGCAGGACCTCGCTTGTTCTTGTTCGCGTAGTCGACTGCCTGGTAGACCGTCTTGTCGGCGGTCTGGTTGGCCTGCTGCGAGGTCTTGCCGCCGGCCGTCGGCGCGGCGCTCTCGTACCGGGGTTGCGCTGTGGCCGAGGTGCCCGCAAAGGTGAATGCCACGCCGAGTGCGATGGACAGCGAGGAAAGCCGATGGATGGTGTGCATTTGCGTGTCTCCGACAGTGAGGCGTTGACCAGGCACGGGCGCTACTTCTTGCCCTTGGCCGGCGGTGCGTTTAGCGCTGCATTGCGGCAGTAGTCCCCATACAGCCGCGCCACCACTTCAGTGGCCTGCTCGTTCACCAGCGTAAGCGCCATTGCGGCCAGGTTCGCGCCGGCAAACGACGCCCCGTCCGCGCCAACGCTGGAGACGATCTGCCCATTGCTGGCGGACAGGGTGAAATTCATGCTCACCGTGACCTGATTAACGGGAATGATCGGGTTGCGGCTCGCTTGCGAGGAAATGAGCCCGCGCAACACGAAACTGGCCCCCAGTCGCCTGGCCGCCGAGAGCGCGGCGTCCGGGTTGTTCTTGAAGTATGCGTCGATCTCGGCCTGCGCGATCTGCGCCCGGATCTCCTCCGGCGTGAACGTGCGCAGTCCAACGGCCCGCAGGCGCACGTTGATGGCGTCGAACAGTGGCCCGAAGTTTTGCTGCTGGGCGAAAATGTAGCCGTTGCTGCGCTCCTCGCCGATGATGATCATGATCTTCTTGCCCTTGATCTCGGCCCGGCAAGGCGTCGACAGATCGTAGGCAATGCGGTCGCTGCGCCCCGCGTCGGCAGGGGGCGGCGCGGGCTCCGGATTGGAAAACTTGAAGCCCTGAGCCACGGCCGGTGCGCTCGCCAACGCGAACCACGCAGAGAGCACGGTCGGGATGATCCATTGCATCATGACGAACGGTCGATCAAGGTGGGCAGGCAAGGATGCCTGCCGCGTCATGCAAGACTATGCCAACGCCCCGCGAAAATCTACCCGAATAATCGGCCTTCCGATGCACGGATCGCGAACGGATGCCCCGCCGCCTCGGACAGGCATCGCGAAGCGCGGCGCGTCACGCGCGCAGCACGATGTCCCAGGTGGTGACCACAGCGTCGGTTTCCATGCCCGGTGCGCGGTCGGCGAAGCGACCGGTGGCGGCGCGGCGATCGTCCGCGGCAAGATTGCGGTAGAGGAAGTCGCCGTCGTTGCCGGGATCGCCCTCGAAGAACATCTGCGTGGTAAGCCGGGTGCGGCCGCTGGACACGTTGAAATGCAGGTGCGGTGTGCGTCCGGCGTAGCGCGGCGGCTTGATTGTCTTGATGCGGTAATGGCCTTCCGCATCGGTGACGAGGCGACCATAGGCCTGGAAATTCGGGTCGAGGGGCCCAGACGCGTCGGAATCGCCAGGATGGTGATAGCGGCCAAACGCGTTGGCCTGCCAGACTTCGATCGTAGCATCGCGCAGTGGCCGTCCCTGCAGGCCGAGCACGCGGCCCGAGGTGTACAGGACCGTTCCGGACGCGCGTTGCGTGCGGCCGGCGACGACCGTCAGGTCGGCGTCGCTGTCGGCCGGCTTTTGCGCGGGGTAGAAGGGGCCGAGCGATACCGCGGGCGTCACTGCCCGGACGGGGTCGGCCGCGAATGCAGGAACACGCGAGGCGATGAGCCCGGCGCTGCCCAGCGCGAGTGCGGCGAGAAGGGTCCGGCGCCGCGGGACTGCGAGGCTTGATTCGGGGTCGGCTGGCGTGGGGTGCATGCTGCGATTCCGGAGGTCGGGGAGGCCGTTGGACCGCGCGGTTGCGTGGTTGGTTGCGCGATCGCGTATATCGGGGCGTTCGCCTCAGCGCTTCTTGCCGAGCAGTGAGCCCAGAATCCCGCGGGTGAGTTCGCGTGCGATGGACGACCCCACCGACCGTGCTGCACTCTTGGCGGCAAGGTCGATCATACCGTCATGCTTGCCTCCGCGCGGCCCCGTCGACCCGAACAGGATGTCGGAGAGGCCGCCCATCACGCCGCCGCCTGCCTTGCCCGACGCAGGGGTGCCGGGTGCCGCCGGCGCGCCCGCCGCGGCTTCCACGCGCGCGCTCAGCTTTTCGTATGCCGACTCGCGCTCGACCGACTTGTCGTAGATGCCGGCGACCGGCGAAGTGGCAATGACCGCCTTGCGCTCTTCCGGGGTCAGGGGTCCGATCCGGCTGGCCGGGGGCAGGATGTACACGCGCTCGGTGACCTGCGGGCGTCCCTTGACGTCCAGGAATGACACCAGCGCCTCGCCTACCCCCAGTTCGGTGATCGCGGCTTCGGTCTTGAACCTGGGGTTGGCTCGCATCGTTTCGGCCGCGGATTTCACGGCCTTCTGGTCGCGCGGCGTGAACGCCCGCAGCGCGTGCTGCACGCGATTGCCGAGCTGTCCCAGCACCGTGTCGGGGACATCCAGCGGATTTTGCGTGACGAAGAACACGCCGACACCCTTGGAGCGGACAAGCCGGACGATCTGTTCGATCTTTTCCAGCAGCGATTTCGGCGCCTCGCTGAACAACAAGTGCGCCTCGTCGAAAAAAAACACCAGTTTCGGCTTCTCCGGGTCGCCCACTTCCGGCAGCCGCTCGTACAGCTCCGACAACAGCCAGAGGAGCATGGTCGAATAGACCTTGGGCGATTGCATGAGCTTGTCGGCGGCCAGGATGTTGATCACCCCCTTGCCGTCGACGGTCTGCAGCAGATCGTCGACGTCGAGCATCGGTTCACCCAGCAGTCGATCCGCCCCTTGCTGCTCGAGGGTCAGCAGCCCACGCTGGATGGCCCCGATCGAGGCCGCCGATACGTTGCCGTAATTGGTCTGGTAGTCGCGCGCGTTGTCGCCGATGTGCTGCAGCAGCGCCCGCAGGTCCTTCAAGTCGAGCAGCAGCAGTCCGGCGTCGTCCGCAATCTTGAAGGCCAGCGTCAGAACGCCTTCCTGCGTGTCGTTGAGATTGAGGATTCGGCCGAGTAGCAGGGGCCCCAGGTCCGAGACCGTTGCGCGCACCGGGTGGCCCTGTTCGCCGTAGAGGTCCCAGAACGTGACCGGACAGCCGGCAAAGGTCGGGGCATCCACCCCCAGCATCGTCAACCGCTCCACCAGCTTGGGCGAGGCCTTGCCCGCCTGGGCAAGGCCGGCCAGGTCGCCCTTGACGTCGGCCATGAAGGTCGGTACCCCGATTGCGGACAGGCGCTCGGCAATGACCTGCAGGGTGACGGTCTTGCCGGTGCCGGTAGCCCCGGTGATCAGGCCGTGCCGGTTCGAGAGCCCCGGCAGGAGCAGGCATTCAATATCGCCGTGGCGGGCGATCAGCATGGGTTCGGGCATGGTCGTGGCAGTTAAGGTGGGCCGCTGGGGCAACACTGGGAGTGTAGCTTTCCGGGGCCGGTCCGGGGGCGGGCAAACCGCCAGCGCGCGCACGGGTTGCAGCAAGATCGGTGGTCCGCACAAGCCGTACCCGGCCATTCGAATCGGGGCGGCGCCCACCGGGAAACCCCGCGGGGGGGCCGGAAGGGCGGAAAGCCGGGTTGCTGTGGGAAAACGGCACGTTTACTGCTATAATCGCGGACTGCAAGCAGTAGAAAAAAGCAATAAATGGGCTGGTCGCAGCCCATTTTTTTTTGTGTGTCGGGTTTCGTTCCCGCCATGCGCAATCGACCGAAACGGAGCAACGACGACGTGCCGATGGGTAAGCAGCTGGGTGAACTCCTGGAACAGACGGTTCCGGCGCTCGGATACGAACTCGTGGCCTGGGAAATCGCGGGCAAGGGCCCGCTCGTCCGGGTTTTCATCGACAAGCCGGACGGCGTGGTCGTTGACGACTGCGCGCGCGTCAGCGACCAGCTGACGCACCTGTTCACGGTCGAGAACGTCGAATACGGCAGGCTTGAGGTGTCGTCCCCGGGCGTGGACCGGCCGCTCACCAAATTGGCCGATTTCACGCGTTTTGCCGGCGAGGAGGCGCAGATCAACCTGCACGACCTTACCGATGGCACGCGCAAGCTCAAGGGCATCGTGCGCGGGGTCGACGGCGACAACGTGCTGCTGGAAGGTCCACAGGGTGTCCGCGCCATACCGATCACGACGATCGCGCGCGCACGACTTGTACCGAAGATCGAGTGGAGAAAGACCAAATGAACCGCGAACTGCTGCTCCTGGTAGACGCCCTGGCGCGTGAAAAGAACGTGCCCAAGGAAATCGTTTTCGTGGCGCTGGAGTCGGCGCTTGCGTCGGCCACCAAGAAACGGTTCCCGTCCGTGGAAATCGACGCCCGCGTCTCCATCGACCGTGAAACCGGCGATTACGATGCATTCCGTCGCTGGACGGTGGTGCCGGACGAGGAGCACGAGGAGCCCGCGCACCAACTGGCGATCACGGACGCCATCGAACGCGACCCCGCGCTGAAGCTGGGCGATGTCGTCGAGGAGCCGCTCGAGCCGGTGGAGTTCGGCCGAATCGGCGCGCAGGCGGCGAAGCAGGTGATCCTGCAGAAGATCCGCGACGCCGAGCGCGAGCAGATCCTCAACGACTTCCTCGAGCGCGAAGACAACCTCCTGACGGGGACCGTCAAGCGCATCGAGCGCGGCAACATCATCGTCGAGTCGGGCCGCATCGAAGGGGTGATCCCGCGCGACCAGCTGATCCAGAAGGAAATGCTGCGGGTGGGCGACCGGATGCGCGCCTATGTCATGAAGGTCGACCGTACCGCGAAAGGTCCGCAGCTGATCCTGTCGCGGATCGCGCCCGAGTTCCTGATGCGCCTCTTCGAACTCGAAGTGCCCGAAATCGAGGAGGGTCTGATCGAGATTCGGGCGGCCGCCCGCGACCCCGGCATTCGCGCCAAGATCGCCGTCAAGTCGAACGACCCGCGCCTCGATCCGCAGGGCACCTGCATCGGCATGCGGGGTTCCCGGGTTACGGCGGTGACCAATGAGTTGGCCGGCGAGCGCGTCGACATCATCCTGTTCTCCGAAGATCCAGCCAAGTTCGTCATCAATGCACTGGCCCCGGCCGAAGTGCAGAGCATCCTGGTCGACGAGGACAAGCACGCGATGGACGTGGTGGTCGATGAGGAGAACCTCGCGATTGCCATCGGCCGCAGCGGGCAGAACGTAAGGCTGGCGTCCGAACTCACCGGCTGGCAGCTGAACCTGATGAGCGTCGAGGAGTCGGCGCAAAAATCCGAGAGCGAATCCGGGCGCCTGCGCAGTCTCTTCATCGAGAAACTCGACGTCGACGAGGAAGTGGCCGATATCCTGATCGGGGAGGGTTTCACCTCGCTCGAGGAAGTGGCCTATGTCCCGATCACCGAGATGATGGAGATCGAGTCCTTCGACGAGGACACCGTCAACGAATTGCGCAGCCGCGCGCGCAATGCCCTGCTGACGGAAGCGATCGTCCGTGAGGAATCGGTGGAAAACGTCGAGGAAGCGATGCTGAACCTCGAGGGCATGGACACCGAGATTGCCAGCAAGCTCGCCGCCAACGGCATCACGACCCGCGACGCGCTCGCGGACCTGGCCGGGGATGAACTCACCGAACTGACCGGCATCGAAGCCGAGCGCGCGCAGGACCTGATCATGAAGGCGCGCGCGCACTGGTTCGAAGCCGAAGCCGCAACCGAAGTCGCCGCCAGCAGCGGTGCGATGAAGCAAGGCGCGAACTAATCGCGCAGGAGATCGGCATGGCGCAAACCACCATCGAACAATTCGCATCTGAACTCAAGATGCCCGCAGGTGCGTTGCTGGAGCAGCTCACGGCAGCCGGCGTGGAAGGCAAGATAGAGGGCGACAAGCTCACGGAGCAGGACAAGACACGCCTGCTCGACTATCTGCGCAAGCAGCACGGCGCTGCCGCGGAACCCAAGAAGCGGATCACGCTGACGCGCAAGCAGACCACCGAGATCAAGGCCGCCGACTCGACGGGCAAGTCGCGCACGATTCAGGTCGAGGTACGCAAGAAGCGCGTGCTGGTTCGCCGTGAGGATGAGGCTGTGGCGGCTCCGGCCGAAGCGCTGGCAGACGCTCCGGTGGAGGAACCGATCATTGCACCGGTCGAGGTCGTAGCCGAGTTGCCTCCGGTCGTCGCGGCCCCCGTCGTCGCGGTCGAACCCGAGGCCGAGCCGACGCCGGCAGCGCCCGGCGCTCCCACCGCGCCGGCGAAGCCCGCCGCGCCGGGCTCGGTGCTGTCGGCCAAGGAGATTGCATTGCGCGAGGAGGAAGCGCGCAAGGGTCAGGCATTGCAGAAGCGGCAAACCGACGAACTGCGTGAACGGCAGGTGCTCGAATCCGCGCGCAAGACGAAGAAGGAACGTGATGCCGAAGAGGCTGCGGCCACGGCGGCTGCGGAAGCGGCAGCTGTCGCCAAGGCCGCCACGGCAAGCGCGCCCGGGGCCAAGGTTGCCACGGAGGGCACGCTGCACCGACCCGCCGCCAAGCCGGGCGAAAAACGCGATCGCGCCACCAAGAAGGCACCCGGCCAGGTGTTCCAGGAAGAAGCCGCACGTCGGCGCGCGTTGAAGTTGCGCGGTGACTCCGCTGGCGCCTCAACGCCCGGCTGGCGTGGACCCAAGGTCGGCGGACGGCATCGTGACGACGACGGCGGAGATGCCGGTGCCGGCGCCAGCGGTCCCGTGATCCGCGATGTGTCGGTGCCCGAGACGCTCACCGTCGCCGAACTCGCCCACAAGATGTCGATCAAGGCCACCGAAGTCATCAAGGCGATGATGAAGATGGGCACGATGGTCACGATCAACCAGATGCTGGACCAGGAAACCGCGATGATCATCGTGGAGGAAATGGGCCACAAGGCGACGGCGGCCAAGCTCGACGATCCGGATTCACTGTTGGCCGAATCGCATGGCGCAGCGGCGGCCGAATTGCTGCCGCGGCCTCCGGTGGTCACGGTA
>JANNKR010000209.1:0-12569 GCA_031396395.1 Betaproteobacteria bacterium
CCAGTGGTTTGCCGGGCTGTCGTTCTTCGACAATTCCTTCGGGCAGCCCTCGCAGTTTGTCTTTGGCGGCTTGTTGTGGCGCCCGATCGAGAAAGCGCCCGAGTTCTACGTCAAGCTTGCCGCCGGCGTGCTGCACGGCTACACGGGCGAGTTCGAGAACAAGGTGCCATTCAACAACAACGGGTATTCGCCGGGCATCGTTCCCGGGGTCGGGTACTGCTACAAGCGGTTCTGCGGCGAGATGATCCTGTTCGGAGGCGCAGGCGTCCTATGGACGTTAGGCATGACGGTGCCATGACAATCGTTCACGATCAAGGCAGCAGGGCGAACACGCCGCAATAGAAGGCGTTGCCCCCGGGACGCTCGCACGTCGCACGCTGGCGTAACGGTTATGACCCCGGCACCGGCAGTCCGCAGCGCAGTTGCTGCCAGCGCTCGAGGTCGGCCACTTCGTCGACATCCCATGACGCGGGCAACATGCCGCAGCGGATGCCGGCCCTTGCCAAGCCATCCAGCGTATCGCGCGCGGCATGCGTGGTGCTCATGCGGACGCCATCGAAGCCCACGGGAACGCGCGCGCCAACGAGCACGAAGCCGCCATCCTCGGCGGGGCCCAGTACGGCATCATGGGTGGCCAGCATGACGGCGGCGCGGTTGATCGCCGCGGCATCCAGCACGGGGCAATCGGTGCCGATCAGAAGCACACCCTCGGCGCGGGTCAGTCCTGCAGCGATGGCCGAGCGCATGCGCACGCCGAGTTCGCCGTCGGTTTGCACATGCTGCGAGGCGGCGGCCGTGGCCGCGCAGGCGTTGAACCACGGCGTACCTGCGCTGGGCGTGCACCAGAGCTCGACCGCGGCGACATGGCCATGCGCCAGCGCGCGTTGCGCATGTTGCAACGTCACTTCGGTCAGTTCGCGGTAGATCGCAGCCGCGCGCGCTGCGCCGATCGCTGCCGCCAGGCGTGTCTTGACGGCGCCGGCCACCGGCTCGCGCGCGAAGATCTGCAGTAGAGGCGCAGGCAAAGCCATTACGAGTAGCGGCGCGCGAGGCGGGCCGGGTCGGCGCCCAGCGCAAAGGCAAGGCGCAGGCGCCACATCGCCATGATCGTCCGCAGCGGGCCGTGGCGTTCCCAGCGTCGGCCGGACGTGACGATGCGCGGACGCAGGCATGCGGGGCGCCCGACGCGCTGCTTCAGGACCCGGGACAGTTCGATGTCCTCGAACAGGTCGATCGCCCGATAGCCGCCGGCCTCGAGAAACGTTGCGCGGTCGACGAAAATCCCCTGATCACCGGTGGCGATGCCGGTCAGGCGCGAGCGCGCATTCATCATGAAGGAAACAACCTTGAGAATGACGGGACGGCCGGCGATCGTGACGTCGAAGCGGCCCCAGCGCGCGCCGAGCGACAACGCATGCGCGATCGCATCGACCGGGGCAGGAGGGAGCCACGAATCGGCGTGCAGGAACAGCAGGACGTCGCCTGTCGCGGCAGCGGCCCCAGCATTCATCTGCGCGGCACGTCCGCGCGTGGCAATGAGTACCCGGTCTGCCAGCGAATGCGCCATGCCTGCGCTTGCATCGTCACTGCCTCCATCCACGACGATGACCTCGTGGCCGCTCGTGCGCAAAGGTTGCAGGCGCTCGAGTGTCGTGCGCAGGACGGCCTCTTCGTCTAGCACCGGGACGACAATGGAAAGGCGAATCATGGCCAATCAATGGAAAGACGAATCATGGCCAATGGACAACCGTGTGACCGGGCCGGGCGCCCTGGTGTCCGGTGCCCATCAGCGAATGTTCGCAAAGAACGAGACTGGCACCGCGCGACCCAACCGGAGGCACACGAGGATGGCGATGATGCGCGCGAAGCTGCGCCACACGCCCATCTGCTCGAACTTGCGCGAGCTGGTCACAACCGTCTCGGCCAGGAAAGCTGGCGGCGCCTGGGCGCGAAGTTGCTGCGACAGCGCGATGTCCTCGGCGGGGACGGCGGGGAAGCCGCCTGCGCGCATGAATGCGTCGCGCGCGATGAACAGCGCCTGGTCACCGTAAAAGGTGCGGGCATGCTGGCACCGAAAATTGTGCAGCGCAGATATCATCGCCAGGCGCCAGTCGGAACCCGAAAAGCGATGCCGAAATCCTCCGTACACAAAGCCCGGCGCCCGCGCGGCAGCGACGATCGCGGCAAAGGCATTGGCCGGGAGCCAGGTGTCGGCATGCAGGAACAGCAGGACGTCGCCGGTGGCTGCTGCGGCGCCGGCATTCATTTGCGCGGCTCGACCGCGTGGTGCATCCAGCAACTGTATGTCTTGATGGCGGGCCAGTATCGATGCACTCGCGTCATGGCTTCCGCCGTCCACGGCAATCACCTCGATGTCGCTCTGCGCTGTTCGCGCGTCGGCAAGGCAGGCCAGCGTCGCGGGTAGCGCAGCCTGCTCATCCAGAAACGGCAGGATCACGGAAATCTTCATGCCGCGTGGCCTTCGTCGAGGGAGGTATCGAGCTCGCGCCCGATGTCCGCCGGCGACAGTCCGAAAACCTGCAGTACCGGCGATGCGGCTTCAATCATGTCCTGCGCCAGCGCCCGATAGGGCGGGATGTGGGCGCGGAGCGCCCCCATGCCCGTCGGTGCCGCCGCGGCCAGCGTAGCGATCTCCGCCACGCCGAAATCATGATGGGCGGTTTCCTGTGCGCGCAGCAGGCGCCGCAACCGTTGCAGTCCCGCGCCGTGGCGCTCCAGTCCGGCGTCGAGGCGGTCGAGCAGGATTTCGCCCAGCGTTTCGAGGACGAGTTGCGTACCCACCACCGTGTCGGCGTAGTCACGTCGCCGCGCCGCCTCGGCGAGCCGCGCGTCGTAGGCACGGTAGGGGCATGGATACATGACCAGTGTCGCCGCGCCCAGACCTGCCGCCGCCAGATCGAAGATACGGGCATGCAGCGCCTCATGCCGCGCCTGCCCGCGGAAGAACCGGGCGGCCCGCGGGGTGGGCGCCAGCAACGCCTGTCGCGCGGCGCTGTGCTGGGCGACGCGCTCGCCCAGCGCGAGGTGGCGCAGGAAGAGTCCCATCGCCGCGCGTCTGGGTGTCGGCAATTCGAGCGTGGACAGCGCGCGCGTCAGCGCGGGAAACGCCAGCGTAGAGGTGGCGGTGGAAGTGGAAGTGGAAGTGGGTGCCAGGATCATGATGGCCGGCGCTTCAGCGCGTGGGTGGAATGCCGTTGAGACTCCAGTCATAGTCGATCCATTCCACGCTTAACTGGTGCGTGGCAAGTCGCTTGGCCGCCACCGGATCGGCCAGGTAGCGGGCGATGTAGTGCTGCGTGGATCCGGCGCCCTTGAAGTCCTCGTCGAACCACTTGAAGATCTCCGAGAGGTACGCGGTCTTCGCGTTCACGTCGAACCGGTTGCGCAACGGATCGTTGACGAATTTCCGGGTCTGGTCGTCGAGCTGGCGGTCGAGACGGTCCACGGCGTAGGCCTCGGCGCGCAGGACCGGGCACGACTTCGACGCGCAGACGATTGCAAAGTGGATGCGCGGTTCACCGAGCGGGCGGATGATCTTGTGCTCGAGGTCGTAGAGCGTGATGTTCCTGCCGTTGAGCGGCCATTCCTTGATCTTGAAATAGCGCGCGCGACCGAACAGGGTCGACGGCGACAGTCCCTGCAGGATGCCTTCGATGGCCAGCGCGTTGTACGCGTTGATGTAATAGACGAGCTGCGCCGCGCGATCGTCGGGTTGCCCCGGTTTGGCCAGGGCTTCGACGTAGCGCTTGAACGACGGATCATTCTGGAATCCCGGGTAGTTGACGACACCGTTACTGACGTTGGCACGCAGCAGCGTGTCGAAGGGCGCGTGATCCACGCCCTGGGCCGACGCGCCACCGACAGCGAGCAGCAGGCTGAACCCCAGGTGCAGGATTTTCATGATTTGAACCTCTTCACCAGGATCGGTACGAGTGCGAGCACGCCAAGCAGCGCAAAGGCCCCGAGCGTTTCGACCGACACCAGGCCCTGCAATGACTCGATGCGGCCCAATGTCTCGCCCAGGTTCACGAACACGAAGGTTCCCGGGATGATCCCGACCAGCGTCGCCAGGAAATAGGTTCGCAGCGGTATGGAAGTGAATGCGGGTGCGAGGTTGACCAGGAAAAAGGGGAAGACGGGAACCAGCCGCAGGAACAGCATGTAGTTGAAGGCGCCGGCCGTGAAACCTGCGTTGATCTTTTCACCCCAGGCGCCCAATCGTTGGCGGGCGGCATCGGCAACGATGTAGCGCGCCGCCAGGAACACGATCGTGGCGCCCGTGGTGGCGGCCACCACGGCCAGCGCGGTGCCCACCCAGCGGCCGAATACGAAACCCACGGTGAGCGACAGGAGGAGGGCACCGGGCAGGCTCAAGGCCACGGCCGTCACATAGAGCACGAACGCGCACACCAGCGCGGCCACGAAGTGCTGGTGGGTGAACTGCAGCAGCGCGTCTCGATTGGCCTTGATCGTTTCGAGCGACAGGTAATGCTGGCCGCCCAACGCGAAGAAGGCCGCGATGCCGCCGATGAAGACAGTGAGCAGCGCGACCTTGAGCGCGCGGTTGCCCGAGGCTGGCGGCGTGGATTCCGGAGCAGGCACGTCAGGTTCCCCGCAATCCGAATATGCGCTTGATCCACGCCCGGGATTTGGGAGTTAATCCTTCCTTCATCCGCTGGTCCGCCACGCGGCGATTGATCATCGCCAACGTGGGGTACGTGTGGACCACGGCGGAAATGTCCTTGGCGCGCATGCCGTTGGCCAGCGCCAGGCCATACTCGGCGATCAGCTCACCGGCATGCGGACCAACGATGGCGGCGCCCAGGAGCTTGCCCTTGGGGTCGGTGACGATCTTGGCGAATCCCCCGGTTTCACTTTCGGCGCGCGCGCGATCGATGTCCTCGAAGGGAAAGCGATACACCCGGTGCGGCAGGTTGCGCGCCTGCGCCTCCGTTTCGGAGAGCCCGATCCGCGCCAGTTCCGGGTCGGTATAGGTGCACCATGGAATGTGTGGTGACGGCTTCGCCCACCACAGCTTGAATATCGCGTGGCGCAGCACAATGCCGGCGTGGTGTTCCGCCACGTGCGTGAACTGGAATCCGCCCGCGACATCGCCCACGACAAAGATGTTGCGATTGGTGGTGCGCAGATGGTCGTCGACGACGATGCGTCCGTGCTCGACGTCGACGCCCGCGGTGTCCAGGCCCAGACCCTCGACGTTGGCCCGACGGCCCGCGGCCAGCAACAGGTGCGTCGCGGCGAGCGCGTGTTCGGTGCCATCCTTGTGCTTGACGGTGGCGTTGATCGCACCAGGGGCGCCGCGCAGGGCGGTGATGGTGGACTCGAAGTGAAACGCGATGCCTTCCTCGTGCAGCTGCCGCGCCACCACCGCGGCCATGTCGGCGTCTTCGCGCGGCATGATGCGCGGGGCGATGTCGACGACCGTCACCGTCGAGCCCAGCCGGCGCAGCGCCTGGGCCAGCTCGCAGCCGATCGGGCCGCCGCCCACCACCAGCAGCGACGGCACCGGCTCGCGCAGGTCGAAGAGCGTTTCGTTGGTGAGGTAGGGCGTGTGCTCGAGACCGGGCAGCGGCGGGATGCCTGGGCGGGACCCCGTAGCGATCACGAAGGTGCGCGCGGTCAGCGTGCGACCGTTCACGACGAATGCATCCGGCGCGACAAACGCACCCGCGCCGAAGATGACATCCACCCCGAGGCTACGGAAGCGTTCCGGGCTGTCGTTGGGTTCGATCCCGGCGATCACGGCCCGGACGCGCTCCATCACCCGCGCCAGGTCCACGTCCGGGTTCATCGCCGGCAGGGCCCATCGCCCGGCATTGCGCATCTGATACGCAACGCGAGCGGACTTCAGCAACGACTTGGACGGCACGCAGCCATACCAGAGGCAATCGCCGCCAAGCCTGTGCTTTTCGACCACGGCCACCTTGGCGCCCAACGCGGCGCCACCGGCCGCCACGACCAGGCCGCCGGCGCCGCCGCCGATCACGACGATATCGAATTCAGGCTGGGCCAACGCGGTTCTCCGGGAGATGGTTGCAAGGAAAGATCGGCCGGCCAGCGCCATCCTGCTTCGGTCGTTCGCAACGCGTCAATCTTACCTTGACACCGGTACCGGACCCGTTTGCGCTTGGTGCACCGGGTTTGCCGGGCCAATGCGGGTCGGTTGCCGTGTCGGTCAGTGAAAATCGCGTGAATGCGTGGGCAGCGTGCCCAGCAGAGGCGAAAGATCGACCAATCGCCCGGCGATCAGATGCACGACGTCGCCCTCGCGCTCGACGCGGCCGTACACGCCCAGCAGGCGCGAGCCCAGCAGCTCCCTGCGCTGACGGTCGGACAGATCGCGCCAGACGATCACGTTGGTGGACCCGGTTTCGTCCTCGAGCGTGACGAACACGACGCCGCTGGCCGTGTCGGGGCGCTGGCGGCCGACCACGATGCCGGCGGCGCGCGCGATGCGACCGTGCGGCGTGTGCAGGATCTCGGTGGCGGTGAGCATGCGGCGCGCCGCCAGCTGGGGGCGCAGCAGGGCCAGCGGATGGCGGCCGAGGGTGAGACCCAGGGCGCGATAGTCGGCGACGATATCCTGGCCTTCGGTGGGCGGGTCGAGGTCCGGCGCTGCTTCGTCGAACGTGGCACCGGCCAGCAGCGGTGGCAGCTTTTCCACGCCGGCCACGTCCCATACCGCGGCGTGCCGATGCCCGGCCAGCGCGGCCAGCGCACCTGCGGCGGCCAGCGCCGTGAGGTCGCGGCGATCGAGTTGCGCGCGGTGCGCGAGATCGGCGACATCGGTGAAGGGCCGCGTTGTGCGCGTCGCGACGATGCGCGCGGCACTGTCTGCCTTGAGGCCTGCGACCAGGCGCAAGCCCAGCCGCAAAACAGGGGTCAGGGTCGGAGTTTCCAAAAATGGGGTCAGGGTCGAATTTTCCGATGATGAAGTATCAACTCGCAGCATCGCCGCAGGAAAATTCGACCCTGACCCCTTTTTCTCCAGCGTGCAGTCCCACGCGCTGACCGTGACGTCGACATTGCGGATGTCGACCCCGTGCCGGCGCGCGTCCTGCACGAGCTGCGCGGGCGCGTAGAAACCCATCGGCTGCGCATTGAGCAGCGCGGCGCAGAACGCGGCGGGCTCGTAGTGCTTGAGCCACGCCGACACGTAGACCAGCAGCGAGAAGCTGGCGGAGTGGGACTCCGGGAAGCCGTATTCGCCGAAGCCCAGGATCTGCTGGTAGATCTGCCGCGCGAAGGCCTCGGGCAGGCCGCGCACGCCCATGCCGTCGATCAGCCGCTGCTCGAACTTCTCGAGGCCGCCCTTGCGCCGCCACGCGGCCATCGACCGGCGCAACTGGTCGGCCTCGCCTGGCGTGAAGCCGGCGGCGACGATGGCCAGCTGCATCACCTGCTCCTGGAAGATGGGCACGCCCAGCGTGCGTTCCAGCACGCTCTTGACGGCATCGTTGGGATAGGTGACCGGCTCCTTGCCCTGCCGCCGCTTGAGATAGGGATGGACCATGCCGCCCTGGATGGGGCCGGGCCGCACGATGGCCACCTCGATGACGAGATCGTAGAAGCACGCGGGCCGCAATCGCGGCAGCATCGACTGCTGCGCGCGCGACTCGATCTGGAACACGCCGACGGTATCGGCGCGCTGGCACATCGCGTAGACCGCGGGATCCTCCGCGGGAATGTCCTGCATCGCCATCGGCTTGCCACGAAACTGCGCAATCATGTCGAGTGCGCGCCGGATGGCCGACAGCATGCCCAGTGCCAGACAGTCGACCTTGAGCAGTCCCATCGCGTCGAGATCGTCCTTGTCCCACTGGATGACGGTGCGATCTGCCATCGCGGCGTTTTCCACCGGCACCATCCGCTCGAGCAGGCCGCGCGCGATGACGAAGCCGCCGACGTGCTGCGACAGGTGCCGCGGAAAGCCCTGCAGCGCGCCGGCCAGCCTGACCATCCGCGTGATGACCGGGTTCTCCGGATCGAAGCCGGCTTCGCGGATGCGCGCGGGATCAATAGCACGCCCGTCCCACCACGCGAACACGCCGGTGAGCCGCTCGACCTGTGCCAAATCGAGGCCCAGCGCGCGGCCGACGTCGCGCACCGCGCTCTTGGGACGATAGGTGATGAGCGTGGCGGCCAGCGCTGCGCGGTCGCGGCCATACTTGGCGTAAATGTACTGGATCACTTCCTCGCGCCGCTCGTGCTCGAAATCGACGTCGATGTCGGGCGGCTCGTTGCGTTCGCGGCTGATGAAGCGCTCGAACAGCATGCTCATCCGCGCGGGATCGACCTCGGTGATGCCCAGCGCGTAGCACACGGCCGAATTGGCGGCCGAGCCGCGGCCCTGGCACAGGATCTTCTTCGAGCGCGCGAAGGCGACGATGTCGTGGACGGTGAGGAAGTAGGGCTCGTAGCGCAGCTCGGTGATCAGCGCCAGCTCGTGCTCGATGATCCTGCGCACCTCCGCGGGCGTGGCCGCGGCGCGACCATAGCGGCGCGCGAGACCGGCATCCACCAGGTGCCGCAGATGGCCCGCCGGTGTCGCGCCCGGAGGCACCACTTCCTCCGGATACTCGTAGCGCAGTTCGTCGAGTGAAAAAGTGCAGCGCGTGGCGAGATCGATGGTGGCGTCGAGGCAGGCGCGCGGATACAGCGTGGCCAGCCGCGCGCGCGAACGCAGGTGCCGCTCGCCGTTGGGGAAGAGTGCGTATCCACATTCCGCCAGCGGCGTGCGCAGCCGGATGGCCGTCAGCGTGTCCTGCAGCGCGCGCCGGGCCCGGGCATGCATGTGGACGTCGCCGGTGGCGATCAGCGGTAGTGCGTGGGCCCGCGCGAGTTGTTGCAGCGCGTCCAGCCGCGCCCGGTCGCCGGAGCGCGCGAACAGTCCCGCGCCGATCCATGCGCGGCCGGGGAAGGTGTCCGCCAGCCAGCGCGAAAACAAGGGGTCCGGGTCGGAGTTTCCGAAAATGGGGGCAGCAAAAATGGAGTCAGGGTCGGAGTTTCCAAAAATGGGGTCAGGGTCGAATTTTCCTGTGGCGATGCTGCGAGTTGATACTTCATCATCTGAAAATTCGACCCTGACCCCTTTTTTGGAAACTCCGACCCTGGCCCCTTTTTCCGGGAGCCACACGGCCAGGCACCGCGATCCGAGCGCGGCGACGTCATCGCGGGTGAGCACATAGGTGCCCTTGGTGCCCTGGCGGCGGCCGCGGGTGATGAGCTGCGCGAGGTCGCCGTAGGTGTCGCGGCTGGTGGCGTAGAGCACGAGCTTCATGCCGTCGACCAGCGTGAACTCGCTGCCGACGATGAAGGGCAGCCCGGCGTCCCTGGCGGCGAGGTGTGCCCGCACCACGCCGGCCACCGAGCACTCGTCGGTCAGCGCCAGCGCTGCGTAGCCCAGCGCCTGCGCGCGCTCGATCAGTTCCTCCGGGTGCGAGGCCCCGCGCAGGAACGAAAAATTGGACAGGCAATGGACCTCGGCATAGGCGGGGAGCATGTGCTCAGTATACCGTATAAAAAAACGGTATCAAGGCGAAACCGTGGACGCTGTCAACGGGAATATTTCGCACACCCACACCCGTCGATGTGGATTGCCGCCGTGCCGGAACGGCTAAGATGTCCACGATCGCCGTTGCCCAATGCTCCCGTTTTCCCGCCATGCCGCCCATCGCCTTCGACCGCTTTTACCGCTACCCCGAACTCACGGCATTGCTGCAGGCGCTGGCCCGGGAGCATCCGCAGCTGATCGCGATCGAATCGATCGGCAAGAGCTTCGAAGGGCGTGACATCTGGGTGCTTGCGGTGACCAACACCGCCACCGGTCCGGCTGCCGAGAAGCCGGCGCTATGGGTGGACGGCAACATCCATGCAACCGAGGTGGCCGCGTCGGCGGCCAACCTCTATTTCCTGCACACGCTCGTCACCGGCTACGGCCACGACCCCGATGTCACGCGCGCGCTCGACACGCGGGCGTTCTACATCTGCCCGCGCATCAATCCCGACGGCGCCGAATGGGCGCTGGCGGATCACCCGAAGTGGATTCGCTCAAGCACGCGCCCCTACCTGAAGGGCGACCCCGAGCAGGACAACCCGGAAGGCCTGACGGTGGAGGACATCAACGGCGACGGGCGCATCCTGCAAATGCGTGTCGTCGACCCCAACGGTGTCTGGAAGACGCATCCGGAAGAACCGCGCCTGATGATCCGGCGCGATCCCACCGAGACCGGCGGCACCTATTACCGCGTGCTGCCCGAAGGCCACCTCGAGAACTACGACGGCTACACGCTGCGCATCAGGAAGATCCCGCAGGGCATCGATCTCAACCGCAACTTTCCCGCATCGTGGCGGCAGGAATTCGAGCAGCGGGGCGCGGGCCCGTATCCGACCTCGGAGCCCGAGGTGCGGGCCGTGGTCGATTTCATCATCACGCACCCCAATGTCACGGGGGGCATCGCCTTCCATACGTGGAGCGGCGTGCTGCTGCGGCCTTTCGACAACCAGCCCGATACCGAGATGGATGCCGAGGACCTCTGGGTCTACCAGGCTATGGGGAAGAAGGGCACGGAACTCACGGGCTATCCCAACATCTCCGTCTATCACGAGTTTCGCTATCACCCGAAGGATGTGATCGGCGGCACCTTCGACTGGCTCTACGATCATCTCGGCATCTACAGCTGGGTGGTCGAAATCTGGGCGCCGATGCGCGAGGCGGGCATCAAGGATTACAAGTTCATCGACTGGTTCCGCGATCATCCGGCCGAGGACGACCTCAAAATCCTGCGCTGGAGCGACGCCGAACTGGGCGGGCTCGCCCACCATCCGTGGAAGTCGTTCGACCATCCGCAACTGGGTACGGTGGAAATCGGCGGCTGGGATCGCTTCCACGCGTTTTCCAATCCGCCGCTGCCGCGGCTCGAACGCGAGGTGGCGCGCTTTCCGAAGTGGCTGCTGTGGCAGGCGCTGATCTCGCCAAGGCTGGAGTTGGTGCATGCCGGAGCCGAGGCCACCGGCGGCGGGCATTACAAGCTGGTCTTCGTCGTGCAGAACACGGGCTGGCTGCCGTCGTACCTGTCGAAGCGCGCGCTGGCGCGGGAGACGGTGCGCGGCGTGATCGCGGAGGTGGCGTTGCCCGACGGCGCAACGCTTGTGCAGGGCAAGCCGATCATCGACGTGGGACAGGTCGAAGGGCGCGCGTACAAGCACACCGGCATTTCGTTCTGGGGCGACCCCAACCTGACGGAAGACCGCGTCAAGGTCGAGTGGGTGGTGCGCGGCAAGCCGGGCGATGTGGTTCGGGTCGTGGCACGGCATGAGCGCGCAGGCGTGGTTCGCGCTGACGTCACGCTGACCTGAGGCCGCACCTTGCCGCCGGCCGCGCGATGATCTGCGCCCGGCCGCAGTGCATCCTGCTCAGGCGTCGTATTTGAACGACAGCGAAACGCGAGCGCGATACGCGACGACCTTGCCGTCCTCGATCTTCATGTCGAGCTTGCTGACTTCGGCCACGCGCAGGTCGCGCAGGGATTTGGCGGCGATCTCGACAGCGTTCTTCGCCGCGGCTTCCCACGAAACCTTGCTGGTACCGATGATTTCCGTCACGCGGTAGACGCCGGGTGCGGCTTTTTTCTTGGCCATTTGTTTGCTCCTAGGGTTTGAGGCCGGGAACCATTTCGCCTGCCTCGGGGAACCCATCATAGTCGTGTTGGTCGCAACGGCAAAACCCGCCATTGGATGCGCCAGGTCAAATGCCTGGCGCCGGCAGCCGTGTTCATGGCGGGATTTCCCATAAAATGCCCGATGACCCGATAACAGCGCGCCGACCGTGCCCATGCGGGTCTTGCGGTACTGCCCACCATGCCCAACGCCTTCAATTTTCACGAGTCACCATTCGACCGGCTGAGCCCGGAGGAGCAGGGCCTGGTCCGCAACAGTGTGGACATCGCCTACTTCCGCGCGGGCGAAGCCATTCTGGACGTCGGCGTGCAGCCGACGCACCTCTTCGTCATCATCAAGGGCGTGGTCCAGCAATACGACGGAACCGAGGTTCTCGACAGCTACGGCGTCAACGACTGCTTTGACGGCCGGGGACTGGTTGCGGGCAAGGTCAGCAGCCGCTTCGTTGCAGCCGAGGAAGTCGTGGCCTATCAGTTGACCAGGGAGGCGGTCAGCAGCCTGATCGCCAGCAACGCGACCTTCGGCGCGATGCTCTTTTCGGATCTCTCCAATAAGCTCAGCGCCATATCGCAGCGCAAGAGCCAGCATGAACTGCAGTCGCTGACGATGGCCAGGGTCGACGAGGCCTTCGTCCGACCGGCCCACTTCGTTGATGCCGGCACCGACATCGTATCGGTCGTCAAGCTCTTCCAGGCCGAGCGCACGACCACAGTGCTGGTACGCGATGCATCGACGCAGCCGCCGCGGCTTGGCATCTTCACCCACACCGGACTGCAGCGGGCCATCCTCAATGGCACGCCGCTCGATCAACTGCCGGTAGGGCAACTGGCCAATTTCGCGTTGGTGTC
>JANNKR010000228.1:0-11071 GCA_031396395.1 Betaproteobacteria bacterium
GCCTCGCGGGTATGCCGCTACTACAGCGTCGCCGCAGTGAGCGGTGGGCCTTGCCTTGGGCGGGGTACGGTCTGGCGTCGGCGCGCTAAGCGGGGGGCCGCGCAGGGCGGGCTTCGTCGCCGCAAGCGTGTGTTCAGGCGCGGGTAGCAAAAAAAGGAGATGGTCAAAACACGACCATCCGCTTTTTTGCCGCCCGCGCCGGGAACACGCGGCTCCAAGGCGCCCGCGCCAGGCGGCTCGCCCCGCCCCGTGCGTTATGCGTGGCAACGGCACCTCGAATGTCGCCGCGAAACGCCCGTAGGCGAGGCTTAAGCCTCGCGCAACGCAACGGCAACGGGCACGTCCCCGTGTCCGCCAATGACCGTACCCCGCCCAAGGCAAGGCCCACCGCTCACCGCGGCGGCGCTGTAGTAGCGGCATACCCGCGAGGCTGAAGCCTCGCCTACTCGAACACGGCGATGGACTCGACGTGGGCGGTATGCGGAAACATGTTGACCACGCCGGCGGCGGTCAACCGGTAGCCACGCTCGTGCACCAGCACCGACGCATCGCGGGCCAGCGTGCCCGGCGCGCAGGACACATAGACGATGCGCTTCAGTCCGCCCGCTTCCGCGCGCGCCGGCAGCGACTTGACGAGCTCGATCGCGCCGTCGCGTGGCGGATCGATCAGCACCCGGTCGAGCGGTCCCAGCGCCGCCAGTGATTCCGGTGTCGCTGCGAACAGATTGGAAACCAGAAACTGCGCGCGGTCTGCGAGCCCGTTGCGCGTGGCATTTTCGCCCGCGCGCTTGACCAGCGCCGCGCTGCCCTCGATGCCGATCGCCCGCGCGCCGTGCCGCGCAATCGGCAGCGTGAAGTTGCCCAGGCCGCAGAAGAAGTCCGCAATGCGCTCGCCCGGCCGCGGGGCCAGCAGCATCATGGCGCGTCGCACCAGCACCCGATTGATGGCGGCGTTGACCTGCGTGAAATCGCCGGGGCCAAAGGGCATTTCGATGCCGAACTCCGGCAGCGAGTACGCCAGCGTGGATTCACGCGGGTAGTAAGGCAGCACCGTGGCCGGGCCGCCGGTCTGGGTCCACAGTTCGACGCCGTGCGCATCCGCGAAGGCCTTCAGGTGCACTTCGTCCTCCGGGGTCAGCGGGGCCAGAATGCGCAGCAGCAGCGCGTGCACGAGCGCCGCGCCGCGCTCGGCCACGATCACCTCGATCTGCGGCAGGCGATCGCGGATCGACAGCGCACCGATCACCTGGCGCAATACCGGCAACAGGTCGGAAATGGCGCGCGGCAGCACCTCGCATTGCCTCATGTCCGCCACGAAGCTCGACTTGCGCTCGTGGAAGCCGACCAGTACACCGCCTTTCTTGGCCACGTGGCGCACCGACAGGCGCGCGCGATATCGATAACCCCAGGCCGGGCCTTCGACTGGAGGCAGCATTCGTCCGGGCCGGACCTTGCCGATCCGGGCCAACGAATCTTCGAGCGCGCGCTGCTTGGCCGCGACCTGCAACGACGGGTGCGCATGCTGCAGCGTGCATCCGCCACATACGCCGAAATGCGGGCACCGCGGCGAAACGCGTCCGGCGTTGGCCTGCAGGATCCGCTCGACTCGCGCAATCGCGAAGCTGCCCTTGTCGCGGATCGCGACAGCGCTCACCTCCTCGCCGGGAAGCGCGCCTTCGACGAAGACCACCTTGCCGTCGGCATGGGCGACGCCGCGGCCGTCCTGGTCGAGCGATTCGATGTGGAGCAGCAACGGGATGGCGGCAGCGGCTGACATGGTCCCCCCGCGCTTGCGGGCCACGCCACGGCGCAAGTTCCCATGGGGCGCCAATGGCGCCCTGAGGCGGCCGAGCGGCGTTCATGCGAAGGCGCACCGCCTTGATCGGGGCCGCAAACGGGAAAACGCTGATTGTACCGGGGCGACGGTTGGTCCCCATCTGCTCCGGTAAAATTCGTCGGATGAAACTGCTGGCTTTCGACACCTCGACGCATTGGCTTACCGTGGGCTGTGGCGACGGCAATGCCTTTGTCGCGCGGACCGAGGATGCGGGCAACGGCCACTCCGAACGACTGCTGCCGCTCATCCACACGTTGCTGGCGGAAGCGGGCTACACGCTGGCCACGCTCGATGGCATCGCGTTCGGCGCCGGTCCCGGTGCATTCACCGGCGTGCGCATCGCCTGTGGCGTGGCGCAGGGATTGGCCCTTGGCGCCGATCGTCCGCTGTTGCCCGTGTGCACGCTCGAAGCGATCGCGCAGATGGCGTGGCACGCGCATGCCGCGCCGGCCGTGATCGCGTGCATGGATGCGCGGATGCGCGAGGCTTATGCGGCCGCATACCGGCGCGACGGTGATCGCTGGCGAGAAGTGAAGGCACCCGAGGTCGCGACCCCCGATGCCATCGCGCGACCCATCGACATGGTCGAGTGGTTCGGCGCTGGTGATGGATTTGCGAGCTACCCGCTGCTCGCGGCCCGGTTGAAATTGCGGGCGCACGATGCGACAGCGCGACCGGACGCGCGCGCCATCGCGGAACTGGCGGCACCCCGGTTCGCGGCGGGCGAGGGCGTGGACGCCGCGGCCGCACGGCCCCTTTACGTGCGTCACCGCGTGGCGCTGACCACTGCCGAGCGCGCGGCCGGGGCCCGGCTCTGACGATGGCCACGGTGCGCATGCCGTCGCGCAGTCCGGTCGCCTGGCGTCCGCTGGCCACTGGCGACATCGCCTATGTCGCGGCGCTGGAAACGCATATCCACGCGGTGCCATGGACCTCCGGCAATTTTCGCGATGCGCTCGCCGCCGGATACAGCACCCGCGTGGGCGAACGCGAAGGCCGGATCGTGGCGTACGGCGTGCTGATGCTGGCACCCGGAGAAGCCCAGTTGCTCAATCTGTCCGTGGTGCACGACGCGCGCCGCGAAGGCATCGGCGCGGCGCTGCTCGAACAGTTCGTTCTTGATGCGAGGCGGTTGGGTGCCGAGCAGATCTTCCTTGAAGTGCGGGTGGGCAACGCGCCGGCGATCGCACTGTATGAGCGGGCAGGCTTTGCGCCGGTCGGCCGCCGCGATGGCTACTACCCTGGACGCCCGACGCCTGAAGACGCGCTGGTCATGCGACGCAAGGTCGGCCCATCGGACGTGCGCGTCCCATGACCCTAACGCGCGCCGAGATCCTGGCCGAGATGGGACTTGCGCCGCAGTGGGTGCGCCGCGAGTCGCCCAGACCAGCCGGGGCCCTGGCCACCGCGATTGCGCCGACGGTGCCGGCGTCCGCCACTGCGGCCGCGTTACCAAGTCGTGAAGAACACGTGGCGGCCCCCGCGATGCGCGATGCCGACCCCGCAACGCCGCGCTCGGTACGCATCAGCGCGTTGACCTGGTCCGACCTGGCTGCGGACGTCGACGCCTGCAACGCCTGCGGCCTGTGCCGCACGCGCCAGCGTTCGGTGCCCGGGGTGGGCGATGTCGATGCCGAGTGGCTCTTCGTCGGCGAAGCGCCCGGCGCCGAGGAAGACGCGCGCGGCGAACCGTTCGTTGGCCAGGCGGGGCGGCTGCTCGACAATATGCTGATTGCGCTGGGGATGACGCGAAGCCGCAATGTCTACATCGCCAATGTGCTGAAGTGCCGGCCGCCCAACAACCGGACGCCCGAGGTGGCCGAGGCAGAGGCATGCCGGCCCTACCTTGAGCGGCAGATCGCTCTGTTGCAGCCGAAGATCATCGTGGCGCTGGGCAAGAGCGCTGCGTCGCTGCTGCTGGGCGGGGACGCGTCCATTGCCAGCCTGCGGGGCCGGGCGCATGCCTACCGCGGCGTTCCGCTGATCGTTACCTATCACCCTGCCTACCTGTTGCGGACCCCGTCCGACAAGGGCAAAGCGTGGGCGGATCTGCTGTTGGCCCGGCAGGTGATCGCCCACGACGCGGGCGATGATCCCGCTGGGGCGACGCCCGTCGCATGAACGCTTGCGCGGAACAGGTAAACTCCCCATATTGTGGTTGAACCGCGGCAGGATTGGCCGCATGTCGTCTGGAGGACTCTTATGTTGAAGCGAATCTTTGTCGTCGTTGCCGCCCTTGCCACCATGACGCTGACCGGTTGCGGCTACAACGACCTGCAACGGCAGGACGAGGCCGTGAAAGCCGCCTGGGCGGAAGTGGTCAACCAGTATCAGCGCCGGGCCGACTTGGTGCCCAACCTCGTCAACACGGTGAAAGGCTACGCCGCGCAGGAAGCGGACGTGCTGACCGCCGTGACCAACGCGCGGGCCAACGTGGGCGCGATCAAGGCCACGCCGGAGCTCCTCAACGACCCGGCGGCGTTCGCCAAGTTCCAGAAGGCGCAGAGCGAGATGACGGGCGCGCTGTCGCGCTTGCTGGTGGTGGCCGAGAACTACCCGAACCTCAAGTCGGACGCCCTTTTCCGCGATCTGCAGTCGCAGCTCGAAGGTACGGAAAACAGGATCACCGTGGCGCGCAAACGCTACATTGATTCGGTGCAGACGTTCAACAGCACCGTTCGTTCGTTCCCCACCAACCTGACGGCGATGCTGTTCAAGACGGACGTCAAGCCCAACTTCACGGTTGAGAATGAAGCGGCGATCAGCGCGCCGCCCAAGGTCGACTTCGGCAAGAATCCCGCGGCGCCCGCGGCACCCGTAGTGCCCGCTCCGGCACCCAAGACGTCGGCCGCGCCGGATACCCAGAAAGCCGAGGCTCCAGCGGACGCCGCGACGGAACTGATGAAGAAGGGCTATTGACCGACGCAATGTGCGTGCGGCAACGCCGGTGGTCAGGCGTTGCGTGCGCCGGGGCATCGGCATGCTGACAATGGCAATCATGCAAGCTGGCGCCGCGTGGCGTCGCGGGTTGCTGCGCCTCGCGACCGTGGTGGTGATGGCCGCGGTAGCCGCAACGGCATGGGCCTGGGAGCCGGGCTCCGATGGCTTGATGCCGATCCCGGCCCTGAAGCAGCGGGTCACCGACCTCACCGCAACCCTCGGGCCTTCCGATGTGGCTGCGCTCGACGCGAAGCTGGCCGCGTGGGAACAAGCGACCGGCAATCAACTTGCCGTCCTGGTCGTCCCGACGACCAAATCCGAGCCGATCGAGGCGTATTCGATTCGGGTGGCGGATGCGTGGAAGATCGGGCGCAAGGGCCAGGACAATGGTGCGTTGCTGGTCGTGGCCAAGGATGACCGGAAACTGCGCATCGAGGTCGGCTATGGGTTTGAGGGTTCCCTGACCGACGCCACGTCCCGGCGCATCATCAGCGATACCATCGCGCCGCTGTTGCGCCAGAACCAGTTCGCGCAGGGCATCAACGCCGGCGTGGACCAGATCATCGACGTCGTGAACAAGGGCGAGCCGTTGGCGGCCAAGCCGGCCGCGAAGCAGCAGCGATCGTCCGGCAACGGCATTCCTTTCGAAATGCTCTTCATCGTGCTGTTCGTCGTCGTCCCGGTGGTCGGCGGAATCCTCAAACGCATCTTCGGCAAGGCGCTGGGATCGACCGTGGGTGCGGGCGTGGTCGGCGCCGCGGCATGGGTCGTCGCCGGTTCGCTCCTGATCGCCGGCATCGCCGCAGTCGTCGGTTTTCTGGTCATCCTGCTTGCGGGGGTTGGCGCCGGATTGACACGACGTGGCGGAGGGGTGTGGCTGCCGGGTGGCGGTGGCGGCGGTTGGGGTGGCGGCGGCGGGGGCGGTGGATTTTCCGGCGGCGGCGGTGGCTTCGGCGGCGGTGGCGCCTCGGGCGGGTGGTGAAGCGATGACAACGAAAACAAGGCGCCTGTGGCGCCATCTGATCACCGATCGCGCGGATGTCAACCGCGCCTTTTCGCCTGCGGACCTGCAGCGGGTCGAGGCCGCGGTTGCCGCCAGCGAACGCCGCCACGTCGGGCAAATCTGTGTGGCGATCGAAGCGGCGATGCCGGTCGCCCGCGTGTGGCATGGCGTTACGCCACGCGAGCGCGCACTGGAGGTGTTCGGTCTCCTGCGGGTGTGGGACACCGAGCGCAATGACGGCGTTCTGGTCTACCTGCTGGTAGCGGACAAGGATGTCGAGATCGTCGCCGATCGCGGCATCAACGCGCTGGTGGATGCCAACGCGTGGGAAACGATCTGCCGGGGGATGGAATCGGCGTTTCGTGCCGGGCGCTTCACGGAAGGCCTGGAGACGGGCATCGCGGCGATTTCCGACCTGATGGCCGTGCATGCGCCGGGCCTGCGGGGCGCCAACGAATTGTCCGACCGGCCGGTGATTCTCTGACGGTGTCGGTGCTCAGTGCGGCGGGCGCGTCGGCGCGTCGTCGTGATCGTGGTCCGCGATCAGGTGCATCGAATCGCTCTTCGACTGGTTGTAGAGGTGGCGCCACAGCACCAGCAGCATCGCGCCCGACATGAACACGCCGAACAGCACGATCGCGCGGTTGACGCTGATGCCTTCGCGGATCATGTAGGCATAGAGCCCCACCATCACGAGGATGCCGATGTTCTCGTTGAAGTTCTGCACCGCAATCGAATGGCCGGCGCCCATCAGCACGTGGCCGCGATGCTGCAGCAGCGCATTCATCGGGACCACGAAGAATCCCGCACAGGCGCCGATCGCCACCATCAGCGCGATCGCGACCGGGAGGCTCTTCACGAAGATCATCGTGATCACGATGAGCCCCATGGCCACGCCGATGGGCAGGACGTTGACCGAGTTGCGCAACGTGATGTAGCGCGCCGCGACGACCGCGCCCAATGCGATGCCCACGGCCACCACGCCCTGCAGGTAGGACGCCTGCGAGAGGTCGAAGCCCAGTTGCTTGGCGGCCCACGCCAGCACGATGAACTTGAGCGTCGCGCCCGCACCCCAGAACAGCGTCGTGGTGGCGAGCGAGATCTGCCCCAGCTTGTCGCGCCACAGCAGCACGACGCAGTGCGAGAACTCGCGGATCAGGAAAACGGGGTTCTTGCTGGGCACGCGGTGGTCCACGCCGGTATGCGGAATGAACCAGTTGAACGTGGCAGCCACCCCGTAGAAGAACACGATGATGCAGATGGCCGCCTCGGGCGGAGTGTCGATGCCGGTATCGATCATCGGCAGGTCGAAACCGAGCATGGTGGTCGACACTTTCTGGCTGACCAGCGCACCGCCAAGCAGCACCCCCAGGATGATCGATCCTACGGTGGTGCCTTCGATCCAGCCGTTGGCGACCACCAGCTGTCGCGCCGGAAGGAGCTCGGTCAGGATGCCGTACTTGGCGGGCGAGTAGGCGGCCGCACCGAAGCCCACCACGGCATAGGCGAGCAGCGGATGGATGGTCGTCAGCATCATCAGGCAACCGATGATCTTGATGCCGTTGGTGATGAGCATCACCCGGCCCTTGGGCATCGAGTCGGCGAATGCACCCACCAGCGGCGCCAGCACCACATAGGAAACGACGAAGCACTGCTGCAGCGCCGGGATCATCCAATCCGGCTCATGCAATTCGTACAGGAGCTTGATGGCGGCGATCAGAAGCGCATTGTCGGCCAGCGACGAGAAAAACTGCGCCGCCATGATGGTGTAGAAACCGCGCTTCATATCCTCGAAGTGTCTTCCTTTGCCACGTCGCGTTTGGGCATATCGGGCGATCGGGAAGGGAAATCCCGTCCCCGCTTTGCTGAATCGTTATAATGGTTGCCGTCGAGTGGCCCGCGCTTTATACCATGTTTGCCTGGCGCCCTTGTTTGCACCGGGCGTTTGCGATCATGGACACCTGGGGCATACCGCGACTTTGGCGCCCTGATCCTCCAATCCACTTCTCAAACCTCGCTGGATGGCCCGCCCGCTCTTCGCGCAGATCAATCTGGCTGCACTACGCAGCAACGTGCGTCGCGTCCGCGAACTGGCGCCCGGCGTCCAGATGCTGGCGGTGGTGAAGGCCAATGCCTACGGCCATGGCCTGGCCCGGGTGCTCCCCGCGCTGGACGACACGGACGGCCTGGCACTGGTGGAACTCGACGCTGCGCTGGCGCTTCGCGACAACCATTACACCCGGCGGGTCCTGATGCTCGAAGGTTTCTTCGCGGAAGCCGAGCTGCCCGAACTCGCACAGAAGCGGCTGGCCACGGTCGTGCATGACCCCGAGCAGGTGCGGATGCTGGAAACGGCGATCCTGGCGCGGCCGCTCGAGGTCTTCGTCAAGGTGAACACCGGCATGAACCGGCTTGGATTCCGTCCGGACGAAGTCCCGGCGGTGTGCAAGCGGCTGGCCTCCGCACCGTCCGTTGCGGCATTGCGGGTGATGATGCATTTCGCGCGGTCGGACGAGGACGACGGCCTGATCGACGCGATCAAGGAATTCGACGCCGCGTGCCGTGGTTTGCCGTATCCCCGTTCACTGGCCAACTCCGCCGGCGTGGTGCGCTTTGCGCAGGTCGGCGGTGATTTCGTGCGCCCGGGCATCATGCTCTACGGCGCATCGCCGTTTCCCTACGACACCGCGGACATGCTGGGATTGCAGCCGGTGATGACGTTGCGGTCGACGCTCATTGCCGTCCAGAACCTGCGGGCGAACGAAAGTGTCGGGTATGGCGCCACCTACACCGCATCGCGGCCGCACCGTATCGGGGTCGTCGCGTGTGGGTATGCCGACGGGTACCCGCGCCATGCGCCCAACGGCACGCCGGTGCTGGTCTGCGGCAGGAAGGTGCGGCTTGCCGGACGGCCATCGATGGACATGCTCACCGTGGACCTGACGGACGTGCCGGAAGCCGTGGTCGGGAGTCCAGTGGTGCTGTGGGGCGAAGGGTTGCCCGTGGACGACGTGGCCAGCGCGGCGTCGACGGTGGGTTACGAATTGCTGTGCGCCGTGGCGCCACGCGTGCCGCAGGTGACGAGCGAGGTCGGCGGAATCGATCTCGAGTTGTAGGATTCCATTGCCGATCAGGGAGAAGCAATCGTGTACACCGTCGTGACCGGCGCGGCAGGATTCATCGGCTCCAACCTCGTGCGTGCGCTCAATGCGCGCGGCGAGACGCGCATCCTTGCCGTCGACAACCTCGCGCATGCCGACAAGTTCCGCAATCTCGTCGATGTGGATATCGACGACTACCTCGATCAGGACGAATTCCTGGATCGCCTTGGCGCGGGTGATTTCGACGATGACCTCGCGGCGGTCCTGCACCAGGGGGCGTGCTCGGACACGATGGAAACCGATGGCCGTTTCATGATGCGCAACAACTACCGCTACTCGGTGACGTTGCTCGATCATTGCCAGAACAATGACGTCCCGTTCCTGTACGCGTCGAGCGCCGCCGTGTACGGCGGCAGCAGCGCGTTCGTCGAGGCGCGGCAACATGAATCACCGCTCAACGTCTACGGTTATTCCAAGTTTCTCTTCGACCAGTACGTGCGGCGGTTGCTGCCCGAGCGCATGGCGCCGATCGTGGGCTTTCGCTACTTCAACGTATATGGCCCCGGCGAGTCGCACAAAGGCAGGATGGCGTCGGTGGCGTTTCACTTCTTCCATCAGTTTCGAGGCGAGGGCAGCGTGCGCCTGTTCGAGGGCTCCGGCGGCTATGCCGCGGGCGAGCAGCGGCGCGACTTCGTGTTCATCGACGACGTGGCCCGCGTCAATCTCGACTTTCTCGACCACCCGGAGCGCTGCGGCATCTTCAACCTGGGTTCCGGCCGCGCGCAGAGCTACAACGAAATGGCGGTAGCCACCATCAATGCATGTGCAGCGGCGGACGGGACGCCGGCGCGAACGCTCGAGCAGCTTGTCGCCGCGGGAGCGATCACTTATGTGCCGTTTCCGCCGGCACTCGTCGGCAAGTACCAGAGTTTCACGCAGGCCGATCTGACAGCCCTGCGCGCGGCCGGCTACGCCGCGCCGATGGCCAGTGTCGAGCAGGGCGTCCAGCGCTATGTCGAAAGGCTGATGGCGGGCATGTCCTAGCGCGCCTTAAGGTGTTGACTCGCCGGTCCGGTCCCGTGGCGTTGCGTCGGTACCGGGCGCGGCGAGTCCCTTCATCACCTCAAGGAGTACGTCATGCACAAGTTCACAGGCGCGGTCGCGCTGGCGCTGGCACTTGCATTGCAATTCGCCGGCGCGGGGCCCGCCATTGCCGCGGTCAACCTCAATACGGCCACCAAGGAAGAACTGATCGCGTTGAACGGCATCGGTCCGGCCAAGGCGCAGGCCATCCTCGACTATCGCAAGGCCAATGGGCCATTCAAATCGGTCGACGATCTGCGCAACATCAAGGGCATCGGCGCCAAGCAGCTCGAAAAGCTTCGGCCCGAGCTCGCGGTGGCGGCCACGCCGGCCAAGGTTGCGGCCGCCTCCAGCACCAAGGCCGACGCCCGCGGACCCGGGCCCGCGGCCAAGGGCGACGTCAAGGGCCTCCCCGAGGCAAAGTCCAAGCCCTGAAGTGCCGGTTCCCTGCAGCCGATTCCCGGTTGGGTGTGGTGCCCACGGCGCCATGGCGTGGCGCTCCACCTTGCCGGGGACGTGGTCAACCCGTACCATGCCCGGCACGTTGGAGGCATGTCCTGCGCAATGCGGCCGGACACGCGATCCGCGTCCATGGATAACAGGGAGATCACTCAATGAAACGATTGTTGCTTGCGTTCATCTGGCTCGTGCTGTCGAGCTTCGCGATCGCGGCGGTCAACATCAACACCGCCACCAAGGAAGAGCTCGATGTACTGCCCGGCATCGGACCGGTGAAGGCGCAAGCCATCGTCGACTACCGCAAGGCCAACGGTCGGTTCAAGTCGATCGAGGACATCAAGAAGGTCAGCGGCATCGGCGACGTCACTTTTGACAATATCAAGGGCGACATCGCCGTGACCGGAGCGTCCACGCCGGCCAAGGCGGCGCCGGCTGCTGCCACCAAGTCGGCGGCGCCTGCGCCGGCCCCCGCGCCTGCAGCCCCCACACCTGCACCCGCCAAGGCCGCAGCACCTGCCGCAGCGCCTGCAGCAGCGCCTGCGTCGGCCAAGGCCGCCGCACCCGCGCCTGCCGCCGCCCCGCCCGCAGCGCCCAAGGCCGAGGCCGGCAAGGCCGCTGCACCCGCACCCGCGCCTGCCGCCGCCCCGC
>JANNKR010000258.1:0-6469 GCA_031396395.1 Betaproteobacteria bacterium
CTGTCCCCTGTGCCGCGCGCTGCGGCGTTCGGGCTCAGGGTGGGCGGCACGATGTGCCGGCCGCCATTGGCCGCAGGGACTAGGCCAGCGGAGTTCACGACATTCCGGAAGTCCGAGGTACCGAAATGGGCGCAGGCAATCGCTCCATGGATTGCCGGAGGCCGGCATCAATCCCCATTTCATCAGTGCCAACGCCGGCGAATGCGCGTGTCTCGACGCTTTCGCCTTCTCACGTTACGAAAATTGTAGAAATCCAGGTATCGCCTGAGCCCGGCTTTGGCCGTTGAGATGGCCTCAGGCTCTTTTTGCGAGGGCCTCCTGCACGATATCGGCGCGCAGCTGGGCATCGACGTACAACTTCTTGAGCCGACGATTCTCTTCTTCGAGTTCCTTCATCTTGGCCATCAGCGCAACGTCCATGCCGCCAAACTTGGCGCACCACTTGTAGAACATCGCTGTACTGGTGGAGTGTTCCCGGCAAAGGTCGGGGACCAACGCTCCCAACTCTGCCTGCTTCAGGACCGCCATGATCTGCCTGTCCGTGAACCGTGACTTCTTCATGCAGAGCTCTCTCCCATCCAAAGTGAGAAAAAGTCTGCCTCCGCTGCCCACCTCTTTGCGGGGGCATTACCCTGGATGGCCGCAGAGCGTCGCGCAGCAAATGCTATCCACCCTGCGCCAGCCCATCGGTCTAGCGCAAGCGTTCGAACGTGAAAGTGCCGATCGGGGCGCCTGTGACGCGATGTATGCCGTCGCGAAAGTCTGTATCTCCGGCCGTGCTGGTAAGCGTCCTGATCAGGGCATGCGGAACAGCCTCGAGGTCGGCCGACCCGAAGCTCGCACCGTTATCGGTACCGGCGTCGTAGACCTCCAGTGGCAACGTCACCTTGGTCTGCCACTGGTTCGCTTGGAACAGCGCCAGCTTGTGCACACCGACAAACCAGTCGGGGCTCGGTGCCACCATGGAGACCAATGTGACGAACGGGTGGGTTTGGGTCACCGTGAATTCAAGTGTCACCTCGGATTGCGTCGCGGCTATGCCACCACCGCTCAAGGCCGCGTCGGCGTGCCCGGCACGCCTGGCCCGATCAACCTCGTCCAGCAGCGCGGTCTTCTGGCCTGTTTCGGCCATGTTCTGGATACCGACCGAGGCGAGTGAGCCTTCGTTCCAGAACGCCATGCCTTCATTGTGGGTCGCACCCACCAGGCCCGAGAAGTGACGGTCGGCGGGAAACTTCGTCGGGAAGGCGGCCTGCGTCCAGTCGGTGCGAAAGGTGACGCGGTAGGTCGCGGAGGGCGAAGCTGTAGGGACGTCCTCCGACGAGCCGCCGCCGCAGGCCGAAAGCACAACAACAGCAGCAATCGCGACAAGGGTTCGGCATCTGAGTTTCATCGAGTTCCTTTGCGTACGAACGGTGGCGCATGTTGCCCTCGTCGCTGCGAATGGGGCGTTCCTTACTTGGGCGCTGCCTTTCCATCGCCGAGCGACGCAAGTGCCGTCGAGCCGCCAGTTGGCCCAGCACCTGGGCGTCTCGCGGACCACGGTAACGCTGGAATTGCAGGCGCTGGCCGACAAGGGCCTCATCACCAGCCGCATGCGCAGCGGGTACTACGTAAGCGAACGGATCCAGGCCACCTACCTGGGTGCCCGCCAGCGCGCCGAAGCGCCCATGCCGGTCAGCGTCGTGCGCTGGTCCGATCGCCTCAAACTGACACCGTCGGCACAACGCAATATCGTCAAGCCGAGTGATTGGCAGCAGCAACCCTATCCCTTCATCTACGGCCAGTTCGACGCCACTCTCTTTCCGAGTGCCGACTGGCGCGAGTGCGTGCTCGAGTCGCTCCAGTCCAGCGGGTTGCGGCGGTGGGCGCCCGACCACATCGACCGCGATGACGAGTCGCTGGTGGACCAGATTCACCGCCGCCTGTTGCCCGCACGAGGCATCTGGGTCGAGCGCAGCGACATCCTGGTGACCACCGGTGCGCAGCAGGCCACTTTCCTGCTCGCAACGCTGCTACTGGGCACGGCCGCCCATATAGGCATCGAGAGTCCCGGCTACCCCGACTCGCGCAACAATTTTCTGCTGCGCACCCGGCATGTGCGCGCGTTGCGGGTCGAGGAGCATGGGCTGGTGATGGGACCGGCGCTGACCGGATGCGAGTACGTCTACGTCACGCCCAGACATCAGTGCCCGACGACCGTGACCATGCCGTTGCAGCGCCGCATCGAGCTGCTGGCGCGGGCCGGGCGCGATAACTTCGTCGTCATCGAGGACGATCGCGAGAGCGAGCTCAATTTCTCCGGCCAGCCGACGCCGGCGTTGAAGAGCCTCGACACCCAGTCACGTGTGATTTACATCGGCAGCCTCCCCAAGACCCTGGCCCACGGGTTGCGTCTTGGCTATGTGGTAGCGCCGGCCGAGTTGATCCGCGAGCTGCGCGCGCTGCGTCGGCTGGTGATGCGGCATGTGCCCACCAACAACCAGCAGGTTGCGGCCAGCTTCATCGCCCACGGGCATCAGGAGGCCTTCGTGCGGCGCCTGAACGTGGCCTATCGCGCGCGGGCGGAGCGGCTGCGCGCCGCGCTGGCGCAGCACGCACCCGCCCTGCGGCCGGTCGCGGCACAGGGCGGGTCGGCCCTTTGGGTCAGCACACCGAAGGGAACCGACACATCTGAACTGGCGTCGCGCCTGTATCGCCAGGGTGTCGTGGTGGAACCGGGCGACGCGTTCTTCGCCGGCACGCGGCAACCGAAGCATCACCTGCGGATCGGCTACTCGTCGATTCCGGTCGAACGGATCGAGGCTGGCGTGCGGGTGATTGCCAGGGAACTTTCGGTGCCGAAGAACGCAAAGGGCAGGCCGATCGGCCTGCCCTTGGTCATGGCGGCGCATGGTTCCATCCCAGCATCGGCCCTTCAGAAGGTAAGCGCCTGCAGGGGCTGCAACGGACTCAGTGAAATACTTCGCGCCATTGCAACAAATCGCGGCTCGGCGCGCAACGGCAGCCAGCGATGTTCGACCTGGAGATACATGAGCCGCAGGTCGCGCACGGTGTACGCGCGATCCAGCCAGTCAAGTGCCTGCGTGTTCTGCCCAAGCGCAACCAGAACCAGCGCAATTCCTACAGGCGATATGTAGGCGGTTTGGCTTTGCGCGACCAGCGCGTTCAGAATCGCGTACGCCTCATCGGTACCACCAGTCAAGGTGAGCGCGTACGCGAGATGGCTGCGGGCGATGACGCTGCCACGCGAGTCACTTACGGCCCGGCGCAGTGCTGCCAGTGCCTCGAGCGTCCGCCCAGCTTGCAGATAGACGTTGCCCAGGCAAGTGTGTGCAATCCAGAAATGCGGATTGATTGCCAGTGCATGTTCGATTCGTGCGACCCCTTCGTCGAGCGCGCCGTGCATGACCAGCGCGGAACCTTCGAGTGTATGGGCAATCAGCGACATGGGATCAGTTTCGCGCGCCAGGCGCAACTCAGCCACTCCCTGCGCGGTGTGGCCGCTGGTGACAAGCATGTTGCCGAGCCCAAGATGGGCGGACGTGGAACTGGGATTGAGTTCAAGCGCGTACCGGAAGAATCGCTCGGCAGCGACGCGGTCCCAGTCGAACAAATACTTCACCCAACCCAGATTCGCGTGCCCAACGCTGTGACGCGGATCGAGTTCGATAGCGCGCATTGCCGCTTTGCGCGCGGGCTCGAAGGCGTCACGTGGCGCGGTGTTGGATGTAAATGGCAATCGTCGATACAGATCCGCAAGTCCTGCGTACGCGTACGCATAGGAAGGATCGGCCACGATCGCTTGTTGGTACAGCGCGAGGCTGCGCTCAAACGAATCAGGCGTAAACAATTCCGACTGGTAGCGCGCGGCAAGAAAGAGTTGATACGCGTGGGCATTCTGGGTCCCGGCTGCGGTTAGGCCCGCGCGCTCGGACTTCGACAACGCCGGTGCGAGCCTGTCGGCGACCCGCAACGAGATCCGCTCCTGCACTTCGAACACGTGGGTAAATGGTTCGTCAAAGGTGCCGCTCCAGGCAGCCACGCCATCAGCCGTGTTGAGCAGGCGCGCGGTCACGCGCACGCGATCGCCCCAGCGCTGCACGGTGCCGTCCACAATCCAGGCAACATCCAGATCGCGCGCCGCGCGCAACGGGTCGGTGTCGTTGCGACTGAAGCGGCGTACCGAACCCACTGAACGCACGACGATTCCACGCGCTGCACTCAGGCGCGTGATCAGACTGTCGGCCATGCCGAGCTCGAGAACTTCGTCGCGACTTTCCTCCATCAGCGACTTGAAAGGCAGCACGGCGAGCGTAGTCAATGGAACCGGTGCTGGTGGAGTTGACTCGGAAGCAAGCCAGCGTCTCGCGGCAAATGCACCGGCGGCGACAACGGCTGCAACACCACCCAAAACGACCAGCCGCCGCGGCGTGTTTGCAGGTGAGACGGCGCTGGTGTCCCGTGGTGAGGACGTGCCCACACCCTGGAGCGTGCACTCCTCCTTGCCGTCTTGCACGGAGGGGTGGGCCGAACGCAACAGACTTGGCGCCAAAGGCACCGGCTCCGCGCACTCGCTTGTCATCGAAGTCATCGATGGCGCAGACAACGATGTCATCGATGCAAAGCCTGATTCAGCCGCATTGGTCGCAGGTGCCGCGCGGTTGATTTCAACGCCGGGCGCGAGCGAGGGCGACACCGGCCGCACCGGCGCCACGAACCGCAGGCCGCGCCGCGGCACGGTCAGGATGTAGCGGTTATCGCCGCCGTCATCGCCCAGCGCCCGGCGCAGCGCTAGCACCAGTTGGTTCAGGTTGTTCTCCTCGACCACCTGACCCGGCCACAGCGTTGCCATCAGCCGGTCCTTGTCCAGCAACTCGCCAGCATGCTCGACCAAGTACAGCAACGCATCGAACAGGCGCGGCGACAGCGCGACCGGTGTGCCATCGCGGCGCCATACGCGGCGGTCGGGCATATCGAGCCGGAAATCACCGAACGCAACGCACTGGGTGCCCGAAGTTTGCTCGCCAGGTGCGCTCGGTTCAGAAGAATTCATGCGTTTTCATTGCGCCACAATGATTTTTAATCATACCTCGAGCAACTCTGGGCCGGTCGGTGGCGTCTACCCAATGGCGCCGCCGCACTCTCGACCATTATCGGAGAATCGCATGAAAGATGAAACACGTCGTTCAGTGCTGCTGACAGCAGTCCCGTCGATTGTCACCGCGCTTCTGGTGCAGGCCTGCTTGTCGGGAGGCGATGCCACCGCACAGGCTGCAGCCGTAGTGGATCTTGACCCTGTTGAGGGGGTGTGGGAAGCCGTGATCACGGGACGCGATTGCGCGACGGGCGCAGTACTAGGCACATTTCGTGGGCTCGAGATGTTTCACCGCGGCGGTACCTTGACCGATACCAACGCAGCACCGCCATCCACGCGCGGCGTCGGGATGGGCGTCTGGAAGCGCACCGGTGCCGGACCTGGCTACACCGCCGCCTTTCGCTTCAACCGCTACAATCCGGACGGCTCATTGGCCGGCAGCCAAAAGGTCACTCGCTCGTTCACGCTTTCGGCCGACGGTAACACCCAGACGTCGACCAATACTGCGTCGGTGATCGACCTGACAGGCGCCGTGGTGCAAAGCCAATGCGCCACGGATGTCAGTACGCGGGCCTTCGCACTGTAAAGATTTGCCACCGGCTCGCGCAGTCGTCCCAGCCGATCGGGACGCCCAGCGCGGCCGGACCGTGCCGCGCCATTGGCCAGTCCACTCGGTCGATCTTCGCGCCCGAGGCCGTGATCACGGGCAACCAGCGCTGGTTTTCCACGCGCACGAACTCCGCGAACTGCTCGGCGCTGCGCTGCGTGACCGGCGTGCCGGCTTCGATGAATTTCTTCTGGATGTCCGGCCGCGCCAGCACCCGGTTGAGTTCGCCCGCAAGCCTGCCCACCACGTCCTGCGACATGCACGGCGGCCCCAGCAAGCCCTGCCAGCCCGCCGTCTCGAGTTGCGGAAAGCCCGACTCCCGCATGGTCGGCACATCGTCGGTGGAATCACCGCAACGAAATAGGTGGACACGATCTGGCCGATCGCCGTGAAGTCCTTCACCGGGTCGTACGGCGGCTTGGCCATCATCGATGGCGCGAGCGCGAACGGGCCGATTTTCCAGCGGATCGGTGCGTTCGGGCCCTCGACGACCGTGCGGTGCTCCCGGTTGACCGCTTCCGGGGCGCGGCATGCTCCAGGCACGAGAATGCAGTCGGCGTCAGAACGACACGCGTCCCTTGCAGGAAAAGGCGATCAGGAAATCGTGCCCGCACTTTCCGCAACGGGCCCGGGCGAAGCCGTGGGCCAGGATGCCGCAGTCGAGGTAGCGGCGAAACTCGCGCTCCACGTACGGCGGCACCGGCCCGTCGTCGTGGTGACCATCGCGGCTTTGGGCAAGCCAGGTCTCGAGGTGTTGCTGGACG
>JANNKR010000270.1:0-3305 GCA_031396395.1 Betaproteobacteria bacterium
GAGGGCGCCACGCTGCACGAGTGCGTGCAGCGGCAGTAAAAAAGCTCAACCGATCGGGATGGCGCCGCCGGGCACGTGCTGCGCCACCAGCGACAGCAGCCGGTCTGCGCGCACCGGCTTGGTGACATAACCGACGGCGCCGAGTTCGCGCCCGCGCGCGTCGCCATCTTCCACCGACGTGAGGAAAATCACCGGGATGTTCGGCAGCGCCTTGTCCGCGCGCAGCGCCGCAACGAACTCGAATCCGTCCATGTGCGGCATGCTGACGTCGGTGATGATGAGATCCGGCGGGCCCTTGAGCACCAGGTAGCCCGCCGCGATCGCATCCTCGGCGACCTGCACTTCATAGCCTGCCGACGACAGGTGCAACCGCAGCAGCTCGCGGATGCTGTCGTCGTCGTCAACCACCAGGATGCGTGCGCCCAATGCGGGTTCCCCCAACAACTCGCCGTTCTTCATGGTGCTGGTGGCCCGACTCGAACGGGCGACCTACTGATTACGAATCAGTTGCTCTACCAACTGAGCTACACCAGCAATGTGAACTATGCCCATTATACTGCGCCGCAATGCGCCGTTCGTGCCGCGCTTGCGTCCGTTGGTCGCCGGGCCTTTGCGATGCGCATCGCGCTCTCATAGCATCCAACCTAGGCAAAGGAGGCGGCATGCGTTACGGCAAGGGTTTCACGCTAATCGAGCTGCTGATCGTGGTGGGGGTCATCGGGGTCCTTGCGGCCATCGGCTTGCCTTCGTATGCGGATTACATAACCCGCAGCAAACTTGCCGAAGCCTACGCGCACCTGGCGGACCTGCGGGTGAAGATGGAGCAGTATTACCTGGACAACCGGCGCTACAGCACCAACGCCGGCGGCGGCACCTGCGGCATCCCGGGCGGCAATACGCCGACGGTGCAGGACTCGAAATACTTCTCGTTCGCCTGCGCTTCGGCCACTGCCAACGCTGCAGGAGACCAGGCGTACGTGCTTACGGCAAACGGCAAGGTGGATCAGGGCATCGAAGGCATCGCATTCTCGATCGACCAGTCCAATACCAAGGCCACCACCGTGACCGCTTCCACCGTCATGGCTGGCAAGGGCTACGCAAGCAAAGGCACTTGCTGGGTAAGAAAGAAGCCCGACCAATGCTGAGGCGTCAACCCATTGCGTTCCGTGGCTTCACCCTCGTGGAGCTGATGGTCACCGTCGCGGTGCTCGGCATCATCCTGATGCTCGGCATGCCGAACATGTCGGCGTGGCTGCAGAACACCCAGATCCGTACCAGCGCCGAGGCGTTCGCGTCCGGGCTGCAACTGGCGCGCACGGAAGCCTTGCGCCGCAACCGGGTGGTGCAATTCAATTTCGTCAGCACGATGGACGCGACTTGCAGCGTATCGACGACCGGCTCGAACTGGGTGGTCAGCCTGGCTGACCCCACCGGGGCCTGCCAGGAGGTTCCTTCCGACACGGCTCCGCCGCAGATCATCCAGAAGCGCAATGGCCAGGACGGCACGCCGAATGCCGCGATCACCTCCACGCTCGCCAGTTTGTCGTTCAACGGGCTGGGCAGCGCCAATGGCGCCATGCAGATCACCGTGAGCAACCCCATCGGCGGGGATTGCCAGCCGCCGCTGGGCGCCGGCCCCATGCGCTGCCTTCAATTGAACGTCAGTTCGAGCGGCTCGGTGCGCATGTGCGACCCGGCCGTCGGCGACGCTACCGATCCGCGCAAATGTTGAGGGGCGGCCCATGGTTCTGAACCGCATGAGAAAGCAGGGCGGCGTGGTGCTGATCGAGGCGCTGCTCGGCATCCTGATCTTTTCCATCGGCATCCTGGCGCTGATCGGCATGCAGTCCGTGGCGGTAAAGAACACCACCGATGCGCGCTACCGCACCGAGGCGGCCTACCTGGCCAGCGGTATGCTGAGCCAGATCCGGCTGGACATGGGGAACATCGTCCTGTACGACGACAGCAACACGGGCAATTACGTGCCGCGCACGACCTGGCGCAACCAGGTGGAGGCGCTGCTGCCCGGCGTCAGCATCGCCTCCGTGCAGCGAGTCCCGACTATCGACATCGTTCCCGGGCCGACCTTCGCCGGCGACACCGACCCCCCCAGCCAGGTAACCGTCACCGTGCTCTGGCTGCAGCCGGGCGAAGCCCAGCAGCACAAGTTCGAAATCGTCGGCTACGTGTCCCGCCAATGAAAACGCGCAAGATCCACCGGCGCTCCGCCGGCATGAGCATCATCGAGCTGCTGGTCGGCATGGCGATCGGCCTGATCGGCATCGTCATCATCACCCACGTGTACCTCACCAACGAGCAGCACAAGCGCACCACGACCGCCGCCGGCGGCGCGCAGACCAACGGCGCGATCGCGTTGTTCGCGCTGGAGCGCGACATCCGCCAGGCGGGGTTCGGGCTGAACAGCAGTTTCGCGTTCCAGTGCAATTGCGATTCGATCACGAATGCCGGGTGCAGCGCGGTCCAGTACTACTACGATCTCAAATACTCGTTCCCGCCGAATGCATCGATGACCAACTCGCGCAACGCGCTGACGCTTTACCCGTTCATCATCACGGACGCGGCCAATGGCCCCGACACGCTGAGCGTGTTCTACGGTTCCGACAACGAGCGCTCGCTGTCCACGATCCTGGTGGACAGCATGGTCACACCGGGTGCCAACATCAAGGCGGACGGCACAGCGGGATTCGAGTTGGGCAATTTGATCGTCCTGCAAAATGGCGCGACCTGCGCCATGGTTCAGGTCACCAGCGTGGTCGCCGAGGAACTCCTGCACGCGCAGAACCTGTGGAATCCGACGGCCGGCGGCACGCTGCCGACGTTCCCGAAGGACTTGACGCGGATTTTCAACCTGGGCTCGAAGCCGGTCTGGAAAACATTCGGCATCGTCAACGGCAAGCTGCAGGTGACCGACCAGCTCAAAGTGCTGACGCTGGGCGCCGTCAGCCAGGACCTGATGGACGGCATCGTCGATCTGCAGGCGCAATACGGCAAGGACACCAATGGCGACGGCGTGGTCGATCTTTGGACCAAGGTCCTGTCGAGAAATGCACCCGCCAACTTCGATGCCACCGACATCATGCACATCATCGCGGTGCGTCTCGCCGTGCTCGCGCGCAGCGAGCATTACGAAAAGCCCGGCACGGCCGGGGGCGCCTGCGAGGCCACGACTTCGGCCAACCGGCCGACCTGGACCGGCGGCGCCTTTTTCACGTTTGACGCGGCCGGCGCACTGCCCAGCTGCTACAAGTACCGCGTATTCGAGACCGTGGTGCCGCTGCGCAACA
>JANNKR010000041.1:0-2812 GCA_031396395.1 Betaproteobacteria bacterium
GTCGTCGGCCTCGAATGCAAGGGCGGCGAGCCGGTCGCCGAGGGCAGCCACCTGCTGCTGGCCGTTGGCCGCCTCCCCAACTCCCACGACCTTGGGCTGAAGGAAGCCGGAGTCGCCACCGATGCACGCGGGTATGTCACCGTAGACGACCAATGCCGCACCAGCGCCGAGGGCGTGTGGTGCGTGGGCGACGCGAACGGCAGGGGCGCGTTCACGCACACCTCATGGAACGACTACGAAATCGTCGCCGCCAATCTCTTCGACAAGGATCCACGCAGGATTTCCGACCGCATCCCGTGCTACGCGCTCTTCATCGACCCGCCGCTCGGTCGCGTCGGCATGAACGCGGCGGAAGCGAAGCAAAGCGGCCGCAAGCTGCTTGCTGCGAAGATGCCCATGACCCGCGTCGGCCGAGCGCGCGAGATGGGCGAGACGCAGGGGTTCATGAAGGTGATCGTCGATGCGGACTCAAAAGAGCTGCTCGGTGCGGCGATCCTCGGCCTGAACGGCGACGAGGTCGTGCACTCGCTGCTGGACGTGATGTACGCGAAGCAGCCCTACACCACCATCCAGCGGGCGATGCACATCCATCCGACGGTGACGGAACTGGTGCCGACCTTGCTGGGATCCCTCAAGCCCTTCGCCTGAGCGTGCCCTCCAGGGAAAGTCTGAACAAGATCACCACCGGCACCTTGAACTCGGCCGCCCGGGCCAGTTCGTTGCCTATCGATTCCGGTGTCAGCATGGCGCAGGGCAGCGAGCCCAGCCCTCCGGCGTTCGACACCGCGATCGCGAGAGCGCTCAGTCGCCCGTCCCGCCATTGGGCGGGCGCGAGAGCGGTGGGGCGTTGGCGGTGGACTATGCTCGTTAGCCCGACAGTGGAAGTTTGCCTTCCGCGGATCGGGTGAACGCCTGCTCGATGAGCATCGCCACGGCGATGGTGACGCACATCACGGCAAACGCCACCCAGGCGTATGGCCACAGCAGCGGAATGCCGATCAGGATCAGGCCGTCGTTGCTGCCAGGAATGAGCGCGCTGCCCCAGCCCATCATCGCGCCGCCGACAAAACATCGCAGCAGTTGCCCGAACGTGATTCGCGTGTGCCTGAAGCGACCGGCGGAAAGGCCGCCCGCCACCGCACCCGCAAACAGCGCCGCCAGCAGCAGCAATCCTGCCACCAGGTTTTTCGACATGCCCTGCGCCAGTTCGGCGAGGACGTCGGTGTAGGCCCACGCACCCACCAACAGAAGCATCACGACGAACGTTATGCCGATGACGATGGTGGCGGCATGCGGCGACCAGATGCGCATGCCAAGCGCAGCACGCAGGCGCTGCCACGCCGACCGCTCCTCGTCCCCGGGTGCGGCCCGCAACGCGAGGCACGCGCGCGCCAAAAGTGCCGCGCCGACCAGCGCGGCGACCCAACCGGAGGCCTGCAACACCGGCGACCCACGGTCGAGTCGCGGTGGCGCAGCCAGCCTCTGCACGAACGCGAGGCTGGCACAGCCGGCATAGAAGCCAAGTGGCGTGGCGACATAGGCCCACTCGCCGGAACCGAGCCTGGCAATGGCGCCGAATACGCATGCCCTGTTCACGAACGCGCCCAGACCCAACAGCGCACCGCCTGCAAACGTCATGGCGGTAACAGCATAGCCGGCCGGCATCACCCCCAACATACTGAAGGCGTTGGCGAGCAGCAACCCGCCCACCACCCACAGCGAGGCCTCGCCCATTGAGACAAGGCGCTGGAAGCGGCGCCTGGTCAGCACCTCGTCCACGGCGGCAACGGTGCAGGTGGCGCCGCGCTGGATCGCGAAGCCCATGAGGGCGGCGCAGCACGTAGCCACCAGGAAGCCGATACTTGCGACGGCCGTTTCCGTGGTCATGTCGATTCCGGGCGGTAACGCTGCGGAGCATGCGAACGAACGCAGGCGCATGCGCGGGAAACGCGTGGGGCGCGGATCCCGCGGGCGGGCATCGCCAGTGTTACATGTGCTTCGGCATCGTTGCGGGCTTCATGTCGTTGACGACATCGGCAATCGTGAGCATCACCGTGGTCGTGCCCTGGTTTTTCCACCAGTGCTTGGTGCCCAGGAACTCGCGCGATACGTCGCCCGGCTTGTGGAAGATGGGCACCAGGCACTTGCTGCTGTTCTCGTAGATCTCGCCGGCCGTGACCATGATGAGCGCGGGGCGATCGGCGTGGTCGTGCAGCGGCACGACCCCGCCGGGCTGGATCTCCATGTACCGCAGGCGCAGGCGCCGCTCGTTCAGCTTGACGTTTTCCTTCGACAGGTCGATGGAGGCAAGTTCCTTTTCCATGACGCCGATGGGCGCCGTCGGCGCGCCGGCCAGCGCATTGGTGCCGACCTTATCGGCCGGGCACTCGCCCGCCAAGGCAGGGGCCGCCGAGAGCATGGTTAAGAGACCCGCGAGACGGGTGAGCCTTTCGGCACGCGTGGTGAAGCGTTTGGTTCCGGACATGTTCGTACTCCCTTGGATGATGGTTGAAGGTATGGCGATTGCACTGGCGGAGCGCGTTCTGGAACCGGGGCACATCGACTGGTACTTCGGGCTTCGACGCCGACGGGTGGCGTCCCGCGCATACTGGCTGCAATGCAATCCGCTCGTGGTGGTAGTCGCACCAGGGCCGCACCACTTACGTTTCGCCAAGCCACTAGCGGGTTCGCCCCGCAAAGCCGTCGACACCCTCCGCGACATGGTCCGCCGCGCTGACCGGCTCGTGAATCACGACGCCCTCGGCGGGATCGACCGGCTGCGTCCACGGCGCAAGCCGCAGCAAGCGCGAAG
>JANNKR010000298.1:0-6168 GCA_031396395.1 Betaproteobacteria bacterium
AAGTCAGCCGCCGCGGCTACGTGATGGAGTCAGGCGAGATCACGCTGCACGGCGACGCCAAATCGCTGCTGCACGATCCCAAGGTGCGGGCGGCCTATCTGGGCGAGACGGCGTAGCGTTGTGCGGGCGCGAGGCTGAAGCTTCGGCTGCTTCACACCTTTGCAGGCGAGGCTTCAGCCTCGCGGGTTCAGCGCGGCGTTGCAGGCGCGAGGCTGCAGCCTCGCCTACGGGGCGGTGGGGTAAGCGCGGCGCTGCCACAGTAACAGCGCAGCCAGCGTCTTGCCGTCGGTGACTTCGCCGGCATCCACTGCGGCGAGTAACTGCGCCTCGGTCATCAGGACGACGTCGAGGAACTCGCCTTCGTCCAGCCGCGAACCGACGTGCTGCAAGCCGGTTGCCTCGAAGACGGCGATCGCCTCGTTGGAATAGCCGACCTGCGGATGAATCGTGCCGATTTCGCGCCACGTGGCGGCGGTGTAGCCCACCTCCTCGACCAGCTCGCGCCGGGCGGTGGCCAGCGGCGTCTCGCCCGCGTCGATCTTGCCGGCGGGAAACTCGAGAATCACGCGATCCAGCGGATAGCGGAACTGGCGCTCCATGACCAGGCGCCCATCCGCCAGCACGGGCACCATGAGCGCGGCGCCGGGATGCACGACAAACTCGCGGGTGGCCGGCTTGCCATCCGGCAGGCGGATGCGGTCGCGCCGCACGCGCAGGAGGGCACCGGCGAAGACCTCCTGCGATTCGATCGTGGTTTCGATCAGGTGCGCGTCTTCCCCGGTGTTCATGTCGCCCTTGTGCTCAGTCGAGCCAATTCCGCGGCACCAGAAAGTCCGTGTAGAGCGCGGCTTCGGGCGTGCCGGCCTCGGGCGCCCACTGGTAGCGCCATTGCGCGAGCGGCGGCATCGACATCAGGATCGCCTCGGTGCGCCCATTCGATTGCAGTCCGAACAACGTGCCGCGGTCCCACACCAGGTTGAACTCGACGTACCGGCCGCGGCGATACAGCTGGAAATCGCGCTCGTGTTCGCCGTAGGGCAGGCCATGCCGGCGCTCGAGGATGGGGGCGTAGGCGGCCAGAAAATGATCCCCAACGCTGCGCGTCAGCGCAAAGCAACGCTCGAATCCGCCCTCGTTCAGGTCGTCGTAGAAAATACCACCGACACCGCGGGCCTCGCTGCGGTGCTTGAGGTAGAAATAATCGTCGCACCACTTCTTGTAGCGCGCGTGGACATCGTCGCCGAACGGGGCGAGCGCGTCCCGGCACGTGCGGTGGAAGTGCACGGCATCCTCGACGAAGCCGTAGTACGGCGTGAGGTCCATGCCGCCACCGAACCACCAGATCGCGTCGGCGTCCGGCTTGTGGGCAATGAAGAAGCGGACGTTGAGATGAACCGTCGGTGCCATCGGATTGCGCGGATGCAGCACCAGCGACACGCCCATCGCCTCCCACGCGCGGCCCGCGAGCTCGGGGCGATGCGCGGTGGCCGAACCCGGCATTTTGTCGCCCATGACATGCGAGAACAGGACGCCGCCGCGTTCGAGGACGGCGCCCTGCTCGATCAGTCGCGAGATGCCGCCGCCACCTTCGGGGCGCGTCCAGGTGTCGCGGCGCATGTCGCCGCCGTCGATCCGTTCCAACCCCGCCACGATCCTGTCCTGCAGCCCGGTCAGATACTCGCGTACGGCCGTCGTGACGACTGCCCGATCGGCGCCGAGCGCCGATGGCGTGATGTCTGCGCCGGCGCTCACGAGCCGGCTCCGGGTTTGACGGCGGGCGCGGGGCCCTTGATGCCACGATGACCGATGTCGGTGCGGTACTGCATCCCCGCAAACCGGATTGCGCTCACCGCCGCATAGGCAGCGCGCTGCGCCTGCCGCACGGAATCGCCAAGCGCGGTCACACACAGTACCCGGCCGCCGTTGACCACGACCTGGCCATCGCGCACGGCGGTGCCGGCGTGGAATACCTGCACATCCGGATGCGCTTCTGCGCTCACCTGGTCGAGTCCCGCGATGACGTCACCCTTGCGCGGCGCTTCGGGATAGCCGGCGGCCGCCAGCACCACGCCCAGCGCGGCGCGTCGGTCCCATGCCGCGTCGACGGCGTCGAGCGTGCCATTGACCGCGTGTTCCAGCAGGTCGACGAAGTCGGACTTCAACCGCGCCATGATCGGCTGCGTTTCGGGGTCCCCCATCCGGCAATTGAACTCCAGCACGCGTGGCGTGCCGGTGGCGTCGATCATCACGCCCGCGTACAGGAAGCCGGTATACGGGATACCGTCGGCCGTCATGCCGTTGACGGCGGGAAGAATCACCTCGCGCATGATGCGCGCGTGCATCGCCGGCGTGACGATGGGGGCCGGGGAATAGGCGCCCATGCCGCCGGTGTTGGGGCCGGTGTCGCCATCGCCTAGGCGCTTGTGATCCTGCGACGAAGCCAGCGGCAGCACATGCGTGCCGTCGACCATCACGATGAAGCTCGCCTCCTCGCCAGGGAGAAAGTCCTCGATCACGACGCGCGCGCCGGCTGCGCCCATCGCGTTGTCGACCAGCATGGCGTCGATGGCGGCGTGCGCCGCGGCCACGGTAGTCGCAACGACCACGCCCTTGCCGGCGGCAAGTCCGTCGGCCTTGATCACGATGGGCGCGCCACGCGCGGCGACATAGTCGCGTGCCGCACTCGCGTCGGTGAAGGTTTCGTAGAGCGCGGTGGGCAGGCCGTGCCGCGCCATGAAGGCCTTGGCGAAATCCTTGGAACTTTCGAGCTGCGCCGCCGCGCGCGTGGGGCCGAAGACCTTGAGCCCCGCGGCACGAAACGCGTCGACGATGCCCGCCGCCAGCGGCGCCTCGGGACCGACCACCGTCAGCGCGACATGCTCGCGCTGCGCGAACTCGACCAGCGCAGGAATGTCCGTGATATCGACGTTGGTCAGCGCCGGATCGAGGGCGGTGCCCGGATTGCCGGGCGCCACGAACACCTTGGCCACGCGCGGACTCTGCCCGATCTTCCACGCCATTGCATGCTCGCGGCCACCGGAACCCACCACCAGGATATTCACGCGCGCGAGCCTCGCCTGAGGTCAGTGCCGGAAGTGGCGCACGCCGGTGAAGACCATCGCGATGCCGCGTTCATCCGCAGCAGCGATGACCTCGGCGTCGCGCATGCTGCCGCCCGGCTGGATCACCGCCAGCGCGCCGTTGTCGGCGACGACGTCGAGACCGTCGCGAAACGGGAAGAAGGCATCGGACGCGACTACCGAACCGGCAAGCGACAGCCCCGCGCCGGCCGCCTTGATCGCCGCAATCTTGGTCGACTCGACGCGGCTCATCTGGCCGGCGCCGATACCCAGCGTCTGCCCGTCGCGGCAATAGACGATGGCGTTGGACTTGACGAATTTGGCCACGCGCCACGCGAACAGCAGGTCAACCCGTTGCGCCGGCGTGGGCGCGACCCGCGTCACGACCTTCAATTCGGCGTCCAGCACATTGCGATGGTCCGGCGACTGCACCAGAAACCCGCCGCCCACGCGCTTCCAGTCCAGCGCCGTCGTGGTCCCGGCGAAATCCGGCAACGCAACTTCGAGCACCCGGACATTGACCTTCTTCGCGATCAGCGCCAGCGCGTCATCGGTGTAGGCCGGCGCGATCAGCACTTCGAGGAATTGTGCGGCCACCACCTCGACCGTGGCCGCATCCACCGGCCGGTTGAAGGCGATGATGCCGCCGAAGGCCGACGTGGGGTCGGTGGCCAATGCCTTGCGATAGGCTTCGAGCGGCGTGGCTGCGATGGCCACGCCACAGGGATTGGCGTGCTTGACGATCACGCAGGTGGGCTCGGCAAAGGTCTTGACGCACTCCCATGCGGCGTCGCTGTCGGCGATGTTGTTGTACGACAGTTCCTTGCCCTGCAACTGGCGATAGCGCGCGATGGTGCCGGGTGCGGGCGCCTCGTCGCGATAGAACGCCGCGGTCTGGTGCGGATTTTCGCCGTAGCGCAGATCCTGGATCTTGGCACCGGTGATGTGCAGCGAATCGGGCAGCGACTGCGCCTGCCCGGCGACGTCGCGGGCGGTCAGCCAGTTGGCGACCGCGCCATCGTAGGCGGCGGTGTGCGCGAAGGCCTTGCGCATCAGCGCGAACCGGGTGGCATCGGACAGCGCGCCGCGGCCGGCCTCGAGCTCCACCAGCACGCCGGCGTAGTCTGCGGGATCGACGACGATGCCGACATGCGGCCAGTTCTTGGCGGCCGCCCGCACCATCGTGGGCCCGCCGATGTCGATGTTCTCGATCGCATCCTCGAGCGTGCATCCCGCCTTGCCGACCGTCTCGCGAAACGGATACAGGTTGACGACGACGAGGTCGATCGTGGGAATGGCATGGTCGCGCAGCGCTGCCGCATGCGCGGGTAACTCGCGGCGCGCGAGGATGCCCGCGTGCACCTTGGGATGCAGCGTCTTGACGCGGCCATCGAGCATTTCCGGGAAGCCGGTGTAGCTGCCGACGTCGGTGACCGGCAGGCCGGCATCGGCCAGCGCCTTGGCCGTGCCGCCGGTGGACAGGAGCTTGACACCGCGTGCCACCAGGCCACGCGCGAATTCGACGACGCCGGATTTGTCGGAAACGGACAGCAGCGCCTGCACCACGGGAGCGGCCATCGACTTCAGACCAACTTGTACTTGACGAGCTTGGCGCGCAGCGTATTGCGATTCATGCCCAGCATGTCGGCGGCGTGCGTCTGATTGCCGTCGGCACGCTCCAGCATCGACACCAGCAGCGCGCGCTCCACGTGGCCGATCACCATGTCGTAGACGCCGGTGGGTGCCTCGCCATCCAGCCGCTTGAAGTATTCGTCCAGCGACTTGTCGACGCTGCGGCAAATCTCGTTGCTGCCATTGAGCTTGATTTTTCTGGTCACGCTGCCAGGGCCTCCCCTGCCCACTGCACACTGCTTTTTTTGGAATGGGTGATGCCATGCGGCGCCGCGGACGCGCCGTCAGTGGTCAGGTAAGGCAGCCGATCAAAGGCGCCTTCCAGCCGGTCGAAATAGCGTTGCACGCAATCGACCTGCGCGGCGATCGTGGTGGCGGCGACCATCGTGTGCCGGAACGCCGCGCCGCCGACGAGCGCCTCCGTGTACCAACCGAGGTGCTTGCGCGCGATGCGCACGCCGGCCTCTTCGCCGTAGAACGCATGATGGTCGGCAAGGTGATCCAAGATCAATGCCCGCGCTTCCACGACTCGCGGCGGCGGCAGATGCGCTCCGGTCGCGAAGTAATGCAGGATCTCGCGGAAGATCCACGGCCGGCCCTGCGCGGCGCGCCCGATCATGACCGCATCGGCGCCGGTGTGCGCCAGTACCGCGGCCGCGCGCTCGGGCGTGTCGATGTCGCCATTGGCGATCACCGGGATCGACACCGCGCGCTTGACCGCCGCAATCGTGTCGTATTCCACCGCGCCGACGAACGCACAGGCACGGGTGCGGCCATGCACAGTCAGTGCCTTGATGCCGGCATCTTCGGCTCGGCGCGCGATCGCGACCGCATTGCGCGCATCCGGCGTGGGGCCGGTGCGGATCTTGAGGGTGACCGGAACGTCCACGGCGCCCACGACCGCGACGAGTATCGCGCTGACCAGCGGCTCGTTGGCCAGCAGCGCCGAGCCGGCCGCCGCATTGCATACCTTCTTGGCGGGGCAGCCCATGTTGATGTCGATGATCTGCGCGCCGAGGTCGACGTTGTAGCGGGCCGCATCGGCGAGCATGTGCGGATCCGCGCCCGCGATCTGCACGGCGATGGGCGCGGCCTCGCCGGCATGATCGATGCGGCGCCGTGACTTGCCGGTGTCGCGCAGCTTCGGATTGGCAGCCACCATCTCCGACACCGCGTAGCCTGCGCCCAGTCGCTTGCAGAGCATGCGAAACGGACGATCGGTGACGCCGGCCATCGGCGCCACGACAAGATTGTTGGGGAGGGAATACGGGCCGATGCGCACGAGCGGAAACCGAATTAGGGGAGCGAGCCGCGTACGCGGGAACGGCCGCCAATTATAACGGGTTTGTCCGGGTGCTGCGTCGGGCAAAATGTCGCGGTGCGGCTGCCAATGCCTGTCGCATTTGCGCGCGAAGCGAACGCGCGTTCAGGACAGGCCGTAGAGCATCGCGCGCGT
>JANNKR010000307.1:0-7412 GCA_031396395.1 Betaproteobacteria bacterium
TCGACGGCCTCGCGCGAGCCGCGCGAGGCGCCGGCCGGGGCAATGCCGCGGCCGATCACGCCGCTGGCCAGGCGAACTTCCGCTTCGACCGTGGGCCGGCCGCGCGAATCGAACACGCGCCGGCCGTGCACGCGATTGATGGTAGTGGGCGTCATGCCGACCACGCCTGCATCAGTTGTTCAAGCGACGCCACCGGTTGCGCGAGATGCGCGCGGGCGAAGGTCCGCACCGCGTCCCTGTCGCGCTCGTCGGTGATGTATTCGACCGGGGACTTGCCGTCGATGCGCGCCAGCATCAAACCGGGCAGCAATGCTGCCGTGCGCGCATCGAGCGCGGCCCACGGCTCCCACGCGACGTGCGGTCGATAAGCGGCCACCAGCGCTCGCGCCATCGCCGCATAGTCGGCGCGCCATTGCGGGCGCCAGATGCCCTTCAGCAGCAGGTGATTGAGCACGAAGGCCAGGTCGAAGGCCGGGTCGCCGTACCACGCGCACTCGGCGTCCAGGATCACGGGGCCGTCCGCCCCGATCACGATGTTCTTGGGGCTGAAGTCGCCGTGCACCAGCACCCGTTTGGTGGCAGCGGTGGTGGCGACCAGCGCATGCAACTGCGGCCCCAGGTCCGGGTGCACCCCGGCCGTCGTGACCAGGTAGGGGTCGAGGCGGATGGCGTGGAAAAGTGCGTCGGTGGGAAAGCGCGCCGCGAGGTCGGGACGGTCGGCCGTGGCGGCGTGAATGCGGCCCAGCGTGGCGCCGACCGCCGCGGCGGTAGCCGCCGTGGCGCCACCCTCTGCCAGCAGCGACTTCCACACCGGGTATGCGGCCGGGTCCAGCCAGGCCATCGCGAAGGCACCCGCCTGACGGTCTTCGCCCAGGATCTGCGGAACCGCGCCGGGCACGATGCTGCCGGCCACCCGCAGCCATTCCACTTCCCACCGGTTGCGCTCGATCGGGGCCCGCCAATCGGCGGCCACCTTCAGTTTGGGCAGCGCGCGCTTCACGCAAATGACGCCGGACGGCAAATCGGCGCGAAAGATGTCGGAGGAAACGCCACCGGCCAAAGGACTGAAACGCGGCTGTATGTGGGTGCTCACTAGCTTCATTCTCTTTAAGGCTCCTGACAGGATGGCAACAGCCTCCGGATCATTGGCAGGCGCAGCGGGAGGGGGGCGAAGGGTCATGAAGGCGAAAAGTTAAGCGGGTACGTTACTTGCATGCAGGATTGGTCCGATCATAACAGCGACCCGTTCTAACGCCTTGATCGGCAAGGGCAAGCCAGGGTCGGACCGTACCAGCCATGCATCCGGGAGGCACCTCGTGATTCGTTACGGCTTCAACATCAGAACCAAGCATGGCCAACGGGTGGACAACATCCAGATCATGGCGGCCACCCAAACGGACGCCGAGCGGCGGCTGCGCCAGATGTATCACTACTGCGAAATTGTCGATTGCAACGAGCGATCGGTGCCACATCGCGTGGATACGCTGGACGTCGAAGGCATCATCGGCCTCATAAGCGCCGCCCCGCTGTCATTGCAGAAAGCCGGCACTCACTAGCTCCTCGTGCAGGGCCGCATAGTCGCGCGCGCCGCGACTGTCGGGCGCATGCCGGAAGATGTCCATGCCCACCGACGGGCTCTCCGCCAGCTTCACATTCTCGCGGATACGCGTGACGCAGACCTCGTCCGGTCGCAGGGTGTCCCGCATCCGATCCACCACCGTCCCGCTCATCCGCCGGCGCGCATCGTAGCGGGTCAGCAGGTAGCGGCGCGGCAGGCGCCGCTTGAACACCGGTTCCAGCGCATTCAAAGCCCGTTCCACCTGCGCCGCCCCTTGCAGCGACAGGAAATCCGCGGACACGGGTATCAGCATCAGGTCGGCCGCAAACACGGCGTTCAGCGACAGGACGTTGAGCAACGGGCAGCAATCGATCACCACCGGCCCCGGCCTGGCTCCGCGCTGGTGCAGTGCGTGGCGCAGCCGGGTGACCACATTCACCCCCTTGCCCAGCAGCGTGTCCAGTTTGTTCAGCTCGAGGTGCGACGGGCACAGCATCACACCACTCCGGGTGACCTGGCCGATCTCCGCCAACGGCCGCTGGCGCATGAAGAAGCTGTAGATCGTGTCGTCGGCAGACCGCGGCTGGACCCCGAAGACATGCGACAGGTGGCCCTGCGGGTCGAGGTCGATGCCCAGCGGGCGCTGCTTGCGCTGGGCCACCGCTGCAAGAAGATTGAGCGCGGTCGTGGTCTTGCCCACGCCGCCCTTCTGATTGAACACCGCAATGATCGACACGTGCGCAAGGATAGCCTAACCGGGGGCGGCTATCATGCGCGATCGATACAAAACCCGAGGTCGTCCTCCATGCCGTCATCCACCAGCGCCACACCGATTCCGCTGCGCGATTTCTTTCGCAATCCCGAGCAGGCCGGCCACCAGATCTCCCCCGATGGCCGCTACCTGTCCTGGACCGCGCCGTACGAGCGCCGCATGAACGTGTTCGTGCGGCTCCTGGCCGGCGGCGCCCCCACCCGCGTCACGTCGGAAACGGCGCGCGACATCAGCGGCTACTTCTGGAAAGGCGAACGCATCGTCTACGTGAAGGACTTCGGTGGCGACGAAAATTTCCACGTCGTCTCGATCGACATCAAGGGCGGCGATCTCAAGGACCTGACCCCGGGGGAGCATGTGCGGGCGGAGATCGTGGACAGCCTCGACGAGGACGACGACCACCTGATCGTGTCGCACAACCGCCGCGATGCGGAAGTCTTCGACGTGTTCCGGATCAACGTGCGCACCGGCGAGGAACACCTGATCGCGCAGAACCCCGGCAACATCACCAGCTGGGGCACCGACCACGACGGCAAGCTGCGCGTGGCCGGCACCGCGGATGGCGTCACCACGTCGCTCCTGTATCGGGCAACCGAGCACGATGAATTCAAGCCGTTGCTGACCACCAACTTCAAGGAAACGGTGGCGCCGCTCTTCTTCACGTTCGACAACCAGCGCTTGTACGTCGTCTCCAACCGTGGCCGCGACAAGGCGGCGATCTTCGAGTTCGACCCCGCCACGGCGCAGGAAGGCCAGTTGCTGGTCGAGCATCCGGACGTGGATGTGGAGGGTTTGAGCTTCTCCCGCAAGCGCCGTGTGCTGACCACGGCGCGCTGGGTCACCGCGAAGACCGAGCGCCGCTTTTTCGATCCTGAGACCGAGGCGATGTTCCGCGACGTCGAGGCGAAGCTGCCGGGCTACGAGATCGAGTTCACCTCCATGAACAAGGCGGAGGACAAGTTCATCGTCGCCTCCTTCAGCGACCGCACGCGCGGCAAGCGCTACCTGTACGACAAGTCCACCCGGAAGCTCGAGTTCCTGGCCGATGTCACGCCATGGCTGCCGGAAGACCGGCTGGCGGCGATGACGCCCGTGCAGTACAAATCCCGCGATGGCCTGACCATCCACGGGTACCTCACGTTGCCCAAGGGTGTTGCGCCCGTCAACCTGCCCGTGGTCGTGAACGTGCACGGCGGGCCGTGGGCACGCGACGTATGGGGCTTCAATCCCGAGGTGCAGTTCCTGGCGAGTTGCGGCTATGCCGTGCTGCAGATGAATTTCCGTGGGTCCGTCGGGTATGGCCGCCAGTTCTGGGAAGCGTCGTTCCGCGAGTGGGGCCGCAAGATGCAGGACGACGTCACCGATGGCGTGCACTGGCTGATCAGGGACGGGATTGCCAACCCGAAGCGGGTCGCGATCTACGGGGGCAGCTACGGCGGCTATGCCACGCTGGCGGGGCTGGCGTTCACGCCGGACGTCTACGCCGCGGGTGTGGACTACGTGGGCGTGTCCAACCTGCTGACGTTCATGCGCTCGATTCCGCCGTACTGGAAGCCGTTCCTCGCCATGATGCAGGAGATGGTGGGCGACATGGAGGCCGACGAGGCCATGCTGAAGGCCGCCTCCCCCGTGTACCACGCCGACCGGATCACCGCGCCGCTGCTGATTGCGCAAGGGGCCAAGGATCCGCGCGTGGTCAAGAGCGAGAGCGACCAGATGGTGGAGGCGATGCGCAAACGCGGCGTGGAGGTGGAGTACATCGTCAAGGACGACGAGGGCCACGGCTTTCACAACGAGGAAAATCGTTTCGAGTTCTACGAGGCGATGCAGCGGTTTCTGGCGCGGCATCTGAGGCACTGACGATCAACTGCGCGCACTGCCGAATCACGTTCGGACAGGGTGAGGTTCAATCTTCTGTTGCGTTCCGACGAAGTACATCAGCATCCTGATTCGGCTGCTTGACCTGCGCAACGCTGGTGAGAAACGCTAGGTGCTTGCAACTTCGTGTCGATACAACTTCGCGGCCGGGCTATCGCGCCATGCCAGTAGCTGCCCATCCGTCGTGCGCTGCATGCCATACACGATCCACGGGTCGTCGATGGTGCCGATCACGCTGTCCACGCGGAATCGCCCGGGATGGCGCTCGGCAACGTGCAACGCTGTGATGCCGCTGTCGTAGGTGCCCGCCAGCAGCCCTTCCGCCACGCTGGCCACCGACACTTCGGGCACCAGCGTGTCCCACCGCCGCGTGTCGACATATTCGCGCGTGGCGGGCTGCAGTGCCAGGCTGCGCGGGTGTAAAACTTCGGCACGCGTCAGCACGCCCAGCGGGTAACTCGGGGCGATGAAGGTGTCGATGACATAGATACGATGATGAATGAAAAAGCGGGCGACCGTGGCGGTGGCATCCGGATGCACGGCCACCTGCACGACGTGCTGGACTTTGCCGGAAAGCATCATTGCCAGCGCATCGTCGAACTTCAGTACGAGTTCAATGCGTGCGTGGTGCAGACCATGAAACGCCAGATATTGCGTTGTAACAAGCTCGTGGTTGCTACCGGCCGGTCCGAGCGTTGCGAATGCCAACATGGTGTTTCCCTCTGCATTCCTGGAATGCGATGGCGGTCCGGGTCATACGCCCGGTCGGGTGCGTCGTTCAATCCAACCGAACGCTCGTGTGATGACGAAGGTGAGCAGCAGGTAGACGACACCTGTCATCAGGAAGATCTCGTAGGGGGCGAAGGTGTCGCTCACCAGAACGCGTGCGGTGCCCATCAGCTCAAGCAGAGTGATGGTGCTGGCGAGCGACGTGGCCTTCAATGTCAGTATCACCTCGTTGCCGTAGGCAGGCGTTGCCAACCGCAGTGCCTGCGGCAGCTGCACCCAGCGCAGCACGCCCATTTCGGTCAGCCCGATCGTACGTGCCGCGTCGATCTGGCCCCGCGGGACCGCGGCCAGTGCGCCCGCCAGCAGCCGTCCGGTGTATGCGCCAGAGTTGAGACCCAGCGCGATGACGGCGCACCAGAAGGCATCGCGCAGCACGAACCAGAAGACACTCTGGCGCACGGCTTCGAACTGGCCAAGACCGTAATAAACGATGAACACCTGCACCAGTGCCGGCGTGCCACGAAAGAGCAGCATGTAACCGCGGGCACCAAGCCGCAGCGACCGATGCCGGCTTTCGTGCGCCATTGCAATCGGAACAGCCAGCAGCGCGCCCACCAATAGCACTGCCAGGGTAAGTTCCAGAGTCAGCGCCATGCCTCCGAGCAGGCGCGGCACGGCCTCCAGCATGATGCGCGTATCGAGCATGGCTTCAGGCGCGCGCGTAGCCGCGTGCGGCGCGGATCTCGAAAGCATGGAGAACCAGCGTCAGCACGCCGGTAAGCACCAGGTAGATCACCCCCACCACGGCATAGAACGTGAAGGGCTGGTTGGTGGCGCCGACGGCAATCACTCCTTTGCGCATCAGCTCCTCCAGGCCGACCACCGAGACAAGCGATGTCTGCTTCAGCAGGATCAACGATTGGTTGCCGAATGCGGGTAACGCCAGCCGCCATGCCTGCGGCAGCGTGACCGCGAGAAACGCGGCCCGTGGCGGCAACCCCAGCGCGCGCGCCGCGTCAACCTGGCCACGCGGGACCGCCATAATGCCGCCACGAAAAATCTCCGCTGCATAGGCACCGAAGACGATGGACAACGCTGCCGTGCCCGCCATGAACGGATTGACTTCGACATAACGGCCGACCACTGCGGTCAGTGTGACCGTGCCCCCGAAGTAGATCACGAAGATGACCAGGAGATCAGGAACGCCGCGGACAACAGTCGTATAGACGTCGGCGACGGAGCGGGCTACACCAGATGCGGACAGCTTCGCCAGGGCAACGACGAGACCCAACAGCGTCCCGGCCACCACACTCGCTCCTGCCAGTACGAGGGTGGTGGCCGCACCCCGCAGCAGCTGCGGCAGGGAGGCTTCGATCGTCGCCCACACGATGATGCGGCGTCTCGAAATGCGCTAGAGCATGACCTTGAACGGAAAGTACTTCTTCGTGATCGTGTCGTAGCTCCCGTCGGCGACGATTTCGTCGATAGCCTTGTTGAGGCGATCACGCAGTGCGGGGTCATCCTTGCGGATGGCGATGCCCGCACCATCGCCCAGCACCCCACCGGTGAGTTGTGGCCCGACAAAGTCAAAGTCCTTTGCTTCCGGACGCTTCAGGAAGCCGATGTAATAGCTGACTTCGTTTCCAACCATGGCATCGATGCGCCCGGCCACGAGATCAAGCTCGGGTCCCTGCACCGAATCATAAAAGACGAGCGTGGCAGTCTTGTCGTAGCCGGAGCTCTCGAGCCAGGTGCGCTGCGAGGCACCCCGCTGCACCCCAATGCGCTTGCCCTTCATCCCGGCCGGGGACGTGTCCGTGATCGAACCCTTCTTCGCGACGAAACGCGACACAACGTCCTTGTACTTCTTCGTGAACTCAACTTGTTCGCGGCGTTTCGGTGTCATCGACATTCCGGCGATGATCATGTCGTATTTCTTCACGAGCAGCCCGGGGATGATGCCATCCCACTCCTGCGCCACGATCTCGCACTGCACCTTCATCTTCGCGCAAAGCGCATTGGTGATGTCGATGTCCCAGCCGATCAGTGCACCGGAAGCATCCTTGTAGTTCCATGGTGCATAGGCGCCCTCAGTGGCGACGCGAAGCCTTTCCTGCGCGGCAGCGGGGAGAAAAATTGCAAGTGTTGATGCGGCAATTGCACACGCTACGACGAAACGCGGGCGCATGAGAAGACCGAAGATTGACATGTTGAAACCTCCTGGCAGCGGGACGAAGTAGTCGGGGCTTGTGGTGACAGCGCGGGTGCGCGGTCTGCCTCTTCCTCCACCTCTGCGCATGCTAGGAACACAACTGCCGTACCGTCAATGCGCTGAAACAAATTTTCCTCTAAGGAAAAATCTTCTGGCGCGAACGGGCACCTCAGGCGCGCAGGTTGAACACCACCGACAGGCACCGTACCGGGCGCTTCCGCATCTGTTCCGGCCCGTGAATGGCGGTGGCGTCGAACAGCACG
>JANNKR010000321.1:0-9688 GCA_031396395.1 Betaproteobacteria bacterium
GTGGTCGGGATATCGCTTTCCTTGTATCCGGCCTCGGCCAGCATGTCCTTCCAGTACTGGATGTGGATGGTCTGCTGCTCGAGCGGGAACGCGTAGTACGCCTTCTTCTTGGTCTTGTCGTTGTAGAGGTACGTCGTCTCGATCGTGTTCTTGAGGAACCGGTCCTTCATTGGCGTGATGATCGTCGAGATGTCCTCGAGCTTGCCGTCGAAGGCCCACTTGGCGGTCACCTGGAAATCATAGGTATGGCCGAACGCCACGTCGGGTACGGTGCCTGCGTCGAGTGCCGCCACCGTCTTGGGGATGATGTCCTGCACGGCGTAGCGCGACAGCTCGACCTTGACACCGGTCTTCGCCTCGAATTTCTTGACCACTTCGTCGAGCGCGTCGTCCTCGGCCTTGTAGAAGCCCTTGGTGAACCAGACGTTGAGTTTTTCCTGCGCCGCGACGGGCGCGGCGAAAATGCCCAGCGCAACCAGCGCCGCGACAAGCTTGATGACTTGCTTCATGAGACTCCTCCGTAATTGACTGAACTGCGCGGCGCGGCGTCAAACCGTCTTTTCCGCTGCAGGCTGCGATGAGACTACGGGCGAGGCGGACGGGTGTCAACTCGGCACCACCCCACTTGGCTTGCTGCACTGAATCAATGCGATTGCAACAGTTCCAGGAGGCTACATGACCGCGCCCAGGTACCACGGCACGAACTCGCTTTGCCCGTAGCCGTGGTTCTCGCTCTTGGACCGGGCGCCCGAGGCCGTTTCCAGGATCATCTGGAACAATCGTTCGCCCAGGGCCTCCACCGACACATTGCCGTCCGCGATCTCGCCGCAGTTCAGGTCGATGTCCTCTTCCTGCTTGATCCACAGCGGCGTGTTGGTGGACAGCTTGAGCGACGGCGACGGCGCACAGCCATAGGCGGAGCCGCGCCCCGTCGTGAACACGATCATGTTGGCGCCGCCGGCCACCTGCCCCGTGGCGGATACCGGGTCGTAGCCCGGCGTGTCCATGTAGACGAAGCCGTGCGCGGTCACCGGCTCGGCATATTCGTAGACGGCAACGAGGTTGGTGGTGCCGCCCTTGGCCACGGCGCCCAGCGATTTCTCCAGGATGGTGGTCAAGCCGCCCGCCTTGTTGCCCGGCGAAGGATTGTTGTTCATCTCGCCCTTTTCGCGCGTGGTGTATTCCTCCCACCACTTGATCCGCGCCACCAGCTTCTCGCCTACTTCGCGCGCCACGGCGCGGCGGGTCAGCAGGTGTTCGGCGCCATAGATTTCCGGCGTCTCCGACAGGATCGCGGTGCCCCCATGGCGTACCAGCAGGTCGACGGCCGCGCCCAACGCCGGATTGGCGGTGATGCCCGAGTACCCGTCCGAGCCGCCGCACTGCAGGCCGATCGTGATGTGGGACGCCGGCACCGGTTGCCGCGTCACCTTGTTGGCGTGCGGCAGCATCTCCTCGATGATCCGGATGCCGTGCGCAATGGTCTAGGCCGTGCCGCCGTTGTCCTGGATGCTGAAAGTGCGCAGCAGCTCGCCTTCCGTCAGGTTCTGCGCGCCCAGCAGCGAGCTGATCTGGTTCGATTCGCAGCCGAGCCCGATCATCAGCACCCCGGCGAAATTGGGATGGCGTGCGTAGCCGCCCAGCGTGCGGCGCAGCAGCGTCATGCCCTCGCCGTGCGTATCCATGCCGCAACCCGAGCCGTGCGTGAGCGCCACCACGCCATCGACATTGGGAAATGCCGCAAGCCGCTCGCGGGTGAAGTGATCGGCGACGCCGCGCGCTACCGTGGCCGAGCAGTTCACCGTCGACAGGATGCCGATGTAGTTGCGCGTGGCCACCTTGCCTGCGTTGGGACCATCGGTACGCACGATGCCCATGAACGTGGCCGCGGGTTCCACGTACTGTGTCGGCCTGGCATCGGCGCCGAACGCATAGTCGCGATCGAAGGTGCCCATCGCGAGATTGTTGAGGTGCACATGCTCGCCGGGATTGATGTCGCGGCTGGCGAAGCCGATGATCTGGTTGTAGCGCCGCACCGGTTCGCCGGACTTGATCGCGCGGGTAGCCACCTTGTGTCCCGGCGGCACCAGCCCCGAAATGGTGATCTTCTCGTCGAGCAGATGGGTGCCCCCCACAAGCTGCGAGCGTGCGATCACGACGTCGTCATTGGGATGCAGGCGGATGACAAGCGAGCTGCGGGTCAGCATGATTTTTCCTCTTCGTTACTCGACGACTGCGCGCGCCACCGCCTGGCGCTCGATCGCGCCGGCGTCCCAGTCGATGCCCAGTCCTGGCGAGTCCGGCGGAATGGCATAGCCATCGCGCATCGCCATGCGCGAGGTCGTGATCGAGTCCAGCTGCGGGATGTACTCGACCCAGGCGCCATTGGGCACCGCGGCCGAGAGCGAGACGTGCAGTTCCATCAGAAAGTGCGGGCACACCGGCAGGTTGAAGCTCTCCGCCGTGTGCGCCACCTTGAGCCAAGGGGTGATGCCACCCACGCGCGCACAATCGACCTGCACGACGGAGCATGCGTCGCGCTCCATGTATTCGCGGAAATGCGATGGGTGATACAACGATTCGCCGATCGCGATGGGCATCGAGGCCTTGGCCGCCAACTCGACGTGGCCACCCAGGTCTTCCGCCGGCAGCGGCTCCTCGAACCACGCGAGCATCAGGTCGCGAAACGCATAGGCACGGCGACACGCCTCGGCCACGGTGAACGCCTGGTTGGCATCCACCATCAGCTCGAAATCGGCGCCCACCGCGCTGCGCACGGCGTGCAGGCGCGCGACATCCTCCGCCAGCGACGGCTTGCCCACCTTGACCTTGGCCCCGCGAAAGCCCTGTGCTTTCGCGGCCTGCGCCTCTTCGACCAATTGCTGTTGCGACAACTGCAGCCAGCCGCCTTCGGTCGAATACACGGGTACCTTCGTCTGCGCGCCGCCCGCCATCTTCCACAGCGGTTGCCCGGCACGACGGCAACGGATATCCCACAGCGCGGTGTCAATTGCCGCCAGCGCGAGGCTGGTGATGGCGCCTACCGCCGTCGCATGCGTCAGGAAGAACAACTCCTTCCACAGCGCCTCGATCTGCGCGGCATCGCGGCCGATCAGCTTCGGGGCGAGATGGTCGCGCAACAGCGCGCACACCGACGAGCCACCGGTGCCGATCGTGTAGGCATAGCCGGTGCCCACTACGCCGTCGGCGCAGGTGATGCGCACCAGCGGTGTTTCCTGCGTGACGAACGACTGGATGGCATCGCTGCGCGCCACCTTGGGTGCCAAATCGACCTGCAGGATCTCGACGCGTTCGATCTTGTGCATGTGCGTCTTCAGCGATAGACCATCGTTGGCAGCCAGAGCGAAATGATCGGGACGTAGGTGATCAGGATCAGGCTGCCGAGCAACGGGAAGAGCCATGGCAGGATGGCCATCGTCGTGCGCTCCAGCGACATTCGCGCCACCCTGGCTAGCACATACAGCACCATGCCCATCGGTGGATGCAGGAGTCCGATCATGAGGTTCAGCACGACGATGAGGCCAAAGTGAACCGGATCGATGCCGAGCTGTATGACCGCGGGCATGAGGACCGGGATCGCAATCAGGATCGCGGCAGTCGGCTCGAGAAAGCATCCGACGAAGAGCAGCAGCAGATTGACGAGTGCCAGGAACACCCACGGCGAATGCGTGAATTCCAGGACCCACGCGGTGACCATGTCGGTCACGCGCGTTGCCGTCAGCAGCCAGCCGAAGATCGACTCAGCCGCCACGATGAACAGTACGGTAGCCGTGGTCTCGATGGTTTCCATCGAAACCTTGACCAGCAACTTGAACGTCAAGGTCCGATACCAGAAGAGCCCGAGGAACAGCGACCAGATGGACGCCGCCACCGCACCCTCGGTCGGCGTGAAGATGCCGGTAGTCATGCCGCCGATCAGCAGCACCGGCGTCATGATCGGCAATACCGCCTCGAATTTCCACTTCCAGTCCGCCGCGAACAGCAGCACTATCGAAACAATAGTGGCGGCCACCGGATTGGCGCCCAGCTTGAACGCGACCCAGATGACAAGCGGGAAAGCGACGACGATCAGCAGTTCCAGCACCGACTTGCCCACGCGTGGCCACTGGAACTTGATGTCGGCGCCCCAATGGTTCTTGTGCGCAAAATACGCCACGGTGAGCATCATCAGGAACGTCATCACGAGTCCCGGGAGGATGCCGGCCAGGAACAGCTGGCCAATCGAGACGTTGGCCACCATGCCGTAGATGACGAAGGGTAACGACGGCGGGATGATCGGACCCAGCGTGGCGGACGCGGCCGTCACGCCGACCGCAAATTCCTTCGAATAGCCATGGTCGCGCATGGCCTTGATCTCGATGGTGCCAAGACCCGCGGCGTCGGCGATGGCCGTGCCCGACATGCCGGCGAAGATCACCGAGCCGACGATGTTGACGTGCCCCAGGCCGCCCTTCATCCAGCCGACCAGCCCCAGCGCGAAATTGTAGATGCGGTTGGTGATCCCCGCGTTGTTCATCAGGTTGCCGGCAAGGATGAAGAACGGCACCGCCAGCAGCGGGAAACTGTCGATACCGCTGATCATCCGGTGCACCACCACCATCGGCGGCGACGTGCCCGACACAGCGATGTAGATCAGCGAGGCCATCGCCATCGCGATAGCCACTGGAATGCCGGTAACCATCAACGCCAGGAATGAGGTAAGGAGCGTGCCGGTCATCGCGCCTCTCCCAAGCGGGTGGGGGCGCTCAAATCGTCTCCTCGATCGCGTGCTCGGGCCGCTCGAGCAGGCTCCAGCCGCGGCGCCAGTTCTCGATGGCAACCTGCACCGAACGGAATGCGGCGCAGGCGAAGCCGAACGCGCAGACCCCGTAGATCAGGTTCATCGGCAGGTCGATGATGGTCATCTGCAATCGACCCATGCGCATCATCATCTGGATCGTGAGACCCACCGCCAGCACGAAAAACAGGATCCGGACGCCGTCGACCGCAGTCGACATCGCTCGGCCCGCCTTCGGCGGCATCAGTCGATACAGAAAGTCGACATGGATGTGCCGCGTGCGCCGCACCGCCGCGGCAACGCCGATGAACACAGTACAGATCAGCAGGTAGCGGGCGATTTCTTCCGTCCACGCCGCCGAATCATTGAGCACATAGCGCGTGAAGAATTGGTAGAACACGCAAAGTCCGAGCAACCAGAAGAACCCAAGCGACAGCCAGTCCTCGAACAGGTAGTGCGACAGGTCGATCGGGGCGTCGGTGGCGTGAAAATGCCCCTCATCGTCGAGAATGGGTGCCGCAGCGTCAGCAGTCTGATTCGTATCGGTCATGCGGCCTCGCTCAATCCATCGTGTTCACCGCGCGGGCTCGGCGCTGCCGGCGCCTGTCGCACCGGCGACGCGCCTCCCCCGCGGGTTCAGCTTCGTTACTTGATGGCGACGATCTTGTCGTAATCGGACTTGGAAAAGCCCATCGACTCAGGCGTCGTCGTCTTCAGCACCGCGTCGGAGAAGCTCTTGCGGTCGACGGTCACGATCTGCAGGCCCTTCTTCTTGAACTCGTCGGCCAGTTCGGCTTCGCGCTTCTTGATCTGGGCCGTGGCGCGGGCGGCAGCTTCGCGGGTCACCTCGGTGAAGATCTGCTTTTCCTGCGGCGTCAACTTGTCCCAGACGTGCGGCGCCACCTGCGTGGTCAGGCCGTCGACGATGTGCGAGGTCATCATGATGGCCTTCTGCACTTCGTAGAATTTCTTCGCCTCGATCGTGGTCAGCGGGTTTTCCTGCGCGTCGACGGTGCCGTTTTGCAGTGCGAGGTAGACCTCGGCAAAGGCGATCGGCGTCGGGTTGGCGCCGCAGGCCTTCGGCGTGGCCATGTAGGCCGGCACGTCGGGCACGCGGATCTTGAGACCCTTCATGCCGGCACAGTCGGTGAACGCCTTTTGCGCCGTGGTCTGCCGCGCGCCATAGTACGTATAGGCGAGGATCTGGATGCCCGTCTTCTTGCGGAATTCCTCGACCATCTCGGCGAACACCGGGCTCTTGGAATAGGCGAGCAGGTGGTCCGCGTCGCGGAAGATGAACGGATAGTAGGCGATGCCCAGGCGCGGATAGCTGCGCGCCGCGAACGATGGGCCGCTGATGATCATGTCGACCGTGCCCAGCGCCATGCCCTGGTTGATGTCGGTTTCCTTGCCAAGCGTGCTGGCGGGAAACACTTCGATGTCGAACTTGCCGTTGGTGCGCTTCTTGATTTCGGCGGCCGCCCACACCGACTCCGTGTGATAGGGCTCGCTGGTTTCATAGACGTGCGCCCACTTCAACTTCTGCTGCGCAGCGGCGGGACCGCCGGCGATCAACGCGGCGGCCGCAACCGCCGTCAACACCAATTTCGAGATGAAACGCATGACTCCTCCTTGCGACTGATGGGATGGCACGGGTGTCGATCCCGCGTCCAGGTGAAAAGAATTTCTACGCGACCACTTGAACCTTGGTGCTCTTATTTTTATCAGCGGCCGCGGCAAACGCCGCCACGGCATCCTTCAATGGATACTGCCCGGACAACAGCGGCCGCACGTCGACGCGACGCGTCGACAGGTAATCCACCGCCCAGTCGAATTCGATGCCCCAGCGGAAGGCGCCGCGTAAGTCCAGCTCTTTCGCCATCAGTTCGTTGACGACGAAAGGCAACGGCTCGTGCGGCAGCGTGCCCACCTGGACGATGACGCCGCCGCGTTTGGTGGCCGCCACACAGGACTTGAGCGCATTGAAGTTGCCCGACACTTCGTAGGCCACGTCGAACTGCGGCGTGGCCAGTTGGTCGCCCTCGCGGTCGGCGCGCAGCACGGCGTCGGCACCCACGATCATCGCCTGCTGCAACGGGCGATCGAGCACATCGGTAACCGTGATCTTGCGTGCGCCGGCAAGGCGCGCCGCCAGCACGGTGACGCAGCCGATGGTACCCGCGCCGGTGATCAGCACCGACTTGCCGAGAAGGTCACCACCGCGATTGACCGCATGCAGGCCCACTGCCAGCGGCTCCGCGAAGGCGAGTTCTCCCAGGGAGATGTCGCCGGTGACGGGATAGCACTGGCGCTCGCCCATCACGAAGTATTCCTGGAACATCCCCTGCACATGGGGGAAGAGGCTGGCACTGCCGAGGAATTTCATGTTGGAGCACAGCTGTTCGCGACCACCGCGGCATCCCTCGCAACGGCCACACGCATGCGACGGCGACACCGCGACCTTGTCGCCCTTCTTCACCCGCGTGACGCCGGGGCCGATGGCATCGACCACGCCCGAGGCCTCATGCCCGGGGATCAGCGGTTCGCGCACGATGAAGTTGCCGTTGCGGCCCTCGAAGTAATAGTGAAGGTCGGAGCCGCAGATGCCGGCGGCGCCCAGGCGCAGCAACACTTCGCCGGGACCCGGCGTGGGCATCTCCACGGGTTCGATGCGGAGGTCTTCCTTGGCGTGAATGCGGCAGGCAAGCATGGTGTCGTCCCTGGTTCGCTCGAACCGGCCCTTACTGCAGGTGGTCCCAGCTGGTGGAAAAGCGTTTGTAGGCCTGGTTCAGGTGTCGCTGCATCGCGGTGCGGGCGGCATTGGCATCACGCGCCGCGATGGCTTTATACACCGCGCGGTGTTCGGTCATCGCGTGCTCCCACAGCGACGGCGTGTCGTAATGGTTTTCAAGCTGCTTGTAGAGCGGGCCGGTGCGCTCCTCCCACAGCATCCGCACGACCGCCACCAGCGCACTGTTGCCCGTGGCTTCGGCGATGCGCATGTGGAACTGGCGATCGCCGTTCTGCGCCGGATGCTGGCTGGTGACCTCGCGCTCCATCGCCGCCAATGCGTCGCCGATGGCTTGCACCTGGGGCTTCTTGCCGGACTTGGCCGCCAGTGCCGCGCATTCGGATTCGATGACGTAACGCGCACGGATGAGTTCGAACGGGCCCGCCGTCGTATCGCCATCGTGCGCCGTGTGCCCAATCCCGGCGTCCTGCACATAGATCCCCGACCCGATGCGGACCTCGACCAGGCCCTCGACCTCCAGCGCGATCAACGCTTCACGCACGGACGGCCGCGACACGCCCAACTGCTTCGCGAGGTCGCGTTCGGGCGGCAACCGCGCGCCCGCCACGTATTCGCCGCTCTTGATGAGCGTGCGAATCTGGTCGGCGATCTGGCGGTAGAGGCGTCGGGGTTCGATACTCTGGAATGGCATGGGATGGTGCGCGTGGCGGCAAGCCGTGGTGGCTGGCCGCCGCGCCCCTCCTCGAATGGACCGGCAGGAAGGCTAACTCCCACCTGACGACTGGTCAAGTGGTCTAACCAATTTTCCGCCGCCCAGCCCCGGCGCCGCCGGGTCGCTCCCGGCGGGGGCAAGGCGCTACACTCCGCTCTCCGCGCGGCCCGGAACCTGCGACCGCCGGGCAGAAGGCATCACTGAGCATGGTGCCCGCCCGCCAGACCAACAAACGCCAGGAGGAATGCAGCATGCGACAACTGGACCCAAGGCGCGCCGCCGGCGCGGGACTTCGCGCCCTTGCAGTGGCAATCGCCGCCATGGCCGCTTGCGGCGCCATGGCACAGGAAATCACGCTGCGCTGGGGCGACGTCGTGCCCGCGTCGCACCCGTCGGTGCAGATGATCGACCGCATTGCCGCGGAGGTGAAGGCGAAGTCGGGCGGCCGCATCGCCGTGCAATCGTTCCCGGGGGGCCAGCTGGGCTCGTCGCGCGACATGATCGAGGCAGTGGCCAACGGCACGCAGCAGATCGTGACCGAGGGTGCCGCCAATTTCGGCGCATGGGTGCCGGCGATCTCGGTCGTGGAAAGCCCCTACATCTGGCGGGACGCCGATCACCTGGTCAAGGCGATGGCCGGCCCCGTTGGGCGCGAGTTCAACAACGAGCTGGTCGCCAAGCGCGGCATGCGCATCCTGGGGACGACCTACTACGGTACGCGGCATGTGACCACGTCGACCAAGCCGGTGAAGGCGCCTTCCGATATGGTCGGCTTCAAGTTGCGGGTGCCGGAAAACGACGTGTTCAAGGCGATGGCCGAAGCCTGGGGCGCGAAACCCACGCCGATGAACTTCGGCGAGTTGTACCTCGCGCTGAAGCAGGGCACGGTCGATGGCCAGGAAAATCCGCTGCCCACGATCAAGTCAGGCAAGTTCGACGAGGTGCAGAAGTTTCTCGTGCTGACCGCGCACATCATCACCCCGCGCCTCGTGGTCGTGAACGAATCCTTCTGGAAGGGGTTGAAACCCGGTGACCAGAAGATCATCCAGGACGCGGTGGACGCCGGCATCATCTGGCAGAACGCCGAGCTGGTGAAGCAGGAGAAGGAGCTGGTTGAGACCTTCAAGGCCGCAGGCATGACGGTGGTGCCCGTCGACATCGAAGCATTCCGGAAGCCGGTGGTGGCCGCGGTCGTACCGAAATTCGAGGCGCGCTGGGGCAAGGGTACCTACGAGAAGCTGCAGGGCATGAAGTGACGTTGCACTCGCGCCGGGGGATCGTCATCCCCCGGCGCGCGCAACATCACGTAGGCGAGGGTTCAGGCTCGCAGCCGGCGCGGGGGGCTGTAGCCTCCCCAACGGTGCGGGGGGCCGCCCCGGGGTTACAACCCACCGCCCCGCGGCCGGGCGGGGGATGGACTGGGGGG
>JANNKR010000324.1:0-3296 GCA_031396395.1 Betaproteobacteria bacterium
TTGCGCAGCGTGAGGCCGCGCAACGTCAGCGGGGAAAACAAATTCGACACGGGAAGTCCCTTCAACGAATCAACCAATGCGATGCGTGCTGCGATTCGACCAGTCTGGCAGGCGCACCGTAACGTGCCGGGTGCGCCATCAGGGATGCAACCGTCGCTGCGTTCAGCCGGTCATGCGGAATGCGCCCCGCGGTGCGCCCAGCCCGTCATCCGGCGCTCGAGCACGGCGAAGAATTCGTACATCGCCATCGCCATCGCGCCGATCACGAACAGACCCGCAAACACCAGCGGCATCTTCATCGACGAACCGGCAGACATCATCAGGTAGCCGATGCCGTCGTTCGACGCGACGGTCTCCGACACCACGGTGCCGACGAACGCCAGCGTGATCGACACCTTGAGCGACGCGAAGAAAAATGGCAGCGAGCGCGGCAGGCCCACCTTGAACAGGATGTCGCCCTTGGTCGCGCCGAGCGAACGCAGCACGTCTTCGAGTTCGGGCTCCAGCGTGGCGAGGCCGGTGGCGACGTTCACCACGATGGGAAAGAAGCTGATCAGGAACGCGGTGAGGATCGCGGGCACGGTGCCGATGCCGAACCACACCACCAGGATCGGCACGAAGGCCACCTTGGGGATCGCGTTGAACGCTACCAGCAGCGGATAAAGGCCGCGATAGACGAAGCGCGACATGCCCACGGCCACGCCCAGCGCCAGCCCGACCACCACGCCGATCGCAAAGCCGATCATCGTCGTCCAGAACGTCTGCCACGCATGGTGCGCGATCGGCTTCGCATATTCGACCAGCGCCTGCGCGATGGTGTACGGGCTGGGAAAGATGAAGTCGGACACCTTGAAGAGCGAGCAGATCGCCTGCCACAACAGCAGGATCGCGGCCAGCAACAGCCACGGCGCCCACTTCTCCAGTCGCCTTTGCTGGTCGTGGGTCATGGCGTAGCCGCCGTCTTGCGGATCATGCCGATGCGTTCGCGCATGTCGTGGACGATGTGGGAGAATTTCTCGGAATAGGTCACTTCGAGATCGCGCGGCCGCGGCAGGTCGATCTCGCGTCGCGTCAGGATGCGCCCGGGCCGCTTGCTCATCACGTAAACGGTGTCGGCCAGGAACACGGCTTCGCGCAGGTCGTGCGTGACCAGGATCACGGTGAAGCGCTGCTCGGCCCACAGGTCGCGCAGGATGCACCACAACTCCTCGCGCGTGAAGGCATCCAGCGCGCCAAAGGGTTCGTCCAGCAGCAGCATCTTGGGCTTGTGCACCAGCGCGCGGCAGATGGAGGCGCGCTGCTGCATGCCGCCCGACAGTTGATAGGGGAACTTGTCTTCGTAGCCTTCGAGCCCGACGGTCTTCAGCAACGCGCGCGCGGTCTCGACGTACATCGCGCGATCGCGCTTGAATCGCGAGCGATGCGGCTCGACGATCTCCAGCGGCAGCAGCACGTTGTCGATGGTGGTGCGCCACGGCAGCAACGTGGGCGCCTGGAAGGCCATGCCCACGATCTTCAACGGGCCGGTGACCCTGGCGCCCTCGACCGTGACGGTGCCTTTGGTGGGCGGCTTCAGGCCGGTGGCAAGTTTCATGAAGGTCGACTTCCCGCAGCCGGAAGGCCCGACGAAGGCGGCGAACTCGCCCGGCTTGATCGACAGCGTGATGTCCTCGACGGCGAAATCCTGATGCCCCTCGTAGGCAAGAAAGACGTCGCGGAAGTCGACGAAGGACGATGTAGCCGTAGGTGCGTCAACGGCGGCGGCAACACTCATGCGGACAGCGCTCCTGGGTGCGAAAAAAAGCCCCCGTCGCCGGGGGCCTCGATTTCGCGGTGAATTACTTCGGGACGATCATCCGGTCGGCCTTGGCCGGCAGATAGGCTTCGGTGAACACGGCCTCGGACTTGACCGGATTCTTCAGTTCGAATGCTGCCGAGACCTGCGTCACCATATCGCCAAGCCGCGGCGCCAGCACGCCGCCCACTCCATTGGCCTTGGCTTCTTTCGTGGCGATCACGCTTTCGATCGCCAGCTTCATCCGGCGCTTCTCGAGGGTTTCGTCGATCAGTGCATCGCGCTCCTTGACGTACTTGATCGAGCCATCCGGGTCGGCCAGCACGTCCTTCATGCCCTTGGTGAACGCGCGCAGGAAGGCCTTGACCGCCTCGGGCTTTTCCTTGAGGAACGCCTCGGACACGATGATCGCGTTGCCGTAGAGGTTGACGCCGTAGTTGGGATACAGCATCACGTTGACGTCCTCATCCTTGATGCCGCGGGCGTTGAGGTTCAAGAGGCTCGTGAAATAGAAGCCGGTGATCGCGTCGACGTCACCCTTGACCAGCATCGTTTCGCGCAGCGGCGCGTCCATCGCCGTCCATGCGATCTTGCCGGAATCGAGCTTGTTGGCCTTCACGAAGATCGGAAACGCGCGGCGGCCGGCATCGAACACGGGCGCGCCCATTTTTTTGCCCTGCAGGTCAGCCGGTTTGGTGATGCCGGTTTTCTTCAGCGAGAACACGGCGGCCGGCGTGTCGTCGTACACCATGAACACGGCGACGGGCTTGTTGGGCGCGGTGGGATTGTTGCCGACGAACTCGATCAGTGCGGCGAGATCGGCAAAGCCCATCTGGTAGGTGCCGGACGCCACGCGGTTGACGGCGTTGCCCGAGCCATTGCCGGCATCGATGGTGACGTCGAGCTTTTCGGCAGCAAAGTACCCCTTGGCCTTGGGCAGCAGGAACAGCGCGGACGGACCTTCGAAGCGCCAGTCGAGCTGGAACGCGATCTTGGTGTCTTGCGCAGCCACGGGCAACGCGGCGGCGGCAAAGGCGACGACTGCGCACGTGGCGGCGGCACGGCGGACCAACGAATTGAAACGCATCGAGCTTCTCCTGACTTGCACAAAAGAGGGGCGGACAGTGCGCCGATCAACGGCCTTTTGCACCCAATCGGCACAAAGGACGCAGCGCGGGCGCATAACAGGAGATATTAGCGAAATCCATGCCGCGTGGGGGCGTGTCCAACCGGAACGATCGTTCAATGGAAAGCGTCGGTACGCGGCTGTGCGGAGCCCCGATTACTGTTCGTCGGGGGACGGGGCGGGGCTGCGTTTACTGTTCCTCGGGGGACGGGGGATGGGTCTACTGCTCGTCGGGGGACGGAGCGGGGCGAGCCGCCTGGCGCGGGCTTCGTCGCCGCAAGCGTGTGTTCAGGCGCGGGTAGCAAAAAAAGGGGATGGTCAAAACACGACCATCCGCTTTTTTGCCGCCCGCGCCCGGAACACGCGGCTCCAAGG
>JANNKR010000365.1:0-2117 GCA_031396395.1 Betaproteobacteria bacterium
CAGCACGCGTGTGGCCTGAGCATCGGTGCGCACCTCGAGATTCGTACGCTTGCGCGCCGGCCGCAGGTAGCCCACCGCGGTGCTGCAGCGCAGCCCGTTGCGCGTGAAGAGCTGGAAGTAGCCGACACCCTCCTGCACGCCACCGTTGAAGTCGTCGGTGCGCGGCACGCCCAGCTGCTCCGCGCCATGGATGATCGCCTCGATCAGTTCGTGGGGCTCACCGATATCGGAGCAAGCCAGCGGACCATCCGCGCCGTGCACAGCGCTCGCGCCACGCTGGTTGCCTTCGCTGCGGATGAAGTACGGCAGCACGTCGCGCCAGCCCCATCCGGCGTTGCCTGCCGCGACCCATGCGTCGTAATCCTCGGGCTGCCCGCGCACGTAGATGAGGCCGTTGATCGACGACGATCCGCCCAGCACGCGGCCGCGCGGCCAGTAGATTTTCCGGTTCAGCATCCCCGGATCAGGCTCGGTGTGAAAACCCCAGTTGTAGATGGGGTGGAACATCGTCTTGCCGTAGCCGATCGGAATGTGGATCCACACGTAGCGATCCGCCGGGCCAGCCTCCAGCATCAGCACGCGATGGCGGCCGTCGGCCGACAGGCGATTGGCCAGCACGCATCCTGCGGTGCCGCCACCTACGATGATGTAGTCGAATGCAGCGTCAGTGGACATCGGCTGCCGCGTCAGCCGAGCATCGTCGCCGCGTCGACATAGGCATACCCCAGCACCTCGGCCACCGGGCGGCACGTCACCTTACCGAGCGCGACGTTGAGGCCGTCGCGCAGATGGGCATCGTCGCGCATTGCCTGCTGCCAGCCCTTGTCCGCCAGCGCCAGCCCGAACGGCAACGTGGCGTTGTTGAGCGCGAAGGTCGACGTGCGCGGAACGCCACCGGGCATGTTCGCCACGCAGTAATGCACGACGCCGTCGACGACATACGTGGGGTCGGCGTGCGTAGTGGCATGCGACGTTTCGAAGCAGCCGCCCTGGTCGATCGCGACGTCGACCACCACCGATCCGGGCTGCATCCGGCGAATCATGTCGGCGGTGACGAGTTTCGGCGCCGACGCACCCGGCACCAGCACGCCGCCGATGACAAGATCGGCGCGCGTGACATGCCGCTCGAGTGCGTCGCGGTTGGAAAATTCGGTCTTCAGCGCCGCGCCGAACTGGCGCCACAGTCCGCGCATCGCATCGGGACTGCGGTCGAGCACCGTGACATCGGCCCCCATGCCCAGCGCGATCATCGCGGCATGACTGCCGACCACGCCGCCGCCCAGGATCACGACACGGCCGGGGGCCACGCCGGGCACGCCACCCAGCAGGATGCCCTTGCCGCCATGCGGCTTTTCAAGGAAATAGGCACCCGCCTGCACGGCCATGCGGCCCGCCACTTCCGACATCGGCGCCAGCAGCGGCAGGCCGCCGGTGGCCGACGTCACCGTCTCGTAGGCGATGCAGACCGCGCCGCTGTCGACCAGCGCGCGCGTCTGGTCGGGGTCGGGTGCCAAGTGCAGGTAGGTGAAGAGGATCTGGCCCTTGCGCAGCCGTCGGCATTCGACCGCCTGCGGCTCCTTCACCTTGACGATCATGTCCGCGCCGGCAAATACGGCCTCGGCGTCGGCCGCGATCCGCGCCCCCGCCGCCACATAGGCGTCGTCGCCCATCCCGATCCCGGCGCCGGCATTGTGTTCCACCAGCACCTCGTGGCCGTGGACCACGAACTCGTGCACCGACGCCGGGGTGAGGCCGACGCGATTCTCCAGAACCTTGATTTCCTTCGGGACGCCTACGCGCATGGTGCTGCTCCGTTGAGGTTGCCGTGACCGCAACGATACGCGACGGCGCCCGCCTGCGCCTCCGACCCCCGTGACCAGCATGGTATCGCCGCCCGAAACCTCGAAAACGGCATCGCTTGGGCGTACACTTTATCCTTTCACTGTCACCATCGCTGCCCCCATTCCGGAGACCCCCATGGGCCACGCCGAACTCACGCTGCAGGACCAGGCCGTCGCGCGCCAGATTTCGCTCGACGAACTGTGGATGCCGTTCACGCCCAACCGGGAATTCAAGCACGACCCCAAGATGGTGGTGCGCGCCGAGGGAATGTTCTA
>JANNKR010000367.1:0-2445 GCA_031396395.1 Betaproteobacteria bacterium
GCGGGGATAGGGTTCTCACCGCGCGAGTCGAGCGACTGTGCCTCGATGGCACCCAAGACCTGAACGCATTCCCAAAGTAGGCACGCTGCTACCTCTTTTGGGTATGGTCCCTCGGCCATAGCTAAAACGGGAAACAGACGACCGGTGCGGCCTTCGTGCAGGCGGTTGACTGGATGATGTCGTAGCGCAGCGTAGTGGCCGCGGAGGTCACGCGCACATACCGATGGTTCGATGCCGGGCTTTCATTGTTCCCGCCTAGCGTCAAGGCCGTAGCGTCCACTCGCGTCGTCCTGGTGTTATAGGGCGGAGTCGGCGCGAACTGCGCCAGGTCGATATTGCATCGCTTTTTTCCAGCGTCATAGACTTCGACCGGGATGTTCACGCGCGTGCTAGCGGTGCCAAGCTTCCACCCGCAGTGCGTGGCGTCCTGGTGGACTTCGTCGGAGAACATGGCGGGGGCCGCCGAAGCGACCCCCGTCACAGCCCACAACAACAGGGGGGCTGCTAGAGCCATGTCACGCGGCCGGGGTGTTGGCGATGATGGAGGCGGCGAGAGCGTTTGAGCTGACGCCGAGTTCGTTCGTCTTGCTTCCCATCGAATCCGCGATGGCTTGGATAGCGACCGGATCGTCTTTCGCCGCGATGAGTTGCGCCGACAACCCGTTGAGCAGGACGATTGCCGACTCATCGACGGCGGTGTTACGGGCCACTTCCGCAATCAATGCGGTGTTTGCGGCTTGCAGTGCGTCGAGCTGTGCGCTCATGGTGTTTCCTCTCTCGAGTAGTTGCTGAATTCCCGCCCGAATATCGGCGAGTGCGGTTGCCACGGCAGGATCGCCGTGGAAAAAGTGGTGATGCTCAATGGTGAAAATCGGCATGCTGTTACTTCAGGTACGGGCCGAGCACACTACCCTTCAGGTAATAACCCGACAGGTCAGCCGACGCCAGATCGCCAGCGTGCAACAGTTCCCCGGTGGCACGGTTGCCGATCCACGGTTTGCGGTCGAACAGGTCGTAGTCGCCCGGCAACTGCGCGGCAAAGGCCACGCGAGCGGCCCAATCCAGGCGGTCGAGCGTGTCGGGGTTGAGTGTGCCGACGTACTCGGCTTCGTCGTCAGTTTTGCCGCCGCCAACGTCCGCAACCACATAGCCGGGACGCAGGCCGGATTGCACGGCTTGTTGAACTGCTTGTTCAGCGCGAGCTTGCGCTGCTATCGCCGCCACCTGTTCGGCGGTCAACTCAACTTCAACTTCAAGTTTGATCTTCATGGTTTACCTTTCAAAAGATTGCAATGTCGGCGGGCGGCCCGGCGGCCAACTTCACCAACTCCTGCGCCCGTATCTCGCGCCAGCGCGCCAACGCCGCCGATACCAACGGATCGTCGTCGCCCGGAACGTACTCGAATGTGACGTCGTGTGCGCCCGCCGAAAATTCAGCGTTCAGCGTCAACGTCACGCGGATGTTGTCGACGCGGAAACCCATTACTGCGCGCGCCTCGACGCAATCTCGCCCATGACGACCTGATTCGCCTGCGACTGCCGGGTAGTCCCGACGAAGTATTGGAGGATCGCAGTCATGGCACCGCCGACAATTGCGCCGATCACGAACGACTGCATGTCGGTCGAAAAGCCGGGAATGTCCTTCAGCCCCAACGCCGCCGCAATAGCGTCCTTCCACAGCACCGACGCGATGACGAACGCGACCATGCACATCACGATAATGGTGATGATGAAGGCTGGGTTCGACCAGGTGCCATCCTTCTGCGTCTGCACGTTGCGTGCTGCTGCCGCCGCGCGCGACGCCTCACCCTCGGCCGCCGCCGCCCGCTCGTTGGCCTCGATCTTGTCGAGAATTGGGGCCAGATTGTCGAGATAATCCAGCGCCCCGGACTCAACTTCATCGACCGCGACCGCCTTTGCTGCGGCATTGGGGATCGACGTGAGCGCCGCGACCGCCTGAATGGCGGACGGCGCGTCCGTCACCAGGACGTTGACTTGCTTGCCGACCAGCGACATGACGTACTGCATGAACTGCTCGGCCACCGCCGGATCGGCCCCGGTGGTCTTGGCAATTTGCGCCTGCGCGCGCCCGCTGAACAGTTGCAGGACGGCCGGCAAGAGTGTTGCGAATAGCGCCCCCATGGTGGACCCCTTTCGTTGTCGCAGCGGTGGAGGGCTGCGGTCCTCAATTGGTGCGGCGGGCTGCGTGCCCAGCGCGTGATAGACCTTGGTGAGCCATGACTTGCGGTCGGCCAAGCCGTTCAGGCCGCCGTTGATGCGGCGAGTGACCCCCTCGAAGTCGCCCGCGTCGGCGAGTTCATTGCACCCGTGCGTTGACCAATACCAACCGGCGGAACTGCACGCCGCCGCGGGCCGAGGCTCGACCCCATCGACTGAACGCGAGAACTCGGCGCGCGCCTGACGCACGTCGAGCTCGGTCGCCGC
>JANNKR010000025.1:0-30441 GCA_031396395.1 Betaproteobacteria bacterium
TACGGCGTGAACGGCGCGTTCCTCGCCGACACGTCATTCAATCCGCAACGCGCCGCCGTGATGCTGGATTACACCCCGTCGGAGTTCAGCCGCTTTCGCGTGCAGTACCAGCAGAGCAAGGTGCAGCCCGGCCTAACCGACAACCAGATTTTCGTCCAGTACATCCTGACGCTCGGCGCACACAGCGCCCATCGCTATTGAGGAACCCCGCCATGAAAACGATATTGCATTGGGCCGGCGCTGTGTTGCTCGTCGCCTTCGCGGCACCGGCGCTGGCGTTGCTCAACGTGTTTGCCACGGTACCGGAATGGGGGGCGCTGGCAGAGGAGCTTGGGGGCGACAAGGTGAAGATCTATGTCGCTACCAACGCACTGCAGGATCCGCATCACATCGAGGCCAAGCCCAGCCTGATCGCGCGGGCACGCAACGCCGACCTCGTGATCGCTACCGGCGCGGAACTTGAGATCGGCTGGCTGCCGCTGGTGATCCAGCAGGCCGGCAATCCGCGCATCCAGCGGGGCAAGCCCGGTCATCTCGAAGCGGCCACGTTCGTGCCGATGCTGGAAAAACCGGCACGGCTCGACCGTGCGGACGGCGATGTCCATCCCGGCGGCAACCCGCACATCCAGACGGATCCGCGCAACATCCTGCGCGTGGTGCAGCCGCTGGCGTTGCGGCTGGCGGAACTCGATTCGACTAACGCCGCGTACTACACGGCGCGGGCAAAGGACTTCACTGAGCGGTGGACTGCTGCAATCGCGAAGTGGGAACAACAGGGTGCGGTCCTGCGCGGCGTGCCGATCGTCGTCCAGCACAAGTCGTTCACCTACCTGATCGCCTGGCTGGGCATGAATGAAGTGGCCGCGCTGGAACCCAAGCCCGGCGTCGAGCCGACGACGGCGCACCTGTCCGGGGTGCTGGCGATCCTGCAGCGACAGCCGCCGAAAATGGTGCTCCGCGCGGCCTATCAAAGCGATCGGGCCTCGCTGTGGATCGCCGAGCGCGCGAAGATCAATGCGGTCGTGCTGCCCTTCACGGTTGGAGGCGACGACCAGGCCCGCGATCTCTTCGGCCTCTTCGACAGCACGCTCGCGCGCCTGCGCAAGGGAGCGCAGTGAATTTCGGCGCGGTCGAGTTCTCGATCCTGCTGCCGGCACTGGTCGCCGGCCTGCTGGTGACCGCGACCCACGTGCCGTTGGGTACCCAGGTGCTGGCGCGCGGGATTGTGTTCATCGACCTCGCCATCGCCCAGATTGCCGGTTGCGGCGTGCTGCTGGCCGACCAGCTCGGCTTCGAGGCGCAGGGCGTCGCGGTGCAGGTGGCTGCGCTGGCCGCGGCGCTGGGCGGCGCCTTGCTGCTGACCTGGACCGAGCGCCTGTTCGACGACGTGCAGGAGGCAGTCATCGGTGTCGTGTTCGTGCTCGGCGCCAGCGGCAGCGTGCTGCTGCTCGCCAGCAACGTGCACGGCGGCGAGCATCTGCGCGACCTGCTGGTTGGGCAGATCCTGTGGGTGCAGCCCGCGCGTCTCGCGTGGGTGGCCGCCGTCTACGCCGGGATTCTCGCGATCTGGTTCGGCCTGGGTTCCCGGCTTCCGCGGGCGGGATTCTATGTGCTCTTCGCCGTCGCGGTCACGCTGTCGGTGCAACTGGTCGGTCTCTATCTGGTGTTTGCCACGCTGATCGTGCCCCCGCTGGCGACGCGTCGCATGACCCATGGCCGGCTACCGGCTGCGTATGCCGTCGGCGGGGCCGGGTATGCCGCCGGGCTGCTGGTGTCGACGGCGGCGGACCTGCCCAGCGGACCGGTGATCGTCTGGATGCTGGTTGCATTGGCGATCATCGTGGAGATTGCGTCACCTCGGCCGCGCGGGGGCGACGGTCGCGCGCCCGGCGCAGGTCAGGGCGTGGGATAGAGGCCGCGCGTTCTTGCGAAGAGGCGCGTCACCCCCAGCAGCGCATCGAGATTGGGTACCGGGACATCGACGCGCATGGCGATCTCGCTCACGGCGGTCAGCAGCGCATCGATCTCCATCTGGCGTCCGGCATCGACGTCCTGCAGCATGGAGGTGCGAAACGCGCCCAGCTTGCGGGTAATCGCATGCCGATCCTCGGGCGATTGCCCGACCGGGCAGCCAATGGCTTCGCCCACGGCGGCGGCCTCCAGCATCATCGCGGTGATCCAGCGCTTGACGAGCGCGTCGTCCAGCACGCGATCGCAGGTGGCGCCGGTGATCGCCGACAACGGGTTCATCGTCATGTTGCCCCAGAGCTTGAACCAGATATCCTGCTGGATGCGCTCGGAGGCGCGTGCCTCGAAGCCTGCTTGCCCCAGTGTCCGGGCCAGATCTTCGACGCGCTCCGACATGCCGCCGCGCGCTTCGCCCACGATCAGGCCATGCCCCATCACGTGTCGCACCAGCCCTGGCGCTGCGGTGGCGCAGGCCGCATGGACCACGCAGCCGATGATGTTGCGCGCCGGAATGGCGGTGTCGATCCTTCCCTCCGGGTCGAGGGTGGCGAGGCGCGCGTTGGCCAGCGGCCCCGGCATGCCGGCGAAGAACCACCACGGCACGCCGTTCATCGCGGTCAGCACCATCGTGTCCGGCCCGAGCAGCGGTGCGATGCCGGCAGCCACGCTGTCCATGGCAGGACCCTTGACCGCGACGATCACGAGATCCTGCAGCCCGAGTTCCGCCGCGGTGGCCGATGCGCGCACCGGCGAGTGCAGCACCTGATCCGCAATGTTCAGACGCAGGCCATGCGCCTGCAGCGCGACCAGCGTATCACCGCGCGCAACGGCACTCATGCGATGCCCGGCCGCGCCCAGCCGCGTACCCAGGAAACCGCCGATCGCGCCGGCGCCGTATATGCAGATATCCATCGACCCTTGCCCCCGGTGGTGTGCGGTGCGACGTACTGTACTGGCAGTGAGGCCTGCGTACGCCTCAGTCGAGGTTGCCACGGACGTCGTCCAATCGTTAACATGTTAGCAAGAGATGCGCGTGGGCAGCGCGTCGGTCCCCTGCACGCGGGCCATGTCTGCAATACTGGACCGCGTCGGCAATCCGTAATCACTCAACGCGGCATGTTTCCACCACGATGCTGACCGGGTTCTTCCTCCACCTCAAGGCGCACAAGCTGCCGGTTTCCACGCGCGAGTTGCTGACGCTGCTGGAGGCATTGGACAAGCGCGTGATTTCGTCATCGATCGACGACTTCTACACGCTGTCGCGCGCGTGCTTCGTCAAGGACGAGCAACATTTCGATCGCTTCGACCTTGCGTTCTCCGGCTATTTCCGCGGCGTCAGTTCATTGTTCGACGTGCGCGGCGAAATTCCCGAGGCGTGGTTGAAGCTCGAGTTCCAGCGCCATCTCTCGGAGGAGGACAAGAAGCTGGTCGAGGCGCTGGGCGGCTGGGACAAGCTGATGGAGACGCTTAAAGCAAGACTGGAGGAACAGAAGGGACGGCACCAGGGCGGGTCGAAATGGATCGGCACCGGCGGCACCAGTCCCTTCGGTGCATACGGCTTCAACCCCGAGGGCGTGCGCATCGGGCAGAAGGAGGGGGGGTCGCGCAGCGCAGTGAAGGTGTGGGACGAGCGCATGTTCCGCAATCTCGACGGCGACGTCGAGCTCAACACGCGCAACATCAAGGTGGCTTTGCGCCGGTTGCGCCGCTTTGCGCGCGAAGGGGTGCCGGAAGAGCTCGATCTCGACGGCACCATCGAAGGCACGGCGCGCAATGCGGGCTGGCTCGACCTGAAGCTGCAGCCGGAGCGCCGCAACCGGGTCAAGGTGCTGCTGTTCCTCGACGTCGGCGGCTCGATGGATCCGCACGTGCGCACCTGCGAGGAGCTGTTCTCCGCGGCCAAGGCCGAGTTTCGCCACCTCGAGCACTTCTATTTCCACAACTGCGTCTACGACCACGTGTGGCGCGACAATGGGCGGCGCACGATCGATCGCAAGTCCACGCTCGAGCTGATCCGCACCTACGGCCCGGACTGGAAAGTGATCTTCGTCGGCGACGCGGCGATGAGTCCCTACGAGCTGGTGCAGGCCGGCGGCAGCGTCGAATACATGAACGACGAGCCGGGCATCGTCTGGCTCACGCGGATCTTCGAGCACTTCCGCCGCGTGGTGTGGTGGAATCCGGAGCCGGAGCGCGCCTGGGAGTACACGCGCTCCACCCAGATCGTGTTGCAGAAGCTCGGCCCGCGCATGTTTCCGCTGACGCTTGCAGGCGTCGGCAAGGGCATCGACGCGCTTCGGCACTGAAGCCGTTACCCACAGGCCGGCGCGCCGTGACTCTTCCGCAACTGATCCTCGGGTTCGCCCGTCGCCACTGGCGCGCCTATGCCGCCGCGGGGGCCATGCTCGTCCTGATCGCGGTGCTGACCGTGTGGGTGCCGCGTCGAGTCGGCCACATCGTCGACGCGTTCGTGGCCGGCGCGCTCGCCGGCAGCGCGCTCTGGCGCGAGCTCGCGATCCTGCTGGCGATGGGTGTCGCGATCTACCTGCTGCGCGTGGGTTGGCGGCTGGCGCTCTTTGCGGCGGCCTATCAGCTTGGCGTCGAACTTCGCGTGCGTCTGTACGAGCGGCTGTCGCTCCAGGGGCCGCCGTTCTTTCATCATCAGCGCACCGGCGACCTGATGGCGCTGGCGACCAACGACGTCGACGCGGTCGAGATGGCGGCGGGCGAGGCCTTCCTGGCCGGCTTCGACGGGACGCTGACGCTGGTGCTGGTCATCGCAATGATGACGATCGGTGTCGACTGGCGCCTGGGGCTTGTCGCCCTGCTGCCGTTTCCGTTCATGGCGATTGCCTTCTTCGTCATCTCGCGCAACATCCATCGGGCCTCGCGCGCGTCGCTCGAGACTTTTTCCAGCCTGAATGAACACGTGCAGGAGACGGTTGCGGCGGTACGCACGCTGCGCGCACAGGGACTCGAGTCCCGCGCCGGCGTCGAGTTCGCGGTAAGGGCGCGCGCGGCAGGCGACGCGGGTTTCGACGCGCAGCGATGGGAGGCGAGATTCGAGCCGGCGGTAGGCTTCACTCTGGCCATTGCCTCGGCGCTGACGCTCGCTGTCAGCGGGTGGCTGGTGCTGCGCAGCGAGATGACCGTGGGACAACTCACGTCGTTCACCATGTACCTCGTGCAGCTGATCTGGCCGATGTTCGCCGCTGGCTGGGTGCTGGCCCTGATCCAGCGGGGCAGGGCCGCGTGGGCGCGGCTTGATCCCGTGCTGCGGGCGCCGCTATCCGTCGATGACCACGGCACCGTGACGTCCGCGCCGGTCGGCGCGATACGCTGCGACGGCGTGACGTTTGCCTATCCGGCGGCAGCCGGTGGCAATCCGGAGGCTGTCCGCCGCCGCGTGCTCGACGACGTTGCATTGGTGGTGGAACCCGGAGCGACGCTTGGCGTCGTTGGCCCCACTGGCGCCGGCAAGTCGACGCTGCTCGCGCTCCTGCTGCGGCATTACGCTCCGCAGCAGGGGACGATCCGGTGGGGCGCGGCGGCGCTGTTTGATTACAAGCTCGAGGCGCTGCGTGGCGCCATGGCGTGGGTGCCACAGGAGGCCTTCCTGTTTTCGGGCAGTATCGGGGACAACATCGCGCTGGCCGCCCCCGGCGCGACTCCCGCCGAAATCGAGCACGCAGCACGCGTGGCGGACCTGCACGACGACATCCAGCGCTTGGCCCGCGGCTACGCCACGCTCGTCGGCGAGCGTGGGGTGACGCTGTCCGGTGGCCAGCGCCAGCGTCTGGCCATTGCCCGCGCGTTGCTGACGGATGCACCGCTTCTCTTGCTCGACGATGCGCTCAGCGCGGTGGATACGGGTACCGAGACGCGCATCCTCGAGCACCTGCGCGCGGCGCGACGCGGGCGTTCCGCGATCATCGTCAGTCATCGGCTGTCGGCGGTGGTCGACGCCGACAGCATCATCGTGTTGAAAGCGGGCGGCGTGATCGAGCGGGGCACGCATGCGGAGCTGGTGGCGCTGGAAGGCTGGTATGCGGCGCAGTGGCGTTATCAGCAGCTTGAAGCAGCGCTCGAGCGCGAAGCATGAGCGACCTGGCCGACGACACCGTCGACGAGGCCAGGCAGCGTCGTGCTCACCCCGGCGAGCGGCGCAACGCGCTGGCGCTGCTGTGGCGCGCCGCCCGCCCTGATCGGCAACAGGTCGCCGGCGCCACGTGGTGGCTGGTCCTCGCGGGCCTGCTGGACGCCGCGGGGCCGCTCTTCGGCAAGCACTTCATCGACGCCTACCTGGTGCCGCGTTCGTCCGACTGGACCGCGATGGCGCTGCTGATCGCCGGATATCTCGTCACCGGCTGCGCCGCGTCCACCATCCGCTACTTCCAGCTGGTGCGCCTGGCCGGGCTCGCCATGCGCTCGGTGCGGCGCCTGCGCGAGGCCGTCTACGAGCACGTACTGCGGCTGCCCATGGCTTACTTCGACCGTGCGATTACCGGGCAGCTGGTGAGCCGCATCACCAACGACACCGAAGCCGTGAAGCAGCTGTACACCCAGGCGCTGTTCGAAATGCTGGTGGGCATGACCACGCTGCTTGGGGTGGTCGTGGCGATGCTCTGGCTCGACTGGCGTCTGATGCTGCTGGTGCTGCTGCTGGTTCCGGCCACGATCGGTATCGTCTGGGGCTACCAGCGCCTGTCGGCCGGTGCCGTGGCGCGCTCGCGCGCGCTGCGCAGCGACATCAACGCGAGGGTGGCCGAAGGCATCGCCGGCATGAATGTGCTGCAGGCGATGGGGGCGGTACCGCGGTTCTGCCGGCGCTTCGCGGAAACCAACGAAGCACACTACGCGGCACGGATGGGCGAAGTGCGCGCCAACGCGTGGCTGTTGCGGCCCGCGCTCGACTTCCTCAACATCCTGCTGATCGTCGTCATGGTCGCCGCGGTCGGCTCACACCGCATGGAGGGCGTGGAGGTTGGTCTGCTCTACGCGTTCATCGCCTATGTCGCACGCATCGTTGAGCCGTTGATCCAGATCACGCTGCAATTCTCGTCACTGCAGCATTCCGTCATTGCGGCGGCACGGGTCAATGTCCTGCTGCACGAAGAGGCTGTTGCGCCGATCCGGCACGATGGCCGCATCGAGCGTGGGCGGGTACGGTTGGCTGACGTCACTTTCGGCTACGATGCGGCGCGGCCAGTGCTGCACGATTTGAGCCTCGACATCCGGGCCGGCAGCTTCATCGGCATCGTCGGACACACCGGCAGCGGCAAGTCGACGCTGCTGTCACTGCTGCTGCGCTTCTACCAGCCGCAGGCGGGCCGCATCGACGTCGATGGCATCCCGCTGGCGGAAATCGGTGACGCGCATCTCCGTGCGGCGACGGGCCTGGTGCCACAGGAGCCGTTCCTGCTGGCGGCCAGCGCGCGCGACAATATCGACATGGGACGAGAGCTGTCCGACGACGCCGTGGTGGTGGCGGCGAAAGCGGCACACGCGCACGAGTTCATAGTGCAACTGGAGGACGGTTACGCCACGCCACTCGGCGAAGGCGGCGCCCGCCTCTCGGCCGGCCAGAAGCAGCTGATCGCCGTGGCGCGCGCACTTGCCGGGCAGCCGCGAATCCTGTACCTCGACGAGGCCACCTCGAGGATCGACAGCGAAACCGAGCAGCGGGTGCAGCTGGCGCTGACGGCGTTGCATGGCAAGGTGACCGTGGTCGCGATCGCGCATCGCCTGTCGACCATTCGCGCCGCCGACCGGATCATCGTGCTCAACCATGGCCGCATCGCGGAAGCGGGGACGCACGAGGCTTTGATGACCATCGACAACGGGATCTATCGGCGGCTCTACCTGTTGCAGCAGATCAGCGATTGAGTGGAGGCGCGGGTTCAGCCAATCGACGTGCGACACCTGAGCGCGCAATGAAAAACCCCGCCTCGCGGGCGGGGTGATTGATCGCGACAGGTAGGGCTAGCGCCGCCTGCGCATGTACAACGTGACGGTGCCGAGCAGCAACGCGAGTATGATCAGCGACCATTCGGAAAGTGTCGGAATGTCCGACGCGGTAGGAGGTCCGCCGACAATGACGCCGGAAAGGCTAAGGGTATTGGTTTGGACGCCCTGGGTGGCCGGTGCCCAATCTGCGCTCGGGTTCACAATGGGGATGTAGGTGAACCGGTAGTCGCCTGCCTGCAGGCCGCTGAACGTCACGCCCTGCCACTTCGTTCCGCCTTGAGCGTCCTCGTCGGTGGGACAGAGGCCGTTCGGTATCCGGTTGCAGGCAAAGAAGTTGTTGACGCCGTCCACCAGAAGCGCCGGCTTCACGCCCACGCTCAGATTGAACGGGACCGTGGTGCTCGGAAAAGGATTGCCGTTGATGCCGACGAGGTTGAAACTGCCCTCGAAGAACGGCGCGGAGAATCCGTGCCAGGACTGGAACCAGAAAGTGACGGATCCGGCGCCGGCGTTGTGGTACCCGATGGCTTTGGTATGGGCACCCGCGCCGCCACTCGCAAGTAGAATCGCTGCCGCGATTACTGCGAATACTGTTTTCATTTGCCTATCTCCCCTGAGGACTGCATGCAGAACGTACAAAGCGCAATCGTCGGCAATTGTGATCGGATGGCGGAAATTGTCAAGAAAAATCACTCCAAGCGGCCCTAGACCGACTTGATGTTGCAATAATGCCATTTCGATGCGAATTCTAGAAAAAATGTATTAAAAACATTGAAGTAAAGGGACTGTATACGGTATCGATGGATGGCGCCCAATGCAGTGCGCTGGTTTGTCCAGACAACTGCCGGTACGCTCCGTGCCGCGCCTTGGCGCCATTGGGTCGAAGCGGTGTAAAGAAAAAGGCCGCGAGGTCTCCCTCGCGGCTTGACGACCCGACACCAGGACAGCGCCCGCGATGCCGGGCCGTGGAACTTGGCGCGTCCTGCGGTTGATCGACAAACAACCGCGTGGACGCTAAGTCCCGAAACGGTCAGCCGATCTTCACCGGAACGAAGATCTGGCGGCCCTGGCGGTCGATCAGGAGGGCGACCGTCTTGCCCGCCTTGTCGACCTGCGCCTTGAGCTCCGCGGGCGAGTTGATGCGGGTGGTGCCTACGCTGACGATCACGTCGCCCGGCTGCACACCGGCCTTCGCCGCCGCGCCGCCGGATTTTTCCACCAGTACGCCGGTCTTGCCGGCGGATTTTTGCTCCTCGGGCGTCAACGCGCGCACAGCAACGCCCAGCTTGCCCTTGGTCTCCGTGTCGTCGCTGGCGCTTGCCACCCTGCCGTCGTCGAGCGTGCCGACGGTGGCGGTCAACTCGACCGACTTGCCGTCGCGCCACACTTCCACCTTGATCGTGGTGCCCGGTTTGGTGTTGCCGATGCGGCTCGTGATGTCGGTGCTGTCGACCACGACTGTGCCGTCGATCTTGCGGATGACATCACCGGTCTTGAAGCCTGCCTTCGCTGCTGCACTGTCCTTTTCGACACTGCCCACGAGCGCGCCGTTGGCGTCCTCGAGGCCAAAGCTTTGGGCGAGCGTCTGGTCGAGACCCTGCACGCCGATGCCCAGCCGGCCATGCTGCACCTTGCCGTGTGCCTTCAATTGATCGGTGACCGAAACCGCGACGGCTGCCGGAATGGCAAAGGACAAGCCCATGTACCCGCCGGAACGGCTGTAGATCTGCGAATTGACGCCGACGACCTGACCCGCCGTATTGATGAGCGGGCCGCCGGAGTTGCCGGGATTGACCGCGACGTCGGTCTGGATGAACGGCACCATCTGGCCGTTGGGCAGCGCGCGTTGCGTGCCGCTGACGACACCGGCCGATACGCTGTTCTCGAAGCCGAACGGCGAGCCGATGGCCACCACCCACTCACCGCGGCGAACGGCGGTCTTCGACGAGAATTCGATCGCCGGCAGGCTCTTGGCTTCGATCTTGATCAGCGCGATATCGGTGCGCTTGTCAGCACCCACGACCTTCGCCGTGAATTCCCGCCGGTCGGTCAGCTTGACCGTGACTTCGGTGGCGCCATCCACCACATGCGCGTTGGTGACGATGTAGCCGTCGTTGCTGATGATGAAGCCCGAGCCCTGGCCCTGCGACGGCTGTTGCTGCTGGGGTCGCATGCCGGGCCCGTTGGGGCCGCCGCCGAAGCGCTTCTGGAATTCGCGATACGGATTGCCCTCTTCTTCATCGTCGCCGTCGCCCGCCGGACCGGCGCGGCCCTTGCCGTGCACAACGCTGATGTTGACGACCGAGACACCGACGCGGTCGACCAGCGACGTGAAGTCGGGAAGATTGGTCAGCGCGACCGGGCCGGCCGCGGGCGCGACCAGCGCGGGCGCAGGCGCGGCGAGCGCGGCGCTCACCGCAGGGGAGTCCAACTGGTTGTATCCGGTTGCGAGTCCGGCGCCGATACCGGCGGCAATCAACGCATAGGTGACCTTTGACAATTGCATCGTGCTCTCCTTGGAGGAAAGAGGCCCGCCATGGGCCGCTTCGATGCAATGTAGGGGCGCCTGCTTAACCGCACCTTAAAAAGGGGTCAGGGTCAAATAAACAATGGGGTCAGGTCGGCGAGCACATGATCACGCCGAGGTCGCCGTAGCCTTCCGGAATCCAGCCCTTGCCCATCATTTGCGCGCGTGTGGCGAGGCTCGTCGTGTACCGATGGTTCGGCGCGGCGCCCTGGCCATTGTTGTAGAGCCGGTATACCGCGCCCGTGCCGTCCGGGCAGTTGCCGGCGGGGCCCGGCGCCAGCACGCCGAACACGACGGCCTCGAATTGCCAGTCGGCGTTGGCGCGCACCACGCCGCATTCATTGGCATCGGGTGTGTAGAAGTGGGAACTCTTCGGCGAGAACGTAGTGCTGAAGAAGCGGCACACGCCCGCGCTGCCGGTGGGCGGGCTGGCGTAGGCGGAGAACGATTCGCCGGTGCGCACCCAACCCTGGAACGTGCCGTTGTCGAGCTTGGTGATCTCGTCCGGAATATCGGTCACGAAGTAGTGATCGAACGCGGCATGGTAGTACTCCACCACGGGGCGCTTGGTGCCGCCCGCCGGCTTCACCGTCATGAAGCTCTCCACCACGCCCTTGTTGTCCTCGCTCAGGCGATCGGGTGCCACGGCGCCGATGCCGGCACCGCGCTTGGCGAAGCCGTGCAGGCAAAGTTCGCGGTCGGCGGGATCGCGCACCTGCATCGTGGCCAGCAGCGCATCGCGGGCCTCCACCACGGTCGGATCGGCCGGCATCACCTTGTACGCGGCCACCAGGTATCTCTTCATCCGATCCTGCGCCTGCGCAAACGTGAGGCGTGCGCTGTCGTTCAGCAGGTTGCCGTAGCACTGCCACAGCATCGATGTCCAGATCTCGCCGGTGTTGTGGACTTCGGAGTTGGTCGAGCTTCCGTTCTTCGGCGAGCGTTCAGCCGAGGTCGGCAACGGGACGTCATCGCTGATGTGCCGGAACGTCAGCGGATTCTTCGTCAGGTCGAGCGAGTACGGATAGCGGCGCAGTCCGAAATAGAAGGCGTTGTCCAGAACGTCGGGGGCGAAGTCCGGCCCGGTGACGGGGTATGCGGAGTCGCTGTAGGTTCCGCTGTAGCTGGCGTTGGCAGGAAGGTTGCGGTCGGCCTCCTTGACGAGCAGCAGCAGGGCGTGGAAATCGGCAAAGCCTTCGCCGAGCCCGCGGGCATGATTGCTGGTAAGGCCGTTGGAATTGCCTACCAGGCGGTTGCTGATGTAGTGCCCCCATTCGTGGGCGATCGTGGCGTTGTCCAGCCCACCTTCGCGGGCCACGGTCGACTTGCGGGCAATGCGCATGGTGACGGCCGTACCCGCCGCGATCTGCGCCTTGATCGCATTGCCGTCGACAAGAGAGATGAGGACCGTGGGAATCGTGACCGTTGCATCTTCGCCCGACATGTTGGAGGTGCCAGGTGCCACGTTGTTGAGGACGACGACGCCCGATGCGCCGGCGGCCTGCGCATTCCTGGCCTTGACCACGAAGGTGCAGACGCCGCGATCGACGCCGGCGATCTTGCCGGCGACGGCGGCGGCGTTGGTGTACGGCGTGCAGCCATCGGAGGTTGTCGGCCCGGTTGCATTCGCCTCGTCGAGCGCGAGCACGACCGTATTCGTGAAATCGAAGGCCTGGGCGCCGAAGGTGGCAGTACCGGAGGGTTTGGTGCCGGCAATCACGGCAGGCGCGGCCACCTTGGCCAGTGTGACGCCCGACGTCCACCGGTAGACCTGCATGACCGGGCTGCCGCCATCCACGGGCGTGGACATGTTGGCATTGTTGGTGCCCGAAGAATCCTGAACCTCGGCCAGGAGCTCGTCGCCAGCGATACCGCCACGACCGTAGTTGCTGGTCTGGCCATTGCCCGACACCTCGTCGAAGCCGGCATCGTAGTACCAGTCGTGCATGAAGTTGACCATGTAGAACAGATTGGTCACGGCAGCCATCACCTGCGTCCGGTTGGCGTTGGGCTCGAGGTTGGTGTCGTACACGTAATCGAAGGTGTTGGCGCCATTGGTGCACGCGCGCATGTCGCCGTCCACCGGCAGCAACACGTTGCACTCGCTGCTGGCTGCCGGGCCGAAGCCGTTGAGGATGAACGAATCCGAGTAGGCGACGACGTTGTTGCCGACCGTGGTCGTGGCGCCTGGCGGCAGCCACGGATCGTTCTTGCTGAAGGGTGCGTTCTCGAGCGTCACCAGGCTGGGCGGCACGATCGGTCCCAGGTAGCCGTCCGGCGACGCGGTCGGATGGGGAAAGCCGTTGCGTCCGCTGGGGCCTGGCAACGGCAGGCCGCCGGCTTCGGCGTACACGCGATACGAGAACGCGACATGCGAGGTCTGATTGTGGCGAAAGAGGATCCGGCCGTCATTGGCGTCAACGACATAGGCGTAGTAGTCGGTGCCGTTTACCGACTCCGCATCGCGCATCTGCAGTTCGATGTAGTAGGCGCGCAGCAGCGAATCCGGCAGCCGGAACCAAACGGGCTTGACGCGCGCGGAATTGGCCATGACCGCGCCGTCAGCGCTTGCCGTACCCGCCGGCAATCCCAGGCGAGTGAACCCATTGGCATCGACGGTGCGCTTCAATTGCGTCGCGATGGCGGGCGTGAACCCGTAGTCGCCCAGTGCCACTGCCACCGCAGCGCCGGCATCGAGCGCATGGGCGGTCGCCGCTTGCTTCCGGGAACCGCCCGCGCCCATCACGAATCCGCCGATCGCCGCCAGCTCGCCGTCGCGGTCCAGCAGCACGTTGGCCTGCTCGCGAAACACTTCGATTCCGTCGATCGCGCCGCGAAAACGCACGATCGTGCCGCCCCCGTCGAGGCGTTGGACATTGTGGATGGGCAGCGCATCGGCTTCCTCCACGGAAATCCGGTAGAGGTCGGCCATATCCCGCAGATGGGCGCGTGCCGCGCTCTCCGGGTCGAGTCCGGCTTTGCGTGCACCGGTCTGCGCCTTGAGATTGGCGCGCGCGGCGTCCCCGGGCAGGAAGGTAGGCACGCCCAGGCGTGACTCCATGCGCACGGTCGTGGCGGTCGCCCCGTTTGCAACGTCGGCGCGGTTGGCGGGGGCCGGCGCAGCCGAGGTCTGTGCCATCGCATCGATCGGCGCCAGCAATCGTGCAGATGCTGGCGTTGCCATCGACGCCAGGATTCCGGCCATGGCCATGGCCATCAAGGATACGGGTGCGTTGCGCGTGTTGCCGTTGTTCATCGGGATCAGCCTGTTGATTGCGGGAACCGGGGTGGGCGCAGCGCGCCATCGCCGGAGCAGCCGTAATGTTACCGTCACCGCCCTCCGGCCGCAGGTTGGACTGACAGGCGCACCGGTCAGGACGTTCCGGCCACCGGCGGGAAACGCACCCGCACAGTCAGCCCCTGGCCGGCTGCACCATCTTCGAGCACCACCGCCGCGCCGTGCGCAGCGGCGATGCGTTTGACGATGGACAGGCCGAGCCCGCTGCCCTCGACGGTCGCGGCGTCGCTTGCGGAGGAGCCACGGCTAAAGCGCTCGAAGACGCTTTCGCGTTCCGCCACCGGGATGCCGGGTCCCGTGTCCATGACGATCAGAACGGCGGCACCGTCCACTTCGTCGACGGCGACATCGACGCGGCCGCCGGCCGGGGTGTAGCGCAACGCGTTGTCGAGCAGGTTGGCGAGCAGCGTGGCGAGGCCCGCCGGATCGCCGCGCACGGCCACCGGCGCGGTACGAACGCTGCCCATGTCGATGCGCTTGTCCTCGGCCAGCGCGGCACGCGCAACCAGGGCGTCGTGCACGATGGGCGTCAGGTCGACCAGCGCATCGCCGGCGTTCGAGGCTTCCGGTTCGAATCGCGCCATGGTCAGTAACTGCTCGACCAGGCGCACGGCACGATCGACACCGGACTTGAGTTCCGTCAGCGCGACGGTGCGCGCCGACGTATCTGGCGCGCGCTCCGCCAATTCCACCTGCAGCCGGACGGCGGCCAGCGGCGTGCGCAATTCGTGCGCTGCGTCCGCGGTAAAGCGACGTTGCGCCGCCAGCGCGTCGTCCAGCCGGGCGAGCAACGCATTGAGGCTGCCCGCCAGAGGCCGCAGTTCACGCGGCAACGCGTTCTCCGCCAGAGGCGCCATGGCATCGGGGCGGCGCTTGGCCACCGCGCGCGACATCGCGTCGAGCGGGCGCAGTCCGCGGCCCACCGCGTACCAGATCAGTACGCCAAGAAAGGGGATGAGTATCAACAATGGCAGCAGGGTTCGAAACGCGGTCTGCGCAGCAATCTCGCGGCGCTCGTCCAGCGCGTGTGCCACCTGGAGGGCGTGGTTGCCCACGACGTGCGTGTAGAGGCGCCATTCGCGGCCGTTGTCCACGACCGTGGAATAGCCTTCGGTGGCCGGCACCGGCAGGCCGGTGTTGGGTTGCGACCAGTAGACGAGCACGCCGTCACGGTTCCAGATCTGCGTGACGATCTGGGCCACGCCCGGCGCGGGGCGTCCGTCCGGCGGCGATGGCGTGGGTCCGCGCCCGCGCAGCAGGTCCTCGATGCGCGTCGAGTACGCGAGCTGCTTCAGCTGCAGGTCGAAGAGATCGCCGATCTCGCGCTTGGTCTCGACATACGTCGCCACCGTGGCCAGCGCCGCCACCGCGGCCAGGCCCAGCAGCAGCCAGGCCAGAAGCGTGCGGCGGATCGACGTCATGCGCGGGCAATCACGTAGCCCACGCCGCGGATCGTGCGGATGGCGGGCGCGCCGAGTTTCTTGCGCAGGTTGTGCACATGCACTTCCACCGCATTGCTTTCCACTTCCTCACCCCAGCCGTAGAGCCGCTCCTCCAGCTGCGCCTTCGAGAGCGCGGTGCCGGGCCGCTCGAGCAGTGCCGCCAGCAGCGCAAATTCACGGATCGAGAGGTCGATGGCCTTGCCGCCCTGATGCACGGTATGCGCGGCGGGATCGAGTTCGAGGTTGCCGTTGCGCAGCACGTTGTCCTCGCGCGCGATGTCGCGACGCAGGAGCGCGCGCATGCGCGCTGAGAGTTCGTCCAGACTGAAGGGCTTGACCAGGTAGTCGTCGGCGCCGGCGTCGAGGCCCGCCACGCGGTCGGCAACGGCATCGCGGGCCGTCACCACCAGCACGCGCACTTTGTTGCCGGCGCGCCGCATTTCCTTCAGCAGGTCGAGCCCGCTCTTCCTGGGCAACCCCAGGTCGAGCAGCACCAGCGCGTAGGCGCCCGCCGCTGTCTCCAGTGCCACGCGGGCCGCCAGACCGTCCTGGACCCAGTCGACCGTGTACTTCTCCTGCTGCAATGCGGCATGGAGGGTCCTGCCGATCATGGGGTCGTCTTCGACCAGGAGGATGCGCATGGCGGGGGCAATCAAGGATGCGGCCGCCGAATTCTACTTGGAGGCGCCTTAGGACGTACTTAAGGCGGGGCACCGACGCCGAGATGGCCTCGCGCGAGCAGCCAGACGGGGGCAGCGGACCACTTAGGCGCTGATCAGCTTCACGTTGAACACCCGCTCCACCAGCCACAGCAGCGCCACGAGCATCGTGAGTATCGAGCCACCGATGAATACACCGTTGCGGTACAGCGTCGTATTTCGCAGCAGATAAGCGAGTGGAAGGAAGACCGCAACGATGGCCAGCTGGCCAACCTCGACGCCCGCGTTGAACCCCAGCAGCGAGAGCACCAGCGCATCCTTAGGCAGGCCGAGCTCGGTGAGCACGCTGGCAAAGCCAAAGCCGTGAATCAGGCCGAAGCTGAAAGCCACCAGCCAGCGCCGCCGCTCCACCACCGGCCACAGGTTGTTGGCGGCCGCCAGCACCACCGACGCGGCAATGGCCGACTCCACCAGACGCGACGGCAACTCGATGACCTGCAGCGCCGCGAGCGACAGCGTGATCGAATGCGCGACCGTGAAGGCGGTGACCACCCACAGCACTTCCACCAGCGCTGCACGGAATGAGCCTACGCCTGTCCAGCGCCGCCGTTCGTGCACCAGCACGGCGGGCAGCAGCAGCGCCAACAGGAACAGGATGTGGTCGAATCCGATCCAGATGTGCCAGATGCCTTCCACCAGGTACTGCGCAAACTGTGTCAGCCGCGACGTCTCGCCGGCCTGCACGTTAAGTGCGCCGGTGTCCGGCCCCAGCACCGAGGTGTGCGCGACCCCATCGAGTTCCAGCCGCAGCAGCCCGCGATGCAGTTGGTCGATGTCGAACAGCAGGCGGTAGTTCAGCGCCACCGCCTGCGTGCGCGACGGGCACGTGCCGGTGAAACGCAGCACCGCGTAGGCACCATCGGTGTGGTCGTCCACCAGGTGCTCCCCTACCTGCAACGTACATGCGCCGCCGCGCTCCAGTTTGAGCCGCTCCATTGCCCAGGCAGCAATGTCGGTATGGCGCGCTTGGACCTCGCCCCAGGTGATGTCGCCGTCACCATCGGCATCGAGGCCGATGGCGAAGTCGATGTCGCGCAGGGCGATGTCCCACTGGCCGGTCACTTGCTGGCCGTTCACCTGCAGCACGAGGTAGCTGTCGCTGGCCTTGTGCGCCAGGGCGGGGATGGCGACAGATGCGCAGAGCGAAAGCAGGACAGCCAGCAGCATCCGCAGGCGGATCATGGCTTGGCTTCCGGCTTGCCGGATTGCAGCGCGGGCGCACCGGCTGGCAGCCGCGACGACGCCGCGCCGAGTTGCCGCATATGCGCGTCTTCGAATCCGCTCGATTGCAGCCAGTCGCGCACCGGTTGCGCGGCGCCGGCATCCGTCGCCGCGATGGCCGCTTCCAGCAACACGCGAGCGTCGCGCGGTTCACGTTGCACCCGGTAGTTGGCGGCCGCCACGCCGAGTGCGGCGGCGGCATTGCCCGTCAGGTGCAACTGGTAGCGCGCCTCTTCAGCCCGATGGGTGGTGTCGCCGCGGACTTTGGCCGCGGCAAACCGGTCTGCCAGCGACTGCACACGCGCCTTGGCGGCGGGCAGTCCGAGCGCGGTCTCGGCCAAAGCGAGGCGCAGCAGCAAGCCGTCCGACGCTTCCCAGCGGGCAAGCCATTTCACGACTTCGGCCGGCCGCCGCTGGTCCAAGAGGAAGTCGCTCCAGGCGGCCAGCAGATAGCCATCGTCGATATCCAGCGCCAGCGCGGCGCGGAAATATCGTTCCGCTTCGTCCGGTCGTCCGCGCCAGGCCGCCACCTCGCCCATGCGCGTGAGTAGCCACAGCCGGTTGCCCGCGTCCCGGGTCCCGTCCAGCGCGCGCTGCAAGGCGGCGGCACCGGCTTCCATCTTGCCGCCATAGGCGCGTACGAGCCCGATGCAGCCGCCATAGAGCGTGGGGCGGTCAAGCGCCGACAGGGCATCGCATTCGACCATGGCCGCCGCGTAGTCGGCCTGCACCAGATAGATGGCACCGCGCCAGGCATGGGCCAGGGCAAACTGAGGGTCGGCTTCGAGCGCGCCGGCGAAATCCGCGAGCGCCCCATCGAAATCATGCCGGTATTGCCGCAACTGCCCACGCACCGTCAGCACCGCAGGGTCCTGGCTCCGGGCAAACGGCGCCATGACGGCATCGGCGTAGCCGATGTAGCGCGGGTCACCGCGGGCAATGGCCAGTTCGTAGTAGCGACCGGCCAGCCGTGTCGCTGGCAGCGGGTCGGCCGGGACCTCCTTGGCCGCCCGGGTCACGGCCGCACGCAGAGTGGCCAGTTCGCGCGCGGTGGCGTCGCCGGGCCGTAGCGGCAGGCGCTCCAGCACCTCGGCCGGATCGGTGGGCAGGCGCGGGGCGGCCAGCAGGTTGAGGGGTGACAGGCAGGTCCCCACCCAGGCGAGCACTGCCAGGGCCTTCAAAGACATCGCAATGATGTTCGGAAACAGAGTGTAATAAGAGTGACTTGCGGCCATGCTTGCTATATACTCTCGCGGACTTTCAGTTCGAACGTTTTTTCCCAAACCCAACCAGTGAGTCTATACATGAAGAAGCTACTGTCGATGTTGATCGCCGTAACTTTTGCAACCGCTTCCGTGGGCGCCTTCGCGGCTGCTCACGGCGGCGCCATGAGCGATGCAGACAAGGCCAAGAAGATGGAAGCCTGCAAGACCATGGATGCATCGAAAGCCGACTACAAGATGAAGGCCGAGTGCAAGAAGATGATGGACGACGCGAAGGCTGCCGCGAAGCCTGCGGAACCCGCCAAGAAGTAACAGCGCGTCATGTGTTGATTCGGTTCAACACCACGCTTGAAGAAACGGGCCGCGTGCCCGTTTCTTTTTTTTGCCCTGCGCGCTGACACGCAGGCGTTGGGACCATGGCAAGAGTGTTTGGCAATGCGCGGGTGGCCGCCTGGAGATCGTAGGCTCGACGCAAGCCACATGGCTCCGCACCCGTTCGGTTGCCCGCGTATCGGCGCGTGCCCGGTCGCGGCCCGGACGATGATTCCGCCCCCAGTGGCGGCGTCGAACACGCCGCCGCTGACCAGACGGCGGAAGTGCAGGTGGGTACCGAGGTTGCAGCCGACGCGGTGGAGGTAGGCCCGCGCCCTCGTTCCGAAGGATGCAACTGCCTGCATCCAGCACGCCAATGCCCGCGTATCTCTGAGTGTGGACGCATGGCCTCCCCCGGGGAGCGCCACGCACCCCGTCCCGCATACCAACTCTGGAGACCATGCCATGCCTGCTGCCCGAAGCACCCCAAGCATTTTCCGCCGGGCGTTGTTGCCGGCCCTCGTCGCTACGACCCTGGCCGCCGGCCTGTCCGGCCCCGCGCTGGCCTCGAGCCACCGCGAGGCGCCCTTCATTGCCGGCCAGCCGCAACTGGACGCCACCGATTTCTACATGTTCCGCAGCTACGAGCCGGGACGTGAAGGCTATGTGACCCTCGTCGCCAACTATCTGCCACTGCAGGATCCGTACGGCGGTCCCAACTACTTCAAGCTGGACACCAACGGCGTCTACGAGATCCATGTCACCAACGACGGCGGCGCGGTCGAGAACCTGACCTTCCAGTTCAAGTTCCAGACGGCCAACGCCGACAACGCCTTCATGATCGGCGGCAAGCGCATCTCGATTCCGCTGGTGCAGAACGGCAGCGCGAATGTCGCCACACCGAACTCGCCGGCGCTGAATACACGCGAAACCTTCACGCTCAACGTGATCCGCGGCCCGCGCCGCACCGGTACTGCGCAGGCGGTGGTCAATACGACGCAGGGCGGCACCACGTTCGACAAGCCGGTGGACTACATCGGGACCAAGACCATTTCCGACTACATCAGCTACGCTAACAGGCACATCTGGGACATCAACATTCCCGGTTGCTTGGGGGCGGGTCGCGTGTTCGTCGGGCAGCGCAAGGATCCCTTCGTCGTCAACCTCGGCGAAACCTTCGACCTGGTCAACATCAAATATCCGGCGGTGGAACTGAATCCGCTGGCCGAGTTCGCCACCGTCGATTCGCTGGCTGATGCCAACGTCACGGCGCTGGTGCTCGAAGTACCGATCGCCTGCCTCACCGAGAACAAGGGCACGATCATCGGCGGCTGGACCACGGCCAGCGTACCGGCCACGCGCACGATGAACCCCGCGCCGGGCAGTGGTCTTGACCCGACTACGCAAACCGGTGCGCTGGTGCAGGTGTCGCGCCTGGGCATGCCGCTGGTCAACGAACTCGTGATTGGTCTCAAGGACAAGAACAAGTTCAACTCGAGCGAGCCCAAGGACGACGGCCAGTTCGCCGATTACGTCACCAATCCGGTTCTGCCCACGCTGCTCGAGGTTCTGTTCGGTGGTGCCGGCGTGAAGGCGCCCACCAACTATCCCCGCACCGATCTGGTGGCGGCGTTCCTGACCGGTGTGCCGGGGTTGAACCAGCCGTCCAATGTCGTGGGCTCGGAGCAGGTCCGGCTGAACACCGCCATTCCGGCCACGCCAGGCAGTGCGCAGAACCGCCTCGGCGTGATCGGCGGCGACAACGCCGGTTTCCCGAACGGCCGGCGCCCGGGGGATGACGTGGTCGACATCGAACTGCGCGTGGCCATGGGCGTGCTGTGCACGCTGAACATCGGCGGCTGCAAGCCGGCGGATGCCCCGGCGGGTTCGCTCAAGTACACCGACGGTGCGTTCGTCAGCTCGGCGTTCTTTGCCAACCAGTTCCCGTACCTGCGGGCGCCGTTGAAGGGTTCGCCCAACGACGACAACGCGATCAAGCGCGCGAAGCAGGCGCAGGCCCCGAGGTAATTGCAGGGTGATGGCGGCCCCGGTGCTCCGGGGCCGTTTTCAATGGAGTCGCAGATGGGTAACGGAAGCGTCCTGCGGTGGATCATGGTGGCCGGCGTCGCGATGATCGCGCAGGTTGCGTTCGCCGCGCCGTTCGTGCCCGCTGACGATGCCCAGGTGCTGGAGCGATTGCCGTTGCGGGCCGCGGACTACAACCGCGAACTGGATCGACTGAAGGCGGCGACCAATGCCGCGCCGCGCGATGTGAATGCCGCCACCGCGCTGGCCGACGCGTATTACCGGATTGCGCGCGCCGAGGGTGATCCTCGCTACCTGGGCTACGCGCAGGCGGCGCTGAAGCCGTGGTGGAGCGACGTCGAGGCGCCTACGCCGGTGCTTGTCGCGCGCGCCGCCATCCTGCAGAGCGACCACCACTTCGATCGCGCGCTCGCCGACCTCGACCGCGCGCTTGCGCGTGAGCCGCGCCACGGACGCGCGCTGCTGGTCCGGGCCACCGTGCTGACGGTGCAGGGCAAGTACGCGCAGGCGCGCGCCGAATGTCCGAAGCTCTATGGCGTGGCGCCCGAGCTGTATGTCGCGGTTTGCGTGGCCACGGTCGACAGCCTGACCGGCAAGGCGGCGCCGGCCACGGCATCGCTGCAGCGTGCGATGAGCAACGCCGGGGTCACGCCCGAGGCCCGCGCCTGGGCCGCGTCCACGCTGGGCGAGATTGCTGCGCGCCGGGGCGATCCGTTGGCGGAAGCGCAATTCCGCGCGGCGCTGGCGGCGGACCCGCGCGACCTGTACACGATAGGCGTTTATGGTGACTGGCTTCTCGACCACAAGCGTCCTGCCGACGTGATCGCGCTGGTGCGCAACGATGCGCGCGTGGACGGGTTGCTGTTGCGCCTGGCGTTGGCCCAAGCGGCGGCGGGACAATCCGAGGCGAAGGCCACGATCGAGATCCTCCGTTCGCGCTACGCCGCCAGTCGAGCGCGCGGCGACACCGTGCATCGCCGCGAGGAAGCGCGCTTCGCCCTGTGGCTGGCGAACGATCCTGCGACAGCGCTGCGCCTGGCGTCGGAAAATTGGATGGTGCAGCGTGAACCGGCCGACCTGCGCGTGCTGGCGGAAGCCGCGGCAGCCACGGGTGACACGGCCGCGAAGTCGACGGTGCGCCAATGGCTGGCTGACACGGGGCTCGAGTATCCGGCCGTGGCGGCGTTGGTGGCGCCACGCGCGCAAGGCGGCAAGTGATGCGCTCGCTGCTGCGTTGCCTGCTGGCGGTGTACCTGCTCGTGCATGGCGCGGCATGGGCGCACAAGCCATCGGACAGTTACCTGAAGCTCGATGTCGAGGGCGCCACGATCACCGGGCAATGGGATATCGCGCTGCGCGATCTTGACGTTGCATTGGGCCTCGACGGCAACCAGGACGGCGCGATCACGTGGGGCGAGGTCAGGGCGAAGCACTCGGCCATTGCCTCGTACGCATTCTCGCGCCTGACGCTCGGACCGGCGAATGCGCCGTGCGTGCCCGTGGTCGCCGCGCAACTGATCGACAACCACAGCGACGGCGCGTATGCCGTGCTGCAGTTCACCGCGACGTGCGCCGCGCCACCTCCGGCGCTGGATATCGGCTATCGCCTGTTCGCGGAAATCGATCCATCCCACCGCGGCCTGCTCAAGCTGTCCGCGATGGGGTTCTCGAGCACGGCGATCCTCGTGGCCGATGCAACATCGCGACTACTCCCACTTTTGGCACCTTCGAAGCCTGCGCAGTTCGCCGAATACCTCAAGGAAGGCGTGCTGCACATCTGGAAGGGCTTCGACCACATCCTGTTCCTGCTGGCATTGCTGCTGCCGGCCGTGCTGGTGCGCTCGCGCGTACCGGGCGAATTCTGGACGGCCGCGCCGACCTTTCGCGCGGCGTTCATCGATGTGGTGAAGATCGTCACCGCTTTCACGCTCGCCCACTCGATCACGCTGTCACTGGCGGTGCTTGGCATCATCAGCCTGCCGTCGCGCCTGGTGGAGTCCGCAATTGCGGCTTCGGTGGTGCTTGCCGCGCTCAACAACGTGCGGCCGCTGGTCTTTGGCATGCGCTGGGCGATCGCCTTTCTGTTCGGGCTGGTCCACGGCTTCGGCTTTGCCAGCGTGCTGTCCGGCCTCGGGTTGCCGCAGGATTCGCTGGTGCTGGCGCTGGTGGCGTTCAATGTCGGCGTCGAACTGGGGCAATTGGCTATCGTCGCCGTGTTTCTGCCTGTCGCATACGTGATGCGCGGCACCCGGTTCTATCAGCGTTTCGTCATGGTCGGCGGCTCGCTGGCGGTGGCGGCGATCGCGGTGCTGTGGCTACTGGAGCGCGTGTTCAACCTGGCGTTGCTGCCGGAGTTGGGGACATGACGGTCGGCTAGTGCGAGTGACGGTGATGCAGGTCGGGGTAGTGGGCGTGGGAATGCGCAAGCGGCGCATGTACGTGGGGATGCGCGTGCGGTTCCTCGCCGTTCCATGCAAAATCGTGCGCGTGCCGATGATGTTCGTCGTGGGAGTGAACATGCTCGTGCGCAAGTGCCTCGTGCGCATGCCGGTGTCCATGATGTTCGGTGAGGTGCAACCAGACGCCAGCGGCCATCAGCAACCCGGCGAACCCCAGTTGCCACGTCAGCGGGTCCCCGACGACAGCCACCGCAAGCGCGGCGCCGAAGAAGGGCGCCACGCTGAAATAGGCGCCGGCGCGCGCGGTGCCGAGATGGCGCAGCGCAAGCACGAACAGCACGAGGCTGATGCCATAGCCGACGAAGCCGAGCGCCAGCGCCATCGCCGTCGTCCCCATGGCCGGAAGCGATGCGCCGAAGAATGACGCGAGCCCGAGGTTGACCGCGCCCGCCACGAGTCCCTTCAGGCATGCAATCATCAATGCGTCGCTGGCCGAAACCTTGCGCGTGAGATTGTTGTCGATGGCCCAGCACAGGCAGGCGACGGCCACCAACCCCAGACCCAGCGAGGCTTCGGCTTGTACGCCCGGACTCCACGCCAGCACCAGGCCGCCACCAATGATGGCCGCCATGCCGAGCATCACGCGACGATCGAAATTCTCGCGAAACACGAACCACGCGAGCAGCGCGGTGAACACGCCTTCCAGATTGAGCAGCAGCGACGCCGTGGATGCGGCGCTTGTCACCAGGCCGACCATCAGGGCGACCGGTCCTACGATGCCGCCGAAGAATATCGCGCCCAGCAGCCATGGCCACTCGTTGCTCCGCGGCAGGACGATGCCATGCAGGCCGGGCGTCCGGAGTTGGCGCAGCGCCATGACAAGCAGCAGACCCAGTCCCGAACCTGCGTAGAGCAGTCCCGCCAGCAGCAACGGCGAAACGGTCGCGACCATCACTTTGGCGAGCGGCGTGCTCAGCCCGAAGAGTGCGGCCGATCCGAGCGCGGCGATTATTCCGTAAACCATGGCGTTACCTTCATGACGGCGGCCCGAGTCCTGATTGTGCTACCGGCAGCAGCGTTCGCAAAGTCAACACCCCGCATTCCGGATTCCGGGCCCTGCGGTGGATCGGCTAACATGCGGTTCCCGATTCAGTCAGGAGTTGGCACATGGAGTCGCTGCAACGAATTTTCCTGTCCCGCGGGGGACGATTGGCCCTGGTGCGCAATTTCCTGGTGGTCGCGTGTGCGGCCCTGCTCACCGCATGCGCAAGCATGGCGCCCGGGGATCCGCTGCCGTCATGGAACGAGGGCCCAGCCAAGTCGGCGATCCTGAAGATCGTGGCGGACACCACGAAGGAAGGCGGGCCCGGTTTCGTGCCGCCCGCCGAGCGCCTTGCCACCTTCGACAACGACGGCACATTGTGGACCGAGCATCCGATCTACGTCGAGGTGCTGTACACACTCGAGCGCATCAAGGTGCTGGCGCCGCAACACCCCGGGTGGAAGACTCAGCAACCGTTCGCCGCAGTCATTGACGGCGATCGTGCCGCGATGGGGAAGTTCACCGAGCGCGAGTTTTTCACGCTGCTGGCGGCCACGCGCGCGGGGTTCAGGCCGGAGGAAGTGAGCGCGGATGTGGCGGCCTGGCTGGCGGTGGCGAAGCATCCACGCTTCGGGCGGCCCTTCACCGACCTTGTTTACCAGCCGATGCTCGAAGTGCTGTCATTCTTCCGGGCCAACGGCTACCAGACCTACATCGTCACCGGCGGTACCATCGACTTCGTGCGCGGCTTTGCCGAGCGCACCTATGGCGTTCCGCCCGAGCAGGTGGTCGGCACCACGTTCGACGCTTCCTATACGTTCGATGGCGGGGTGGCGGCGGTTCGCCTCGAACCCAAGCCGGCCGCCATCAACGATGGGCCTGGCAAGGCCATCGGCATGCATCGCCACATCGGCCGCGTGCCGATCGCCGCCTTCGGCAACTCCGACGGTGACATCGCCATGCTGGAGATGACCACCAACAGCCCGGAAAGCAAGCGCTATCCGCGGCTGGGTGCCTTCGTCTGGCACACGGACGCCGTGCGCGAGTATGCGTACGACAAGGACACTTCGGTGGGGCGTCTCGACAAGGGCCTGACGCTGGCGCCGCAACTGGGATGGCTGCTGATCGACATGAAGCGCGACTGGAAGGTGATCTTTCCGCACGAACTGCGCTGAAGTCGTAGGCGAGGCATCAGCCTCGCAGGTTCGATGTTGCGCCGTTCACGCGAGGCTGAAGCCTCGCCTACATCCCCTGCGCGGCGTATGTCGTCGCCAGCACTTCCGGCGCCGCCGCCGCCTCCGACGGCTCCAGCATCGTGATCCGCCACAGCGTACGCGCATCGTTCGGATCGATCAGCGTCGCCGAGTGCAGCAGGGCGGCGTTGTCCCACAGCACGACGTCGCCCACGCCGTACTTGAAACGCAGCACGTACTTCGCCTGCGTGGAATGCGTAGCCAGTTCGTCGAGCAGGTCGCGGGCTTCATTCTCGGGCATGCCGACGATGCCGAACGAGCTGCCCGACACGGCGTAGAGGCACTTGCGGCCGGTGACCGGATGCGGGCGCGCCAGCTTGTGCGTGATCACCGGCATCTTCGCCTTCTGCTCGGGCGTCAGCACGGAGGCCACCGTGCGGCTTTGCTCGTTCTGGTCGTTGCGATTGCCGTAGTGATGGATGCCATAGAGCGGCTCGATGCGCTTCTTCATCGCATCGGACAGGTCGTCATAGGCCTGTTGCTGGTCCGCGAAGAGGGTATCCCCGCCGACCCTGGGCACGGCACGCGAATAGAGCGTGGTGGCGCGCGCGGGTACCTGCAGGTACGAATAGTCGGTATGGAAGTACGAACCCGCATCCTGCAGGCCGGTCGGCCGGCCGTCCTTCTTCACGTTGGACAGGATGAGGATGTTGGAATCCTCGGGATGGTGAAACTGGTCGATCACATGCGGCTGTGGCGGCCCGATGCGGCGCGCGAAGTCGATGAACTGCGCCGCCGAGATATCCTGCGCGCGCAGTGCCAACACGTGGTGTTCGTAGAACGCCGACTCGAGACGCTTGAAGTCGGCATCGGACAGCGGTTGCGACAGGTCGACGCCCGGTGCTTCGACGCCGAAGGGGCCGGACAGCGGATTGAATTGCATCGCGGACTCCTATAGCAGGAAATCAGGCCGGATGAGGCGAGGCAGGAACAGCGGGATCTCGGGCCAGATGATCAGCGCGGACAGCACCAGCAGCATCGGCACCAGCATGATCAGCGTGTCCTTCAGCGCATAGCTCAATCGCACTTTTGCGATCGCGCAGGAAATCATCAGGCACATTCCATACGGTGGCGTCACCAGGCCGAAAGCCAGCGCGACGATGCTGATGATCCCGAACGACACCGGATGCATGTCCACCGACTGCGACAGCGGCAGCAGCGTCGTCCCCACGATGATGATCGCGGGGATCGCGTCGAGGAAGCAGCCCACGACCAGGAATACGAGCACGATGAAGAAGCCGACCCCGATGGGTCCCAGTCCCAGCGCCGTGACGTTGGCCAGCAACGCCTTCGGAATCTGGTAGTAGGCCAGCAGCCACCCGAATACCGACGCAGTCCCGACGCAGAACAGCGCGATCGCGGAAAGACGTCCGGTCTCCAGCAGGGCGTGCCAGAGCTCCTTGCGGCCCATTTGCCGATAGACCACCAGCGACAGTGTTGCCGCGTAGATCACCGCGGCTGCCGCGGATTCCGTCGCGGTGAACCACCCGAGGAGGATGCCGCCGACGACGATGAATGGCGTCATCAGCGCCGGAATGGCCACGGCCGCCGCATTCAGGAACTCCTTGAAACTGGCGCGTGGATACGTCGGGTAGTTGCGGCGCACCGCGTACACGTGCACGGTGGCCATCTGCGCGAGCCCGATCAGCAGGCCCGGAACCACGCCGGCCAGGTACAGCGCGCCGATCGAGACCTGCAGCACGCCGCCCCACACCACCATCAGGATCGACGGCGGGATGATGACGGCCAGCACCGCCGAGACGGCGGTGATGGCGATCGAGAATGACAGGTCATAGCCCTCCTTGACCTGTGCCTCGATGAAGATCTTGCCCTGGCTCGCGGCGTCGGCCGTCGAGGAACCGGAAATGCCGGCGAAGAACACAGACAGCAGCACGTTGATTTGCGCCAGCGCGCCCGGAAAATTGCCCACCATGGTCCGTGACAGGTGGACCAGTCGGTCGGTGATGCCCCCTACGTTCATCAGGTTGGCGGTCAGCAGAAAAAACGGCACCGCAAGCAGGATGAACGAGTTGTAGGCCTTGAACGTGGTGTTGAAGATCACCATTGGGGAGAGCCGCGGCTCGATGATCAACACGGGCAGGCAGGCGAGTCCCAGCGCAAAGGCCACCGGGACGCGCAGGGCCAGCAACAGGAAGAAGACTCCGAACAGCCAGAGTGCCGCCACGCCTGGGGACATCGCCACGCTGATCATACGACGCTCCCGACGCCCAGTTCACGTTCCTTGGGCTGGTCGTCGCCCGGACCGGGACCGAAGCGCAGGAAGTGTATGTCGCGCAGGATGCGTTCACCACCGAACAGCAACCAGGTGAAGCCTGCCAGCGGCCACGATATGAAAAGGTAGGTCATCGGCATGTCGGCGAGCTCGGAGCTCTGATTCCAGCCGAACTGGACGAACTTGATGCCATACCAGACGAACACCAGCGCAAAGATCAACACGAAAATCGTTGAGATGATCCGGAAAACCGCGTTGGTGCGGGCCTTCTGTTCCGGCCAGATGTCGACGTCGAAGTGGGTGCCGTCGCGCACGCCGATCATTGCACCCAGCATCACCATCCAGATGAAGAGAAAGCGTGCCATCTCTTCCGTCCAGATCCAGGATGGAATCAATGCAGTGAAGCGCGCGATCATCTGAAGGGTAACCGGGATCACCAGCAGGCCGACTGAGATGCCCAGCAACACGGTCAAGAAATTATAGTAGCCATCGATGAATCGACGCATGCGCTTCCCCGTTCAACCTGCCGCGTGGCGGCAAAAAAAAGTCCGGCGGAAGCGCTTCGCTCCGCCGGACCTTGATACTGCTCTTACATCGCGTTGATCTTGTTGTAGATTTCCGTCGCGCCGATTTCCTTGGCGTATTCGGCCATCACCGGATCGGCCAGCTTCTTCATTGCGGCTTTGTCGGCGAACGGGATCTGCTTGAGCTTGCCCGCCGCCTGCAACGTATCGAGCTTCTTCTGGTCCTCGCTGGACTCGATCTGGCGACCGTAGGTGCCCGCCTCCTTGCCGGCCTTGAGGATGGCGGCCTGCAGGTCGGGCGGCAGCTTCTTGAACGTCTTGCCGGAGAAGGCAATGGGACGGATCGTGATGGCATGCTGCGTGATGTTGACGTTAGGGCCGACTTCATAGAACTTCATCGCCTCGACGCCGGCCGACTCATTTTCGCCAGCGGCGATCACGCCGTTCTGGATGCCGTTGTAGACTTCGTCATACGCGATCACGGTGGGCGACATGCCGATGGCCGAGAAGGTCTTGCTCCAGATCGGCGCACCCTGCACGCGGACCTTGAGGCCCTTCATTTCCGCCAGGTTGCGCACCGGCTTGTTGGCGAAGATATTGCGCGTGCCACCACCCGCGAAGCCGATCAGCATCACGTCACCCTTGGCCGATACTTCGTCGGCGATCGGCTTCAACGTGTCGGCGTCGATTACCTTGTTCCAGTGGGCGATGTCCCGGAACAGGAACGGTGCATCGATGAACGGCGCGGCCTTCGAGAACGTGGACATGTGCGCGGGCGACACGATGGCGTAGTCCACCGAGATGCCTTGGTTCATGAACGCGAAGTAATCCTTTTCAAGACCGAGCTCGCTGTTCTTGTGCAACACGAAATTGACGGGCTTGCCGTAGTACTTGACGGTGAGCTCCTGGAATTTCTCCAACGCCCGATTGAAGGCGTGGCCGTCGTTGAATTGCACGGCGCCGTGCAGCGTGATGGGTGCCTGCGCGAATGCGGTGGCGGATGCTGCCAGCCCGAGCACGGTCAGGCCGCGCAGCAGCGCGCGAATGGTAAATCGCATTTGAATCCTCCTCGGGTTGGTGGTGCCACCGGTCGGCGCCTGGCTCGTTTCGTACTGAATCCGGGACTGCGGCGCTTTGGTCAAGTGGTCGGACCAATTGTTTCGCGCCGGAGGCCCGCTGTCAACGCAAAATGCGTTGTGCTATGCAGCATTTGCAGGGTCGGCCGGTGGGCCGCGCGTAGCAACGTTTCCAGTAGAGGCCGTAGGCGAGGTTTCAACCTCGCATCCCGCGAACGGTTGAAGCCTCGATCAAGGGGAGTGGGTGGTACCCCGCGAGGCTGAAGCCTCGCCTACGGTGCGCGACCCGCACGAGGTGTGGCGATCAGTGCTTCGGCATTGGGCCCGAGGTCAGCGCCTTCACCGGGACCTTGACCTGCTGCGTGGACTTCTTCCCATCCTTGTCGGCGAAGGTCAGGCTGACGTCGACCATCTCGCCGTCCTTCAACTGGCCGGTGATGTCCATCAGCATGACGTGGTAGCCGCCGGGCCTGAGTCCCACCGGCTTGCCGGCCGGGAGCGCCAGCCTGTCGACCGCCCGCATCTTCATCACGCCGCCGTCCATGGTCATCTCGTGGATTTCCACGACCTTGGCGGCAGGCGATGATGCCGACACCAGCGTCACATCGGTGGCGCTGGTCAGGTTCATGAACGCGCCGGTGGCCTTTTGACCGGGCACGGTGCCGCGCACCCACGCGTCGGTGATGGTGACTTGGGCGGTGGCGGGCGCGGCCAGAAGGGCGAGCAGAAGGCCGAGCAGCGAGAGTTTCGAGGTCATGTGAATCCTTGTGCGGAATGGTGAGGCGGACGGCGTGATCGCTGCGCGAAGCAGATTCGGAATGGACGGGCGGGCCGGCGGGGCCGCCAGGCGATCAGGCGTATGCCGGCAACGCGATGCTGGCGAGCATCGCGCACAGCGCCATCCAAGAGGTAACCCGTTGTCGCATCCGCCGTCATTTTACGCGCTGCGGCAGAAGTCGGTGTCCAGCGGCCCGCCCGGGGGCCGCGTGGGATAATCCGCACATGGCATCCGTGCTGTCCCACCCCGCTTCACCGGCCACGGCGCGCGCGATGGCGCCGGCGGTGGCGGGCGATCATCGCGCAATCGCCCGCTGGCTCTTCGCGTGTTGCGCACTCGTCTTCGTCATGGTGGTGGTGGGCGGTGTCACGCGCCTCACACACTCCGGACTGTCGATCACCGAGTGGCAGCCG
>JANNKR010000047.1:0-16892 GCA_031396395.1 Betaproteobacteria bacterium
AGCCACCGCAGTGGCCGCGGTGTCGTTGGGATTGCCGAAAATGAGGGTCAGCGTCGACACCTGCCCGGCGGTGACCGAGTTGGGCGTGAAACTCTTGTTGACGCCCACGGCAGCCCAGGCCGATGCGGCAACGGCAAAGGCGGACGCCGCAGCCGCGGCGCATTTGAACATCCGGAAGACGGAGGATGCCGCGGTGGTGGGGCCGCTGCGTTTGTCACGCGTCACGCCACCGGCGCTACGCGTCGTCGAATTCAACCCAACCATTGCCGGCCCGCCTTTGAACTTGCCTTCTGCTCCGGGCCGTACAGCCCATTGGCCCATGCCCATGCCCGCATGCACACTCTATTGTACTAGGCGAGACCGCGCATCTCCCGCAACACCACCGACAGCATCGAGGCATCCGGCTCGCGCACGGCCCGCACTTCGGCGAGCAGCTTGGCGACGCGTTCCAGCGGACGCCGGTTGCGGTCCTGCCATGCCTCGATCATCTTGGCCGCGGTAGTGGCCCCCCCGGCACCCGCCACCACTTCCTGCGTGACGGAGCGCTGCAGACCCGCGAGGTCGTCCTGCATCGCGCTTCGGGCCAGGATCTGCCAATGGGCGCCACCGGGCAGCGCGGCGATGCGCTCGTGCAGCCACGACAGCCCCAGCTTGTTGCCGACATCGAAGAAGATCGCGGCCACGGCCTCGACCGGCTTCTTCGCAGCACCTGCAACTTCCGCGAGGTCGAGCGATGCAAGCAGCAAGGGAAGCATCGTCACCTTGGCGGCAAGTTCGGATGGGACTCCCGCCGCCGCAAGCCGGGCGATCTCGGTGTCGATCCTGTTACGTTCGGCCACATCGAGCAATGCAACAACCCGCGCCGACAGCGCGTCGACGCCGGGGCGAAAGTGGGCGATCGTGGCTGCCATATCGTCGGCCAGGCGCCGCGAGCGAAGAAACCACGTGGTCGCGCGCTCGAGCTGGCCGCTGGCGTCGATCAATATCGACGCCTGCACGGCGTCCGCCGCCTTGTTGTCGAGCGCCTCGATGCCGATCCACAGCGGTACCAGCCCGAAGATCTCGCGACTCAGCAGATAGGCGCGGATGATCTCGTGCGGCTTGGCGCCGGTAGTCTCCATCAGACGATGCACAAACGTGCTGCCCACCCGGTTCAGCATGCTGTTGATGACGTGCGTGGCGATGATCTCGCGCTGCAGCGGGTGGCGGTCCATCGTTGCCAGGTACGACTTGGCCAGCGCCCCGGGAAAGTAGCGCGCCAGCGCCGTGGCCACCCACGGATCGTCGGGCAGCGTGGAGGCCAGCATCTCGTCGTACAGCCACATCTTGCTGTAGGCGAAGAGCACCGCCGCTTCGGGGCTGGTCAGGCCGGTACCGGCGGTGCGACGCGTCTCGATCTCCTCGTCCGGAGGCAAAAATTCGATCCAGCGATTGAGGCGACCCTGCTTCTCGAGATACTGGATGAAGCGTGCCTGCGCATCGAGCAGCGCCGGCGCGATGCGGCCGGTGGTCGAGAGCAGCTGCGTCTGGAAATAGTTGTCGCGCAGCACCAGCGCCGCGACCTCATCCGTCATCGAGGCCAGCTGCACGTTACGCTGCTTTTCCGTGAGATCGCCGGCACCCACCGCCAGGCCCAGCAGGATCTTGATGTTGACCTCGTGGTCGGACGTGTCCACGCCCGCCGAGTTGTCGATTGCGTCCGTATAGATCCGGCCGCCCTTGCCCGCATACTCGATGCGCCCCAGTTGCGTGCAGCCCAGGTTGCCGCCCTCGCCCACCACCTTGCAGCGAAGGTCGCGGCCGTCGACCCGCAACGCGTCGTTGGCCCGGTCGCCGACCTCGGCATTGGTCTGGCCATGCGCCTTCACGTAGGTGCCGATGCCGCCGTTGTAGAGCAGGTCGACCGGCGCCTTCAGGATCGCGTTGACGAGTTCAGTGGGCGTCATCGAATCGACGCTCACCGCCAGGACGGCTTTCACCTCCGGCGTCAGCGCAATGGCCTTGGCCGATCGTGCGTGGATGCCGCCGCCCTTGCTCAGCAGCTTTGCATCGTAGTCCGACCACGACGAGCGCGGCAGCTTGAAGAGCCGTTCGCGCTCCGCGAAACTGGCCGCGGTATCGGGATCGGGGTCGAAGAAGATGTGCCGGTGGTCGAACGCGGCGACGAGGCGGATGTGCCGCGACAGCAGCATGCCGTTGCCGAACACGTCGCCCGACATGTCGCCGATGCCGACGACGGAAAAGTCCGTCGTCTGGATATCGGTGCCCATCTCGCGGAAGTGGCGCTTGACCGACTCCCACGCGCCGCGCGCAGTGATGCCCATCACCTTGTGGTCGTAGCCGGCCGAGCCGCCCGACGCAAAGGCGTCGTCAAGCCAGAAGCCATACTCCCGGCTGACGCCGTTGGCGTAGTCGGAAAACGTTGCCGTGCCCTTGTCGGCCGCAACCACCAGGTAGGGATCATCCGGATCGTGGCGCTTGACCTGCGGCGGGGGCACGATCTTGTCGCCAACCCGGTTGTCGGTGATGTCGAGCAGACCGCGCAGGTAGTTCTGATAACAGGCGACGCCCTCCTTCATGAAGGCCTCGCGGTCACCGGGGTTGGCAACTGAGGCCGGCGCGCGCTTCAGCACGAAGCCGCCCTTGGATCCCACCGGCACGATCACCGTGTTCTTCACCATCTGCGCCTTGACGAGGCCCAGCACTTCGGTGCGGAAGTCCTCCGGCCGATCGGACCAGCGCAAGCCGCCACGCGCCACCCGCCCGCCGCGCAGGTGCACACCCTCGAAGCGCGTCGAGTAGACGAAGATCTCGAACATCGGCTTCGGCTCGGGCAGCCCGGGCACTTTCGACGGATCGAATTTCATCGACAGGAAAGTGCGCCGCTGTCCGTTCGCGTCGCGCCGCCAGAAGTTGGTTCGCGTGGTCGCCAGGATCAATGCCAGGTACTGCCGCAGCACGCGGTCCTCGGACAGGTTGTCGACGCTCTCGAGCGCCGCCTCGATCGCCCGTTCCTCGTCCGCGGCGCGCGCCACCGCGCCAGTAAGTCCGTCGGGATCAAGACGCGTACGGAATAGTTCAACCAGCATCCGCGCAATGCCGGCATGCGCGGATAGCGTCGACTCGATGAACGCCTGCGACAGTGCAAAACCGATCTGGCGCATGTACTTGCCGTAGGCGCGCAGCACCACGATGTCGTCCGCGGGCATGCCCGCGGCAACCACCAGGCGGTTGAAGTCGTCGCTTTCGACCTCGCCCCGGAAGATCTTTTCGAAGGCATCCTCGAACACCCGGTGCAGGGCATCGACATCGACCTCCGCATCCGCGCGCGCGACCAGCAGTCCGAAATCGTGCATCGCGATCGGCGGCATGCCTTCCGGCGCGATGTGGTGCGGATGCTCGTCCTGCACCTTGACGCCCATGTGCTCCAGCATCGGCAGGCTGTCCGACAGCGACACCGACGCGCCGCGGTGAAAGAGCTTGAAGCGCACGGTGCCGGGAGGCGCCTCCAGCGGCCGATAGAGGTTCATTGCCAGCGGCTGGTCGTCGCTCAATTGCGCCATCATCGCAATGTCGGGCACTGCGGCGCGGGCCGGGTACTCCTCGCGATAGCCGGCGGGGAACGCGGCCGCGAAGCGGCGCAGCCGATCGAGCCCCTGCGCTTCGCCCAGTTCACTGACCAGTGCAGCCTTGAGGTCGTCGCTCCAGCGCCGCGCCGACGCGATGAGCCGCGCCTCCACGTCGCGGACGTCGAATTCCGGAATCGCGCCGGGCGTGGTGCGCACGGTGATGTGGATGCGCGCCAGCACGGATTCAGACAGGAATACGTTGAAATCGGAACTTGCGCCGTTGAAGGCCTGCATCAGGATCGCCTGCCACTTCTGCCGCAGCTCTGTCGTGTAGTTCTCGCGTGGCGCGTAGATGAGGCACGACAGGAAACGCTCGAACGGATCGCGCCGTACGAAGAGCCGGAAGCGCTGCCGCTCGCCCAGCTGCAGGATGCCGGTGGCGATCCGCAGCAGGTCCTCCTCGGAGATCTGGAACAGCTCGTCGCGCGGGTAGTTGGCCAGGATGTTGCGCAAGGCTTTGGCGGCGTGGCCCCCAGGTTCGACGCCGGACGCCGCGACCACGTTGGCCGCCTTGCGCCGCAACAGCGGGATGTCCCCCGGATTGGCGCTATAGGCGGTGGAGGTGAAGAGCCCAAGAAATCGATCTTCGCCGCAGACCTTGCCGGCGGCATCGAAGCGCTTGACCGCGATGTAGTCGAGGTAGCCCGGGCGGTGCACGGTGGACCGCGCCGTGGACTTCGTGATGACCAGCAGTTCCGGCCGCCGCGCATAGGCCCGCACGGAGGGCGGGAGTGCCGCAAAACTTGCCGACACTTGCCGGCCGGTCACTTCGCGCAGTACGCCGAGACTTGAATCGGGGACCACCTTCAGCGCATCCCCGCCGTCGGTGACGACAAGATCGTGCCGCCGGTAGCCGATGAACGTGAAGTGGTTATCGGCAAGCCAGTGCAGGAACGCCGCGCCCTCCTCCAGTTCCGACGCCGGGATGGGCGGCGGCCGCTGCGCGAGTTCTGCCGTAATGGCCGCGATACGCTCCCGCATTGCGGACCAGTCAAGATATGACTGTCGTACATCGTTCAGCACGCGAGCGACATCGCGTGCAAGCGTCTCGAGCACTTTCGCGTCGACGCTGCGATCGACCTCGGCATGGATGAACGATTCGCGCCGGCCGTCCCGAGAGAGCCCCGTCAAGGTACCGTCCACATCCCTGGTGACCCCAATGATCGGATGGCTCATCAGGTGCAGCGTCAGCCCGTGCCGGTTGATCTCCATGCCGACGGAGTCGACCAGGAACGGCATGTCGTCGTTGACGATCTCGACGATCGTGTGCGTCGAATGCCACCCGTGTTCCTCGACGGTCGGATTGAACACGCGGACCTTGGCCTCGCCCCGCGCGCGCTTGCGCGCGAAGTTCCAGTGCGAGAGCGCGGCGCCGTAAAGATCGGGAACGGCGCGTGCATCGAGGTCCTCCGGGTCGACGTGCCCGAAATACTCGTGGACGAATGCCTCGAGCGATGCCTGCTGGTCGGCGGACACCTTGGTCCGCACCAGCGCCACGACACCGTCAAGGCGCTGGCGCCCCGCCGTGTCGTCGGATTTGGTCTTGACGCTCATCCCATCCTCCTTGGCGATTTCGCCGATGCGGCTCTTTTTCTCGGTGCCGCTGCAGGCGTAGTGTCCCTCAAAGCACCCCGGCCAACCACCGTACAGGCGTTCTGGGGCACGCCGATGACATGGAGTCGAGTATCGGATATCGGGGTTTACGCGACGCCCTACAGCACTCCGTATCGGGCGTAGACGTCCTGCAGCAATTCGCCTCTGAGCAGCGCGTCCCGCGTGCGATTTTCGGCGGCGACCTTGGTCAGCGCCAACGCGATCGCCTCGTCTGCGATTGCCGCCGGGATCACCACCACGCCGTCCACATCGCCGAACACCACGTCGCCGGTCGCGACGCGCACGCCTGCGCATTCGGTGGGCACATCGAGCGCAACCATCCTGGCACGGCCCCGCGTGTCGAGCGGCCCGATACCCCCATGAAACATCGGGAAAGCCATTTCGCGGATTTGCCGCACGTCGCGGACCAGGCCGTCGGTGACGCAGCCCGCGGCGCCGCGGCACGTGGCGGCGGTGGAGAGCAGCTCGCCCCAGGGCGCCACGCGATCGGTGGGACCGCCGCACCCGAAAACCGGCACGTCGCCCGGCTTCAGATCATCGATGAGCGCAATCTCGTGTTCGTAGGGATTCTCGCCCGCCGTCACTGCATACACGTTCATCCAGAGACCGGTACGGGCCCGCCCCATGAGCTTCAGCGAGTCATCGAGCGGACGGACGAATGGGCGCATCGCCTGTTGCATGTAGCCCATGCCATCGAGGACATCCGAGAGGACGGCGGTGTAGAGCTGCTTCTTCAGTTCGGCAAATGGCAACATTTCTGCTCCCGCGGGTGTATCGGAACACGCCAAAAAGCAAACGGCGCCTTTGCGGGCGCCGTTCCACGACACGGTGGCCAAGGGCGGAAGTGAACCACCGACACACGGATTTTAAGAATCAGCCTTAACAAGCGTCGTATTCTAAATCAAGCTCTTGCAACACACGCCAAGTTTCAAGAGCAGCGGTACATAGCCTGGAGCGAGCCCAACGAAGGCAAGAAACGTTACGAACTGGCTACGCTGGCGCTCGCGGAGGTTAACCCGTCTCGAGACGGCGGTCTATGCGCTCGGAGATGCCGTTCAAGCGTCACTGGAACGTGTAGCGCACACCCAGGTTGAATTGCGTTCCGGTGGCGCCGGAGAACGCGTAGTTGTAGTTGTAATTCACGCTATTGCCCGCTATCGCCGGATTGAACGGCGCGATGCGATTGAAGACGTTGATGACCGACCCGAAGATCAGCCAGTTCTTGAACCCGCTGTACTGGGCGGACAGGTCCAGCGTAGTGAACGACGGCACGTGGCAGTCCGGACCGTCGAAACTGCTGAGGCACCCGCCGCTGGGCTCTTCGTTGGCGCCGCGATACGGTATCGACTGGTAGTCGCTGATGTAGCGCACCGTTCCCGTGACGCTCCACGGCCCGCCGCTCCATCGTGCGATGAGGTTGACGCGGTCCGAGGGCGTGCCCGCGCTGCTGCCCACCCCGATATTGCCCTGCGTGCCGTCATAGCGGTACATGGTGCCATCCGAAAACGACTGCGAGTAGCGGAACACGTGCGTCCATTGCAGTTGTGTGGTGAGGTTTCCCCACTCCTTGAGGTTCTGGCGCCAGACGACGTCGACGTCGATGCCGTCGGTCTTGATGTTGTTGGCGTTGACGAACGGGACCAGGGCGTAGAGGATCGTGCCGGAATTTGGTATCCCGGGAAGGTCGTTGGTATCGCGCACGAACACAGCATCGTTGGTCGGCGAAATGCGCCCGTCGACCCGAATGTTCCAGTAGTCGAGCGCGGCACTGAGCCCCGGGATCGGCTCCCAGATCGCACCCATGGTATAGGTCGTCGACGTCTCGGGCTCGAGATCGGGATTGCCCACGAGGAGGCCGAGACCGATCGCGTTGCAGTCGGCAAGCAGTCCCGTCACGGGGCAGCGCACGGGGTCGCTCCCCTGGCCGAAGGCGGCCCCGGTGGAACCGGTTTCATAGAGTCCCGGGGCGCGAAAAGCGGTCTGCCACGTGCCGCGCAGGACCAGCGAAGGCAGCGCCGTCCACTTCATGCCGATCTTCGGGTTGGTCGTGCCGCCGGCATCGGAATAATGGTCGTATCGTACGGCCGCCGTTACCTCAAGATTCTTCAGCAGAGGTGCGTACAGCTCGGCGTAAACCGCGTTGACATTGCGCGAGCCGAACGCGACGGAGTACCCGAGACCCACGACGTTGCCAGTCTCCTGACCCGGTAGACCGGGATTGGCCAGTTCTTCGCGCCGGAACTCGTAGCCGACGGCCAGCGCGAGATTTCCGCCATCGAGCCGATAGAGGTCGCGCGAAGCTCTCGCGTCGAAAACGGTGTTCTCCGACACGGCGGCAAACGAGCGGTCGGGCGCGATCCAGTCGTAAATCGCCGGATCGTTCTGGTTCGCCGCCGCGCCGATGCGGTAGTAGCCGTAGGGCCCCGTTCCCGCGAGGCCCTGCAGCAGCCGGTCATAGCTGTAGATGTTGCGGCGCGTGGCGTCCGTGTCGCTGCGGATGTACAGGCCGGCGACGTCCCAGTCCCAGCCGGACGTCGTTCCCTTTACTCCAGCCAGATAGCGTTGGGTGCGCGTCTCGTATGACGACCTGATGCCGCCGAGCGCGCCGTCCACGTAGTAGAGGCGTGCGACCTGGTTGTTCGCGGAGAACGGATTGTCGGGATGCGCCACCGGCAGGTAGATGTTGATCGACGACTTGACGGATTGCGTCGACGGGTCGTACCAAATCGCCCGCGTCGGTATCGGGGGGCCTCGCGTATCGGTTCGAACCTCGAAGTACGACAGCTCCGTGTAACCTTCGATCGAGTCGGCGATTCGGTAGGTGCCGCGTGCGAAGAGATTGAAGCGGTCGATCGCAGGTTGGAGGTCGGTGAAGTCCTTGCGCTCGTAGCGACAGAACGGGCCGTCCTGGTTCACGGGCGCGCACTCGCCCGGCAGCGAGCGAAAGGCGCCGGGTGCGCCGTTCGGGTTGCTCGCCGCAACGGGGCGAACGTTGCCGAGCAGCGAGTTGGCAGAGAAGGACGTCGGCGTGCCGGGCCGCGCGTCGGGCAATCCCATGAACCGCAGGTCGTTGCTGCCGATGTAGTCACGTCCCCGGTTGGAGGGGTTGGCTTCCTGCCGTTGCGCGTCGAGCGCGACGAACAGGTTATAGCGGTCGCGGGTGAGGTCGCCCACGCCGAAAGTGGCCGCGCCCTTGTACTGGTTGCCTTCCCCGTTGCTGGCGGTGCCCGCGGTACCGGTCACGGTGAACCCGGTGTATTGCTGGCGCAGGATGACGTTGATCACGCCCGCGACCGCATCCGATCCATAGATTGCGGACGCGCCATCCTTCAGCACCTCGATGCGCTCGACGGCGTCGAACGGGATCTGCTGCAGGTCCACGTACGACGTGTTTGAATCCTCCGCGAGGCCGAAGTTCGCCAGACGCCGACCGTTCAAAAGCACGAGCGTGTTGTTCGGGCCGAGTCCGCGCAACGAAACCGCAGAGCCGGAAGCCGAGAACCCGTTGGTGAACGAAGGACTGATCGTGCCGTTGTTGTTCGCGGTGATCTGCCGGATCACGTCGGAAATCGTCTGCAGGCCCGACGCCTGGATGTCCTCGCGCGTGATCGTCTCGATCGGTGCCGCGGTCTCCGTGTCGATGCGCTTGATGTTGGTGCCGGTGACGTTGATGCGCATGTCTTGCCCGAACGTCCCGCCGCATGCGGCGGCACCGGCGGTGCCCAAGGCGATGCAGATGCTCGTACGGCGCAGCTTCACTCGTTGTCCCCTCGACGAACTGCGTTTGTTGGGATGGCTACATCTGCTTGAACAGGTGCGCGTACGTCTCGCTGACCGCCAGCGTCTCCGCGCGCTGTTTGAGCTTGACGGACAGCCGCCCGCGGAAGTCGCGAGTGACGCCGGCGATCGCATTGATGTTGACGAGCGTGGAGCGGTGGATCTGCCAGAACACGTTGGGGTCGACGACTTCCGCGAGCTCCTTGATGGGCCGGCGGATGAGCGCCTCGCCGTCTGCCGTTATGATCATCGTGTACTTGTTGTCGGCGCGAAAGTAGAAGATCTGGTCGACGGTGATCACGTTCACCTTGTTGCCTTGCGACGCCGTGACCCACCGCAGGTAATCGGAGCCTTTGCGCGCCTTCTCGAGGAGACTGAGTATTCCGTCGAGGTTGGCCGGTGTGTCGCGCATGCGCGACTTGAGGCGCGCGACGGTTTCTCCGAGCCGGCCGCCCGAGAACGGTTTCATCACGTAATCGACCGCCCCCTGTTCGAACGCGGACACGGCGTATTTGTCGTATGCCGTCACGAAGACGACGTGACACTTGCCGCTCGCCAGGCGCGCGACTTCCAGTCCGGTCATCCCCGGCATCTGGATGTCGAGGAACAATATGTCCGGGGCGTTTTCCTCGAGCGCGCGCGCGGCCGCGAATCCGTCGGCCACTTCGGCTGTTATTTCGAGCTCCGGCCACAGCCCGGCCAGGATGCCGCGCAGCTCGTTGCGCAGCACCGTTTCGTCTTCAGCGATGATCGCCGTCGCTGCGCTCATGAGGGATCTCCATGGTGGTCCGCCACACTGCGTCGTCGTCCGTCAGTTCGATCGATGCGTTCGCCCCGTACAACGAGTGCAGGCGCTCGCTTAGCTGACCCAGGGTCTCGGCGCGTCGGGTGCGCTCGCCCGGATGGGTCTCGACGACCGATATGCACACGCGGTCGTCCGCGACCCGCGCCGAAAGCTCGACGAGTTTCGGCAGACCGGATGCCATCGACTCGGCCGCGCGCTCGAGCAGCGGGAGCAGGATCATGGGCGGCATCCGGATGGCGGCCGGCTCGTCGGGCGCGGTCACGGCGAATTGGAGCCGGCCGCCGAGCCGGATCTTCGTGATGCCGAGCCAGGCACGCGCGAGAGTGAACTCGGCATCGACTGTCGATGTCGTCTCGTCGAGACTCGGCAAGGCCTTGCGCAGGAACACGATGAGATCGTCGAGCATGCGTTCGGCCGCGTCGGCGTCCGTCTCGTACAGCGTCTCGACGTGCGCGAGCGTGTCGAACAGGAACTGCGGCTCGATGCGCGCCTGCATGGCCTGCAGCCGCGACTCGAACGTGCGCCGCGCGAGCTTCGCGCGCTCGAGCTGGACATGGCGCAACGCGTCGGCGCGCAGGCGGGCCTCTCGCGCGAACATGAACCCGAGCGCGGCCAGCGAGCAGAAGATGAATATGCGCGGAACGTGCAACCATGCACCAACCCAGTTCGGCATCGTGAGCCCCGGCCACTCCGCCGGATTGGCGATCAACGCCAGGGTCATCGGCAACCAGAGCATCGCCTGCAGCACGAAGTCCACGACGAGAGCCGCCAACGCAGCGATCATGTAGGGAACCCATCTCGGCACTCGCACTGGCTTGACGCGCGCTGCGACTGCGATACACAGAATCAGCGCGACGGTAACTCTGAGGGTATCCAAGAACTCGGACACGAAGCCGCGCCACGATATCGACCGCGACACGAGCCCCCCGCTAATACCAAGGAGCGTGCCCAGCACCACGGCGAAGGTCAGCGCGGCGCGGAAGAACCGCGCATCGAGCGCGCGCCACGATTGCCATACGAAAGTTACGGCGCGCACATAGCGCGGCGGCTGCGCCAGGAGGTGGGACGGCGTCGACGTCATGCGAACGTTGGCTCGGAAGACACCGGTAATTCGAGCGTGGCAGTCACGCCGCGCTCGTCACCCGCGGCAAGCCGCAGACGCGCCGCATCGCCGAATGCCGATTGCAGCCGCGCCCGGATATTCGAAAGGCCGATCCCGGCGCCCCACGTGTCTTTCAGTCCGCGACCGTTGTCATCGACCCGCACGAACAGCTTGCCCGCCTGTTCCTCGGCGGAGATGCGGATACATCCTCCTGCGGGAAGCGGGCTCAGTCCATGGATCACCGCGTTCTCGACGAGGGTCGCGAGCATCATGGGCGGCACGACGATCGAGCGCAGGCGCTCCGGGACGTCGATGACGAAGTCGAGGCGCGTGTCCATCCGGATCTTCTGCACGTTGAGGTACGCCGTCGTGAGCGCGAGCTCGCGCCCCAGCGTCGAGCACGATTCCCGCATGCTGGGCAGCGACGCCGCGAGATAGCTCGTGAGATGTCGCAGCATTCCCCGGCCCAGGTCGCGGTCGGTGCGGTACAGCCGCCGCACGCTGGCGAGCGTATTGAACAGGAAGTGCGGCTCGATCTGAGCCTGCATCACCTGCAACCGTGCTTCGGCACTTTCCCGCTCGCCTTGCTCCCGCTGGACCTGCTCGGCGTGCAGCCTGGCGGCGATGCGCGCCTCCCGTTGCAGGTAGTAATACACCGCGACGGCGGTTCCGCCGTAGGCGAGATAGTGGAAGAACGCGCCTACGCGGATACGCCATACCTCCATGTCGCTGGTCACGCCCCAGCGAATGCGGAGGAAGCCGTCGGGATACAGGTAAGGGAGCGCAGCGGCGGTCAAAGCCGTTCCGACGGCTAGCGCCAGCACCGTCGCAATGCACAGTCGGATGACGTAAGACTTCTCGCCGGAATACCCGCGGTTGGCGACCGCCACCGCGGCCAGCAGGACTGGCACGTAGGCGAGGAACGACGTGGCGAACGCCTTTGCGAGGCCATCGGCACCGCGAGGCATGTGCGCAAAATTCCTTCCCGTCAAGGCGATCATCGACGGCGGTTGCTGCAGCGTGATGAGCTCGATGACGATGCAGAAGAGCGCGAAGCGCTTCCAGGTGAGGCCGTGGAATGTTTCGGTGAGCCACTCCTGACCGACGCTGTAGGTGGACTTTATGGCTTGGCTCCGCTCACCCTAGGTCGGGCGGGCAGATCATATCCCGGGACGAGCCGATTGAGGCGCGCGCACGCGATCGAGGGACCGGACAAGCGACGGACGCGCCAAAAGCCGGCATAGAACCGGCTCACGAGGCGTGAAATTGTTGGCGCTTTCGGCGTCGAGCGCGAGCGTATGGGCGTCGAGTGGCCCGGCTACTCGCCGCACGTCGATGGAGAAAAGGTCGATGCCGAGGCCGGCGGCGCTCTTGCGCACTTCGGGCATCTGCTCGCGCGCGACATTCGCGATCGAGCGGTCGTACAGCACCGTCATCAGCCATTGTGGTGCGGCATTTGCGACCGCGCGTCGACCTTGGTCACGCTCAGCCTGGCGCACCCACTTGCGAAGCGTCTCGGCAGTGCAGCCAATCTTGCCCGCAATCGAGCCGATCGCCGCCCACTGCGAGTCACGCTCCCCTTGGTGTTCAAAAACCAGCCGAACGGCCCGCTCCCGGACCTCCGGCGAATACCTCGTCTATTTGTTCATGACCCCATCCTCTCAAACAATGGAGTCTCCTGGAATCCCGGGGCGGTTCGCAACAGCGGCTCGGCGTCAAGCCGCGTCGCGCGTGGAAGGAAGCGGTGGTCCGGTGGCTCGCCGAAACGTCGGAGAAGGCCACGCACCAGGAAGACATCAGGAAGCTTCGCTGGTTGGATCCGTTCTTAGGACACTTGATGCTCGACGAAATTACGCTCGATGTTGTCGACCGCGTCAAGGCCGAGAAGCTGAAGACGGCCGGCAAAGCCACGTTCAACCGCTACTTGGCGCTCGTCCGAGCCGTTCTGCTTCGCGCACGCGACGAGTGGGAATGGATCAACAAGACACCGAAAGCAAGGCTGTTCAAGGAGAACCCAGGACGCGAACGATCGATCACGGTAGAACAAGCGCAAACGCTAGTCCGCGAGTTGCCGAAGCATCAACGCGACATCGTCGTGTTTGCGTTGGCGACGGGATTGCTCCACCCCAATGTGGTCGGTCTTACGTGGTCACACGTGAACCTGGATGCGAGACATGCCTGGGTTGATGCCGATCAGTCCAAGAATGGCCGGCCAATTGCCGTGCCGCTCAACACGACTGCGATGGAGGTCTTGCGGCGACAGCTGGGCAAGCACGCCGTTAGCGTGTTCACCTATGCAGGGAAGCCTGTTGCGAGGGTCAATACGCGGGCTTGGGCAATGCCTTGAAGCGTGCGGGGATCGAGAATTTCCGCTGGCACGATACTCGGCACACCTGGGCCACGTGGCATCGCCAATCGGGCACGCCAACGCACGAGTTGCAGCGGCTTGGCGGTTGGCGTTCTTCGTCGATGGTCGAACGCTACGCGCATCTGGCGCCAGATCATCTTGCGAAAGCCGCGAACAGGCTCGATGTGCTGCTGGGTGGTTACGATTTGGCTACGCCAGAAGCGAAGTTAGCGCTTCCTCGCGCCGAACAGGCTTGAATTCTGGTGGCCAAGGGCGGAATTGAACCACCGACACACGGATTTTCAGTCCGCTGCTCTACCAACTGAGCTACTTGGCCAAGTCGACGATTATAGCAAATTCGGGCGGCGGACACGCCTGAGCGCGCCGTAGGCGAGGCTTCAGCCTCGCACAGCGGTTCTTACCGCGATCCATGGCGTACTCGCCTGTGGTCGCGAGGCTGAAGCCTCGCCTACGGGACGGCGTACAGGATTTCGGACGGCCGGATTAAGGACGGCCGAAGAAGTCCTTCAATGCCTCCAGCGTGGCTGAGGGCGCCTCTTCTGCGAGGTAATGACCTGAGGCCAGCGCCTGCCCGCGCACGTCCACCGCTACTTTCTTCCAGTCGTTGACCGGGTCGAACAACCGGTGGACCACGCCCTTGTCGCCCCACAGCGCCAGCAACGGGCACGTCACCTTGCGTCCCGCCGCGACATCGGCATCGTCGTGTTTGAGGTCGATCGAGGCCGCGGCGCGGTAGTCCTCGCATGTCGCATGAATGGTGGCGGGGTCGGCAAAGCACCGGGCATATTCCGCGTAGGCCCGCGGATCGAAAATGCCAAGTCCCGAGCCCCAGCCTCCCAGTTTCCGCTGCAGGTAGTAGAGCGGGTCGGCGCCGATCATCCGTTCCGGCAGGTCGAAGGGCTGGATCAGGAAGAACCAGTGGTAGTACGCGGTAGCGAAAGCCTGGTCCGTTTCGCGGAACATCGTGCGCGTGGGCGAGATGTCGAGCACGGCCACGCGTTCGACGGCTTCGGGATAGTCGACCGCAAGTCGATGGGCAACGCGTCCGCCACGATCGTGCCCGGCCAGCCGGAACCGTGGGAAACCGAGCGCGGCCATCAGTTGCATCATGTCCGCGGCCATGGCGCGCTTGGCATACGGCGCATGCGCCGCATCGGTAACGGGCTTGCCGGAGTCGCCATAGCCGCGCAGGTCGGCGCATATCACAGTGAAGGACTGGGCCAGCGCCGGCGCCACGCGGTGCCACATCACATGCGTCTGCGGATAGCCGTGCAACAGCAGGAGCGGCGGACCGCTGCCGCCGATTTCGCAATGGATGTGCGTCGCGGCGACGTCGATTCGACGCGCGACAAAGCCGGGAAGCAGCGGTTCAGTCAATGGAGTCTCTGAAAAATTGCGGGCGGCGGGACTCAGTCGACCTTGATGCCCACCTTCTGGGCCAGCGGCTTCCATTTGGCGATGTCGCGATCGATCACCAGTTTGAACTCCTCGGGCGTTCCGCCCACCGGTTCCGCGCCCATCGCCAGCAACCGCTCGCGCATTTCAGGCGATCGCGCGATCTTGCCGATTTCCACTGACAGCCGGTTGACGATCTCCGGCGGCGTGCCCGCAGGCGCCAGCACGCCGAACCACGCCACGGTCTCGTACCCGGGCAGCCCTGCCTCGGTCATCGTCGGCAACTCGGGCATCAGCGCGGAACGCGATTTGGTGGTCACTGCCAGCGCGCGCAATTTGCCCGACTTCACATGCGGCACTGTCGGCGGCATGTTGCCGATGAAGATCGCCACCTGGCCCCCCATCAGGTCGGTGAGTGCCGGCGTGGACCCCTTGTAGGGAACGTGCTGGATGTCCACCCCCGCCATCGACTTGAAGAGTTCCATCGACATGTGGGCGCTGCTGCCGTTGCCACCCGAGGCGTAGGACAGCTTGCCGGGCTGGCCCTTCGCATAGACGATGAATTCGGCAAGCGTGGTCGCGGGCACCCCAGGGTTGATCACGACGATATTGGGCGCAATGGCCACCTGGCTGACGGGCACGAAGTCGCGCTGGATGTCGTAGGGCAGTTTCGAGTAGACCGCAGCGTTGATGCCGTGCGACCCCGCGTTGCCCATGATCAGCGTGTAGCCGTCGGGGGCCGCCTTGGCCACGGCATCGGACCCGACGACACCGCCGGCGCCGGGTTTGTTCTCCACCACCACCTGTTGGCCCAGCACCGGCGCCAGCTTGTCGGCGACGAGCCGCGCAATCACGTCGGGCGCATCGCCCGGCGTGCTAGGCGCAATGATCCGGATCGGCTTCGAGGGCCAGGCCTGGGCCATGACCGGGGCCGCGCCCAATGCGGCCATGCCCAGCACCGCCAGCAGGCCCACGCCATGCATCGTTGCTCGCATGTTTTTCATCAGTCCACCCTCGCCCCGGACTTCTTGACGACCTCGCCCCATTTCACCACTTCGGTCTTCACGAATGCGGTGAATTCCTCGGATGAATTCGCCACCGGCTCGGCACCGAGGTCGAGCAATTTTTTCTGCACTTCAGGCGTGTTGATGATCTTGACGATTTCGGTGTTGAGGCGCTTGACGACGTCGGGCGGCGTGCCGGCCGGCGCGAACACGCCCTGCCAGGAACCGATCTCGTAACCCGGCAGGCCCGATTCGGCCAGCGTGGGCACCTCGGGGGCCACCGGCGAGCGTTTGGCGGTGGTCACCGCCAGCGCGCGCAGCTTGCCACCCTTGGCCAGCGGCCAGGCCGTGGTGATGTTGTCGAAGGTCATGCTGACCTGTCCGCCCATCACATCGGCGAGCGCGGGCGGGCTGCCCTTGTACGGGACGTGCTGCATGTCCACGCCGGCAAGCCCCTTGAACAGTTCGCCGGAGAGGTGCTGCGAGGTGCCGTTGCCCGACGACGCGAAATTCCACTTGCCGGGGCTGGCCTTCATGACCACGATCAGTTCCGCGACGTTCTTGGCGGGCACATCGTTGTTCACCACCAGCATGTTGGGCACCCGCGCGATCAGCGTGATCGGCACGAAGTCCTTGACGGGATCGTAGGGCAGCTTCGAATACAGCGTGGCGTTGATGGCGTGCGTGCTGATCGTGCCGCCCATGATCGTGTACCCGTCGGGCGCTGCCTTCGCGGTCTCCGCCGCGCCCAGGCCCCCTCCCGCACCTGGTTTGTTTTCAACAACGACCGGCTGTCCCAGCGCGATGCTCAGCTTTTCGGAGATCGTGCGCGCGAGGATATCGGTGGTTCCCCCGGCCGCAAAAGGCACGATGTACTTGATCGGCTTGGACGGCCACGCCTGCGCATGGGCCGTCGTGGATGAAGCGGCCAGCAGCAGCGCCGCCATCAGCGAGATGATTCGTACCATTGTTGCTCCTCCACCATTTTCCGTCGTGTATCCGGATCGGCGCGCTGAAGGTCTGCACCAGCGCGGGTGTCCGGCCCCCGCTATTGCAACATCGACTCCGCCTTCAGTGCATCGATGCCGACGGACTTCGCCGCCTCGATCAAGTCAGCCATCGTCTTGTCGTCGATCGGAACGCCATCAGCCAAGCGCGCGTTGCGCGTGCGGCGCTCGACGTCGCCTGGACCCAGCAC
>JANNKR010000065.1:0-10125 GCA_031396395.1 Betaproteobacteria bacterium
CTGCTGGCTTCAAGATCAAGGCATGAATGGGGGCCCTACGATGAACGCCGTATCACTTGCATCCATAGCCGGTACCGGCAACCCGCCGTTGGCCGATGTCGTGCATCTGCCAGTGGCCGCGAACGCACCGCATGCGCCGGCAGCGGCGCAGCCCGCGGATGTCGAGGCGCAGGAATCGGCCGCAAGGGCTGCCGCGTATCTCGCCGCCGAATTGCGGCGCGAACGCGTGCGCGGCGTGCTGCTGGAAATCCTGCCGCCGGTTTTCGGCATCGCACTCTTCATCGGCTTGTGGGCGCTGGTGTCGATGACGTCGCCGCAGTTGCCGTCGCCGATCAAGACATTCCATGCGGCAGTAAGCGTGTTCAGCGATCCGTTCTATCGCAAGGGACCCAACGACCAGGGCATCGGCTGGAACATCCTGGCCTCCCTCGGGCGCGTGGGCATCGGCTTTGGTCTCGCGGCGCTGGTCGGCATTCCGCTGGGCTTTATCCTGGGACGATTCAAATTCGCCAATGCGATGGCGGCGCCGATCATCAGCCTGTTGCGCCCGGTTTCTCCGCTGGCGTGGCTACCGATCGGCCTGATGGTGTTCAAGGCCGCCAATCCGGCCGCCATCTGGGTCATCTTCATCTCCAGTATCTGGCCGATGGTGATCAATACTGCGGTGGGCGTGCAGCGCGTGCCGCAGGACTATCTCAATGTGGCGCGCGTGCTCAACCTGTCGGAATGGAAGGTGGCCACCCGGATCCTGTTCCCTGCCGTCCTGCCCTACATGTTGACCGGCGTGCGCCTCGCCATAGGCGTCGCCTGGCTTGTCATCGTGGCCGCCGAGATGCTGACCGGCGGCGTCGGGATCGGCTTCTGGGTATGGGACGAGTGGAACAACCTGAACGTCGAGCACATCATCATCGCGATATTTGTCGTCGGCGTGGTGGGCCTGCTGCTGGAGCAGCTGCTGATCTGGCTGGGCCGGCGCTTCTCGCACGAATGAACGGAGCCATCATGTCCGACAGCACCACCAGCATGCCCCGGTCGCATACGCAGCGCGAGGGTGGAACGGAAGAGTACGTTCACGTCGAAGGCGTGTGCATGACGTTCAAGACCAAGCGGGGTCCGTTCGTCGCGCTGCGCGACATCGACCTTACCGTCTGGAAGGGACAATTCATCGCACTCATCGGCCATTCGGGTTGCGGCAAATCCACGCTGCTCAACCTCGTGGCCGGCCTTCTCGAACCCACCGCGGGCCTCCTGCTGTGCGCAGGACGCGAAATCGCCGGACCGGGGCCCGATCGTGGCGTGGTGTTCCAGAACCACTCGCTGCTGCCGTGGCTAACGTGCTTCGACAACGTCTACTTGGCCGTTGAGCGCGTGTTTGCCGCAACGGAGCAGAAGGCGGACCTGAAGCGCCGTACCCATGACGCACTGGCGCTGGTTGGCCTGACCCACGCCGAGTTCAAGTTCCCGCACGAAATCTCGGGCGGCATGAAGCAGCGGGTGGGGATTGCGCGCGCCTTGGCGATGCAACCCAAGGTGCTGTTGCTCGACGAGCCGTTCGGCGCACTCGACGCGCTTACGCGCGCCCGGCTCCAGGATGAGTTGATGAAGATCGTGCAGGCGGCTGGCAGCACGGTGCTGATGGTCACGCACGACGTCGACGAGGCCGTGCTGCTGGCCGACCGGATCGTGATGATGACCAACGGCCCCGCGGCAACGATCGGGGAGGTCGTCGACGTCGATCTTCCGCGGCCGCGCGATCGCGTGGAGTTGGGCGAGAACCCGCAATACCACCGCTACCGGACCGCAGTGCTCGACTTCCTTTACCGCCGCCAGGCTCACGTCGAGGCCGCGGCGTGAACGCACGCGTGCCGATCGTGAAGCAGAAGCTCGTCGTCGTCGGCAATGGCATGGCCGGCATGCGTACTGTCGAGGAGCTGCTGGCGCTGGCGCCGGAGGCCTACGACATCACGGTCTTCGGCGCGGAACCGCACCCCAATTACAACCGCATCCTGCTGTCGCCGGTGCTTGCTGGCGAACAGACGATTGAGCAGATCGTCGTCAATTCACGGTCCTGGTATGCCGAGAACGGCATCACGCTGCATACCGGCCAGACGGTCACACGCATCGATCGCGCCCGGCGCTTGGTCGAGACTGCGAACGGCATGCATGAATCGTATGACCGGCTGTTGATCGCCACCGGATCCAATCCCTTCATCCTGCCGATCCCGGGCAACGCGCTTCCCGGCGTCATTACGTATCGAGACATTGCTGACACCGAGGCGATGATCGCCGCCGCGACCACGTTTCGCCATGCGGTGGTGATTGGTGGCGGCCTGCTCGGACTCGAAGCTGCGAACGGCCTCAGGCTGCGCGGCATGGACGTGACGGTCGTGCACCTGATGCCGTGGCTGATGGAGCGCCAGCTCGATCGCACCGCCGCTGGCATGTTGCAGCATTCGCTCGAGGCGAAGGGCCTCGCCTTCAGGCTCGAAGCGAAGACCAAGGCGCTGGTGGCGGGACCCGAAGGGCGCGTGGCCAGTGTCGAACTCGCCTCGGGCGAGAGTTTGCCGGCCGACCTGGTGGTGATGGCGGTGGGCATCCGGCCCAACGCCGATCTGGCGAAGGCGTCCGGCCTGCACTGCGAGCGCGGCATCGTGGTCAACGATACGTTGCAGACGTTCGATCCCCGCATCTACGCCATCGGCGAATGCGTGGCGCACCGTGGCCTGACCTACGGCCTGGTGGCGCCGCTGTTCGAGATGGCCAAGGTCTGCGCCAACCATCTCGCAGGCCATGGCATCGCCCGCTACGGTGGCTCGCAGGTATCGACCAAGCTCAAGGTCACCGGCGTTGATCTCTTTTCCGCCGGCGATTTCACGGGTGGACCGGATGCAGAGGAAATTGTCCTCGCCGATCCAGGCAGCGGGATCTACAAGAAGCTGGTCATCCGCAATGACAAGCTGGTGGGTGGCGTCCTGATCGGCGATACCACGGATGGCGCGTGGTATTTCCGCCTGGTGCGCGACGGCCGCAACGTGGCCGAGATCCGTGACCGGCTGATGTTCGGCGAGGCCAACCTGGGTGACACCGGGCACCAGGGCCAGTCCCGTGCGCTGTCGATGGCCGACGATGCCGAGGTGTGCGGCTGCAACGGGGTATGCAAGGGCGCGATCGTGAAGGCGATCAGGGACAAGGGTCTCTTCACGCTGGACGACGTGCGCAAGCACACCAAGGCATCGTCCTCGTGCGGTTCCTGCACGGGCCTGGTGGAGCAACTGCTGATGGCCACCGCGGGCGCCGATTATTCGACACCGACGAGGCTGAAAGCCGTATGCGGATGCACGGAGCGCAATCATCAGGAAGTGCGCGAGGCGATTCGCGGGCAGCACCTGATCTCCATTGCGGACACGATGCGCTTCATGGAGTGGCGCACCCCCAATGGCTGCGCCACCTGCCGGCCGGCGCTCAACTACTACGTGCTGTCGACCTGGCCGAAGGAAGCCGTCGACGATCCGCAGTCGCGCTTCATCAACGAGCGCGCGCACGCCAACATCCAGAAGGACGGCACCTATTCGGTGATTCCCCGGATGTGGGGTGGGGAGACCAATGCGTCGGAATTGCGGCGCATCGCCGATGTCGTCGACAAGTACAACGTGCGCACGGTCAAGGTGACTGGTGGTCAGCGCATCGACCTGCTCGGCATCAAGAAGGCGGATCTGCCAGCGGTGTGGAAGGATCTCGCGATGCCTTCCGGACACGCCTATGCCAAGGCATTGCGCACGGTGAAGACCTGCGTGGGCAGCGAATGGTGTCGTTTCGGCACGCAGGACTCCACGGCGATGGGCCAGTCGCTTGAGCGCGCGTTGTGGCGGATGTACGCGCCGCACAAGGTCAAGCTGGCCGTGTCCGGCTGCCCGCGCAACTGCGCCGAATCGGGTATCAAGGATGTCGGCATCATCGGCGTGGAGTCGGGCTGGGAGATCTATGTCGGCGGCAATGGCGGCATCAAGACCGAAGTCGCCCAATTCCTGGTCAAGGTGAAGACGCCGGAAGAGGTGCTGGAATACAGCGGCGCCTTCCTGCAGCTGTATCGCGAGGAAGCATGGTATCTCGAACGTACTGTGCATTACGTGACCCGGGTGGGTCTTGACTACGTAAAAAAGGAAATGCTGGACAATGCGGCGAGACGCGTGGCGCTGTGGGAACGACTGCAGTTCACGCTCGATGGCGAGCCCGATCCCTGGCATCAGATGCAGGAAGCGCGCGTCGATGTACGGCAGTTCGCACCCGTTGCCGTGGCACATTGACATGACAGCAACCATCACGCCACTCATCCGTGGCGCCGACTGCAGTGCGCTCGCGCCTGCCGCTGTGGCCAATGGGACCTTCGTCGAGATCTGCGCGCTTGCCGATATCCCACTCGCCGGTGCGCGCGTGATTGCGCGTCCCGGGCATCCGGACGGTGACGTCGCGCTCTTTCGTTGCCAGGAAGAGCGTGTGTTCGCCATCGTCGACCGCTGTCCGCACAAAGGGGGGCCGCTGTCGCAGGGCATCGTCTACGGCGATCGGGTCGCATGTCCGCTGCACAACTGGTCGATCGGACTGGCCGACGGCGACGCAGTCGCGCCGGATGTCGGCTGTGCCCGGACGTTTGCCGTGCGGGTGGAAGACGGCGCGGTCTTCGTCGCGCTGGATTGATCGAGTGGCCGAGACGCGCTCCACCTGCCCCTATTGCGGTGTCGGCTGCGGCGTCATCGTCGAGCACGAGGCGGGCGCCATCACCGGCGTGCGCGGCGATCCCGACCATCCGGCCAATTTCGGCCAGCTGTGCACCAAGGGCCGCACGCTGCATCTCACCGCGTCGCCGGCGCTGGCTGGCGCACGCCTGTTGCAGCCGCTGCGGCGGGCAGAGCGGTCCGCAGCGCCGCTGCCGGTCGCATGGGCCCCCGTTCTGGACGACATCGCCGACCGCTTCACGGCGTGCATCCGCGAGCATGGTCCCGACAGCGTGGCGTTCTACGTGTCGGGGCAACTGCTGACCGAGGACTATTACGTCTTCAACAAGTTGGCCAAGGGCCTCATCGGCACCAACAACATCGACACCAATTCGCGGCTGTGCATGTCGAGCGCAGTGGCGGGCTACAAGCAGACGCTTGGTGCCGACGCCCCGCCCGCCTGCTACGACGACATCGATCACGCCGGATGCCTCTTCATCGCGGGATCCAACACCGCCTGGGCGCACCCGATCCTGTTCCGGCGTATCGAGGCCGCGCGGGCGCGTCTGACGCACCAGAAGATGATCGTCGTCGATCCGCGGCGCACTGCCACGGCCGCCATGGCCGATCTTCACCTTGCAATCGAACCCGGTACCGACGTCGCGCTGTTCCATGGGATGTTGCATCACCTGCTGTGGGACGAGGCGATCGCCCGCGACTTCATTTGCGATCACACCACCGGCTTCGAGGCGCTCAAAAGTGTCGTACGCGAGATGACACCGCGGATTGCCGCCGAAATCTGCGGCATCGCGGAATCCGATCTTGTGACCGCTGCCCGCTGGTTTGCGCAAGGCCCCACACTCTCGCTGTATTGCCAGGGCCTCAACCAGTCGTCGGCGGGCACGGCCAAGAATGCCGCATTGATCAACCTTCACCTGGCAACGGGCCAGATCGGCGCGCCGGGCGCCGGACCCTTTTCGCTGACCGGCCAGCCCAATGCGATGGGCGGCCGCGAGGTGGGGGGACTCGCAAATCTGCTGCCGGGGCATCGCGATCTTGACAATGCCGCGCATCGCGCCGAAGTGGCGGCGCTATGGGGCATCCCGTCGGTGCGTGCCGAACCCGGACTGGCGGCAGTCGAACTCTTCGATGCGCTTGCCGCGGGTACGGTGAAGATGGTGTGGATCGCGTGCACCAACCCGGCGCAGTCGATGCCGGACCAGGCAACGGTGCGAGCCGGGCTGGCGCGCGCCGAGTTCGTGGTGCTCCAGGAAGCGTATGGAAACACCGAGACCGCGGCCTTCGCGGATGTGCTGCTGCCAGCGACCACATGGGGCGAGAAGGACGGCACCGTCACCAATTCGGAGCGTCGGATTTCGCGCGTGCGCGCCGCGTTGCCGCCACCGGGAGAGGCGCGCGCCGACTGGGCGATTGCCGTCGACTTTGCGCGCCGCCTCGAAACACGCCTGCGGCCGGGCCTGCCTTCGCTGTTCGACTTCGCGTCAACGGCAGCCGTCTTTTCCGAGCATGTCGCCACCACCCGCGGGCGCGATCTCGACATCACCGCGTTGTCGCACGTCCGGCTGGATGCCGATGGACCGCAACAGTGGCCCTACCCGGTCGGCGCGACGGCCGGTCGGGCGCGACTCTACGCCGATCACGTGTTTGCGACTGCCGATGGTCGCGCGCGTTTTGCGGCAACACGATACCTGCCGGTAGCCGAGCGTGTCGATGCCCGCTATCCGTTCCGGCTCAATACCGGACGGCTTCGCGACCAATGGCACGGGATGAGCCGCACCGGTACCGTGGCGACCCTGTTCGCGCACGCGCCGGAGCCGGCGGTGGAATTGAACGGTGCCGATGCCCTGCGCCGCGGCCTCATGGACGGCGATCTGGTGCGCGTGGAATCGCGGCGCGGCGCGGTCGTGGTGCCGGTGGCGATCAGCGCGGTCGGCAAGCCCGGCACGGCGTACCTGCCGATGCATTGGGGCAGCGCAACGCTGGCCGGTCGCGACAGCGCCGGCATCAATGCAATCACGGCCAAGGCCTGCTGTCCGACGTCGCGACAACCCGAGTTGAAGCACGCGGCAGTGCGCATCGCGAAGGTCGACCTGCCGTGGAAGTTCGCAGTCTTCGGATTTCCATCCGAGGAAGCAGGATTGATGGCGCTGCGGGATGGCGTACGTGCGCTGGCTGGACACTTTGACTATGCGAGCATTGTGCTGGTTGGCGGGGAGCGCGGTGGTGTGTTCATGCGGGCCGCTGCGACGGAGCCGGTGACGGCCGACGTGGTCGCCGCCATCGATCGGCTGTTCGGGCTGGATTCGGCATGCGTAGTTCGCTACGACGACCCGCGTCGCGCGATCGCCCGCCGCGTCCGTATTGGCGGAGCGCGGATCATTGCGGTCCGCCTGGCGGGGGACATCGCGGCCGAGGCATGGTTACGCGATTGGCTGACCACGGGCCAGGACGTGTCGGCCATGCGCGCTCACCTGCTGGTACCTTCTGCCGGTGCGCCCGCCGGGTATCGCACACGCGGTCGCACGGTGTGCAGCTGCCATGGCGTGACGGAAACGCAATTGCGTGCGGCGATCACGGAGTGCGCGGGCCCGCCCAACGCAGTGCTTGCCGCCGTACAGTCCGACCTGCGGTGCGGCACGGGTTGCGGTTCGTGTCTGCCCGAAGTACGCGCGCTGATCGATGCGGCGCGGGTGACGACCGGGGTCGCCGCATGAGCACGGTGCGCACGCCTGGAGCCGCAAGCCGCAGCGCGGATCGCAATGACCATCGGGATCGGGCAGGGCGCGTCACGCTCGTCGGGGCAGGTCCGGGCGATGCCGAACTGCTTACACTCAAAGCGGTGCGGGTGCTGCGCGAAGCCGACGTCGTGCTGTACGACGACCTTGTGTCCAAGGAGGTTCTTGCTTACGCAGGACCGCAGGCGCGCTTGATTCCGGTGGGCAAGCGTGGTGGTTGCGCGTCGACGCCACAGGCGTTCATCGAGCAGCTGCTGATTCGCGAAGCGCGCGCCGGTCGCGCAGTGGTGCGCCTCAAGGGCGGCGACCCCTTCGTGTTCGGACGTGGTGGAGAGGAAGCAGCGACGCTGCGCGGGGCGGGCATCGCGGTCGATGTGGTACCCGGTCTTACTTCCGGCCTGGCGGCAGCCGCAGCAGTCGGCATTCCGGTCACCCATCGGCTGCATGCGCATGGTGTCGCGCTGGTCACCGGTCACGCGGCCGATGGCGAAGCGGAGCCTGACTGGAATGCGCTGGTGCGCTCGGGCCTGACGCTGGTGATTTACATGGGCATGCGGCGCGCCGAGGAGCTGCAGGCCGCGTTGATCAGGGGCGGGATGTCACCGGCCATGCCGGTGGCAGTGATCGCGCATGCGACGCGCCCGGAGCAGGCGGCCATCATCACGACGCTGGCCGCCTGGCCAGTTGCCGCTGCAGGGACCGGTCTTGCCAGTCCTGCCATCATCGTTGTCGGGCGAGTGGCAGCACTGGCCGCCGGATCCGGCGTCGACTCAACAGGGGGTGGCGACGGCGCTTTCGGGCAGCGCGAAGACGCGCGTCAACACGTCGCATAGCGCCCGGATCTCGGGATCGCACGCGCGGTCGGCGCGGTGGATGAACTGCAGCGTGGTCGGCAGCCGCACGCCGTCCCATAGCGCAACATCGCCGGCAGCGGCAGCTTCCAGCGCCAGATCCTCGCGCATCATCGCAACACCCAGGCCGGCACCCACCAGCGAGCGGATGATCGCTTCGTTGTCCGCTTCGATCCGGCGCATGGGTGAACTGCCGCGCGTCGCGAACAGTTCATCTGCCATGGTGGACAACGTGCTGATAGCGGGCGTCATGATCCACGGCATCGTCACGATGGCGTTCCAGTCGGCGGTGGCAATGGCGTCGCGCCAGGCCGCAGGCGCCACGATCCGGTAAGCGAACTCGACCAGCGGTATCCCCACGATGTCGGCGTGCACAAGGCTGCCGTAGTAGAAACTGGCGTCGTGCGTGCCGTCGCGGACCTTGGCGAAGGCCGCGCCGGATACTTCGTGGTGGACCTCGATCTCGAGCAGGGGGTGGGCGTCGAGTGCATTCGCCAGGAAGTCGCCGACGCGCGTGAACTCGGGATCCGAAACGGAACCCACGCGCACGCGTCCCGCGACCGCATCGGCGAGGCCGCGCGCGCGGCTGCGCAATGTCTGGGCCGCCGACATGACCTTGCGTGCTTCGGGCAGCAGACGACGGCCGGCCGCGGTCAGCACCATGCCGCTCGATACACGTTCGAACAGCGCGACGCCGAGCTCGTCCTCGAGCGCCTTGATCTGCGCGCTGACGGCCGGCTGGCTTACGTGCAACTGTTCAGCGGCACGCGTCAGGTGACCTGCTTCGGCGACGGCGGCGAAACTGCGTAGCTGGTAGAGCTCCATGCGACTCCTCGGGATTGGCTCCCTAGGCCACATTGTACCTGAAATGCTGCATTGCAATATGACAAGAATGCCATATAGAACAATACGATCATGTTGATTCAAATGAATGATTGGACGAATTGGGATGATGGCCTCATGTTGACATGGTGCGTTGCACCATCAACGTGCGTCCTGCCCACAAGGCTCACCGGAGACTATCGCCATGCGCCACCGGAATCATCCCTATGCCGAAAACGGCTTCATGGATGTCTGCGTCAAACTCGCCCAAACGGCGTTCTTCGACAACCTGCCTTCGAACGTCAATGACCGCCCTCCGACCGCCCCGGCCACGCTGCCCGGACCGCTCGCGGGCGCTCCATCGCTACGGCGGCGCTGGCTGGCCGCGCTCGATGATTGGATGTACCGGCAGCAAGTGCGCGAGCGTGAAAATTATCTGGGTCGATCACGCGACGTCTTCGAACTGGAGCGGCGGATTCGCCATCTCGAGCGGCGGCCTTACTAATGACTTTTCGGACAGCAAGGACTTCTGCTCGCCTGCATGCGGGGACTGGCAGGCAAGGCCTGCTACGGGCGTGCATGGGGCAGGCTTCTGGTTTAGCGTCGCTGCGGCGAGCACGCGGCTCCAAGGCGCCCGCCCCGCGCGGCCCCCCACTCATCACGGCGGTGGAGACGATGGCCGGATGCGGGCCAAGGTCCACGGCGGTCACGGGGACGTGCCCGTTGCCGTCGCGCTGCGCGAGGCTTAAGCCTCGCCTACGGGCCATTGCGGCGACATCCGATGTGCCATTTGCCACGCACCACACATCGCGGCGACATCCGGTCTGTCCTTTGCCACGCATAACGCAACGGGGCGGGGCGAGCCGCCTGGCGCGGGCGCCTTGGAGCCGCGTGTTCCGGGCGCGGGCGGCAAAAAAGCGGATGGTCGTGTTTTGACCATCCCCTTTTTTTGCTACCCGCGCCTGAACACACGCTTGCGGCGAC
>JANNKR010000123.1:0-3341 GCA_031396395.1 Betaproteobacteria bacterium
CGTCACCATCGGCGGCTGGATCGTGATCGCGCTGGCGCAGCATTACTGGTGGCTTGCGCCCGGCGCGGTGTCGGGCTTCGTGCTGGTGGGGCCCATCCTGTGCACGGGACTCTACGAATTGAGCCGGCTGCATGCCCGCGGCGAGCCGTCCGGATTGCGGGCGGTGGTCAATGCGTGGCAGCGCGATTCGCGCCCGCTGGTGCGGATGGGCCTGCTGCTGCTGGTGCTGGGCAGCCTGTGGGTGCTGGTCTCGGCGTTGCTGTTCTGGCTGTTCGTCCCCACGCCCATTCGCACGCCCGCGGCATTTGTCCGCTACGCCGCCGTCGATCAGGGCAACCTGCTGTTCACGCTGTGGGCCATCGTCGGCGGCATCGGCGCGGCGGTGGTCTTTGCGTTGGCGGCCGTGGCACCGCCCCTGCTGCTGGGCCGGATGGTCGGCTTTCGCCAGGCGCTGCTGACCAGCGTGCGGGCCGTGGGCGAGAACCCGGTGACGATGGCGCTGTGGGCGGGGCTGATCCTGTTCGCCATCCTGCTGTCGTTTGCGACCGGGATGCTGGGCTTCATCGTCACCGTGCCGCTGATCGGGCACGCCACGTGGCATGCGTACAAGGACCTCGTGGTGACCGACGGCGTGCCGCTGCGCCATGAATGAGGCGTGTTGATGGAGGAATCCACTGTCTTCGGGATGACCGAAGCGCAGATTGCCCACATCGGACTCACCTGGGGCATCGGGGCCTTCATCGCGCTGATGCTGTTCATCGTCTGGAAGCTGGCGCATGACTCCAAGGCCGGCCGGCTTGGCACGTTCATCCTGTTCTTTGTGTTGTCCTTCGGGATCTTCGGCTTCGTGATGAAGCAGGTGATCCAGTGGGTGCTGGGGATCGAGTAGGCATTGCTGGCCGCATCGCGGTCGCTTTTCGCCCCTTCATCCTCCGTTTTCCGGGATTCGTCGCGTCGCGCTTGAGGGCTGCCCGGGCGTTGCCTAGAGTCGCACCAACACGACGGGCAGGCATTCCGGAGCCCGGCGGTCCCGGCAAGCATGCCGAACGCAACCGAGTCCAGGAGAATACCCATGACCACGTTCAATCAAGGCAGCAAGTGGACGCACAGGATCGTGTTCGCGATCGCGACGATCGCCATCGGCGCGGGCGCACTCGAACTTGTCGCCGGCGCAATGAAATGTCCGGATCCGGAAGCGATGGCGATCCGCCAGCAGGTGATCGCGGCCCAAAGCGAGCGTGCGTTGCAGATCCGGACGCTGGAGCAGGGGCAGGTCAGGCTGGCGGCGGTGGGGCGCTCCTACGGCTTTTGACGGTTCCCGGCGTGGCGCCGCGCCCGCCGCGCCACAATCAGGCTGCGCCAGCCAGAGCCCCTCCAGCCCCGCTTCGGCGGGGATTTATTTGGGCGGCGGTTCCGGGTGTTCGGCGGCGATGCACGCGGAAGGGATGGGGGATTGGTCCCCGGCATTTCCGGTTTCAGCACGCGAATTTCCGGGTTCGTCGGACTTCCGGTTGTCGAAGCGAGGTCCGGCGCGGAGAATGCCCCACAAGGGAGGGGGCGATCCATGGACGTGACCTTGGACAGGCGAGCACAGCCGATGCCGGCCCTGATTCGCTTCGGCCGGACCGCGCGCGCGCGGCTGAGCGGCCGGCGCCTCGCCTTCACCCTGGCGATATGTGGGCTCGTCAGCACGCAGGTGCTGTTCCAGCCATTGCTCTACGACGCGTTTTCGCTCGAGCACCTGCTGCGGACCTGGCTCGATTACCTGATTGAATGCCTGCTGATGGGGCTTCCAATCCTGTTCGCGCTGACGCTGGCCGAAGCCCTGTCCGCCGGTCGCGCGCGCCTGGTGGCGACGGCGCTGGTCGTCGGTGGCCTGTTCGCGGGCGCGTTCATCGGCGCGATCATGCTGATCCCGTTCTATGATCTCGATTGGGAAAGCATCGCGTCACAGCGCTTTTGGGGCGACATGATGTACTGGATGGTCATCGGCGGCGGGGTCGCGGCGATCCATGGTTTCCAGCAGCGCGCCGCGGCCGCCGCGGCGATGCTCCACCAGGCGCGGATCGATCAGGTGGCGCTGGCGAAGCAGATGCTCGAAGCACGCCTGCAGGTCATGCGTGCACAGATCGAGCCCCACTTCCTGTTCAACACGCTCGCCAACGTCAAGAGGCTGTGCCAGACCGACGTCGACGGAGGCGTCACCATGCTCGACAACCTGGTGCGCTACCTGCGCGCCGCGCTGCCGCGGATGCGCGACGAACAATCCACGCTCGCGCAGGAAGCGGAGCTGGTGCAGTCGTACCTCGCGGTCCTCAAGATCCGCATGGGCGAGAGACTGCACTACACGATCGACGTGCCTCCCGGGCTTAGCGACCAGCCGTTTCCCCCGATGATGCTGCTCACCCTTGCGGAGAACGCGATCAAGCACGGGCTCAATCCTTCGTCGACCGGGGGCAGCATCGCGATCCGGGCGCTGGCGACGCGGAGCACACTGGAAATTCGCGTGGCCGATTCCGGTGTCGGGTTCGGCGCGGCGGCCACCGCCGGAACGGGCGTCGGGCTGGCGAATACGCGCGCGCGCCTCGCGGCGATCCATGGCGACGTCGCCGAACTGGAGTTCATGGCCAACGAGCCCACCGGGGTGATTGCGGTGGTCCGCGTGCCGCTGGTGGCCACGGCTGCGCGCCGCGCGGTCGCGGGAGCCTTGGCATGACCGCCGACCCGGCGCGACCGACCGCGCTGGTTGCCGAGGACGAGCCGCTGCTGCGCGAGGAGCTGGTCGAGCTCTTGCGCAAGCTGTGGCCGGAGCTCGACATCGTCGCGCAGACCGACGATGGTGCCGATGCGTTGCGACTCCTCACGCGGCACCAGCCAACCGTGATGTTCCTCGACATCCAGCTGCCGGGATTGAGCGGTCTCGACGTGGCGAAGCAGGCGGCAGGCCGCTCGCATTGCGCGTTCGTTACCGCTTACGACCAGTATGCGATCGCCGCCTTCGACCAGGGCGCCGTCGACTACGTGATGAAGCCGGTGAGCCTGCCGCGCCTTGCCACCACCGTGCAGCGGCTGAAGGGCCGCATCGGTTCCACACCCGCCGACCTGTCCAATATTCTCACCGACCTCGCTCGCCAGAAATCCGAGGCGCGGTCGTACCTGCGCTGGGTCAATGCGTCGGTGGGCACGACGATCAAGCTCATCACCGTCGACGAGATCTGCTACTTCCGTGCCGATACCAAGTACACGCTGGTCGTGACGCCGGGCGCCGAATCGTTGATCAGGAAGCCGATCAAGGAGCTGGCGGAAGAGCTCGACCCCGACATCTTCTGGCAGATCCACCG
>JANNKR010000135.1:0-5513 GCA_031396395.1 Betaproteobacteria bacterium
TCGCGCGCAAAGGTATTGTCGAAGTGGAACGCGGCGGCGGAAGCGCTTGCCGGAGAATTTGTGGCCATCGTCAAGTTTGCCACACGGCTGCCCGGCGACGCGGGTGCCGCTTCAGCGCGGCCGAAACGATGGACGTGGCCCAAGCCGATGCCATTGACAGGTCGGCCGGCCCCTCAAGCATGCCGCAACCTCTGCGCTGCTGCACGCGCCGGACGTCCTGGCCAAGACTACGACCCGGTACGCAGGCCGGAGCCGGGTTCGCATTGTCAACGTGGGGCGGTCAGCACCGCGTTGCCAGTTTGGTCCCATCCACAAAGTCCGCCGGTTGACGGAACGTACGCGGTGTAAAACCACGACGTCTTTTTCCAGTCCTCCGAGAACTGCATCGTCAGCACCTGAATCGTTCCACCCGCGTCGGTGCTTCCCAGGTAATTGCGCACAGGGCCCTGCGGCGTCAACGAAATGTAGAGAGAGCTGCTGCCCACCGGAGAGAACGTGTCGATCTTGCTCTTGTCGGCATTGGCCGAGAGCGTGAAGTTGAAGGTGTCATTGCAGAAAATATTGCACGTCGCAGGATTCGCCGGATTTGGCGTACACACCGTTGTGGTGAAGCGCCAATCACCGGTCGGGGCATTGCCGGCCAGACACTGTTTCCAGTTGTCGGGCAGCGTCACCGGATAGTCCGTCTGGAAGATTGTCTTGGTGGTTAGTGTCCGACCCGACGGGTATTGCGCGTAAAGCTCCGTCGGCCACTTCAGCTGTACACAGAGGTCGACGTCGGAGCCAGTCGCCTTCGCGACCGCCGTTGCGGTCACGTCGAGCGCCGGTCCCGACTTTACGCCGGCGCTTGCGAGAAGCTTGCTGACAACCGGTAGGATGACCTTCGTGGACATGTCGAGCTCGCCGACGAGCGTGGCGTTGAAGGTGTCGCCGATTGCGGCGCCCTGCAGCAGCGTCGTTGCAAAGCTGGGATTCGTCGACTTGAGCAGCGGTGCCGTGGCTGTGGTCGGGATATTGCCCTCGACCTGCACCTCGACAATCTGCAGCACGGGCAGGATGTTCGTCTCGAGCCGTGCCTGGGCGATTACCTGGATGCGCACGATCCCCGCCGTATATGGAAATGGAACATCGAGCAGCTTGAGCGGGGAACCGAGCGGCAGGGAGACCTTGCAGCCGACGTAGGCGCCTCCCGCGACCATGTACGTTAGCGGACCAAGGATCGAACTTGCCGGGCTTGTCATGTTAAATTTGATGTTCTGAGTGCCATAGAGCTCGCCCGTGAACTCGAGCAGCCGCATCTTGTTCTGTGGATTGCTGCTGCACTGTGCCTGGAGCTTTGCAACGAACTTGCGCCCCTTGTCGCCAGCGGCGTTGGTCGTCTTCACGAACGTTACTTCGGTCTCCGTTTGCAGGGCCTTGGTACCGACCGTCGCGGCACCGGCTGCGGCAGTGTTCGCCCCGATCTCCGGCATGTCGTCAATATCCAAAGTCCCCGAGATGTCGAGTTCCGTAAAGAGCTCTTCCAGTGTCGACTGCTCAACGGTGACAATGGTCTGGTTGGGGGGCCGGAGCACCGACACGGCGCGCCAGGCGCCGATCTCAGGTACCACGAACACGTCGCCGGCCGCGATCGCGACAACCTTGGCAAACGTGATCGTGGTTGCCGTCCGGGAGGTGATCGCCGAGCCGTCGGCCGTACTCAGGAAGCGCAGGGAAGGGTTGAACTCGATCTTGATCGCAAGCGTGGTCTTCGACGGAGGCGCACCCGGGCCGCATGCAAACACGCCAGTTACGCCATGGCCTTCTGCGGTCCAGCCCTGTGCCTTCATGAGGCGCACAACCAGCGGGTCGACGGTGTAGCGGTGATTGGGCGCGCCTGTCTCGCCATTGTTGTAGAAGCGGTAAATGGGCGTTGCAGCCGTCGCGCACTGTCCGGAGGCGTCGGGAAGCGCGAGGTAGAAAGCGATTGCTTCGTATTGCCAGGTCGGATTGGATTTGAGCGTCGCGCACTCCCCCGAATCCGGCGTGTAGAAGTGGGAACTCTTGGGGGCGAACGCGGTGGTGAAAAAGCGGCATACCGGCTGGCTGCCTGCGACCTGGCTCATTTCGACCGGAAAAGTGTTGCCGGTGCGTTGCCAGCCAGCGATGTTGCCCGCGTCGATTGCCGCGGCTTCTTCAGGAAATGCCGTCACGAAGTAGTGCCCCATCGCGGCGTTGAAGTATTCAATCGCCGTGCCCTGTGTGGCATGCGCGACAGGCGCGGCCAGCACCGGCACGGCGAGGGCCAAAGCAGCAGCCAGCACCTTCGTTGCTTTCATCCGACATTCCCAACCGAGAATTGGACTATGGAGGTCATGATTGGCTGGAATTGTGACCGCACCAAACATGTGAAATTCAGAGTATCACGGTGGACTTGTCTTGGGCGACATGCCCCGGAAGCGGTCGGGCGAGGACGAAGTGGCAAGGATTAGGAATATTCCAACCGTCGATGCCAGCTGGAAAAATTTGCATTACATGGGATGAGCCAGCGCCTCCATCTACACCCGGGTTGCACCGATATGTTTCGTTGCGCTCCTGCCCAATCGGTCAATGCCGACCTTGATCCAGCCTCAGCGCAGCCGCAACGACGGGTTTGGCCCAAGCGGGCGTCTTTGCCAAATCGGCCGGGCCGGCAATGGAACCGCCGACGCAGCGCAACACCAGCCGGGGCCCAGCCTTGGACGCTTTGCTGGCGTCGACACAGGCGCTGTTGTCGTAGACCACCAGCTGGCGCAGTCGCGGCAGCAATCGGATCAGATTCAGGCGGCCGCGGACGTAGCGCCGCTCGATGTCGGCGCGCGGGATGTCATGGCCACCGCGCGCCACGCGCTGTGCCACGCGCGCGACATGCAGCGCCACGGAGTTGAGGCCGACGAACCAGACGTTGACGTCGAGTCCGGCTGCCGTTGCCTCCAGCAGCAATTCGACGATCGTGTCGCCCCCCAGTGTTGTCTCCAGCGCGTAGTTGCCGCGTTGCGCGATCGCGCGGCGCAGGCGGGCCACACCTTCGTTCCACGCCCACGCATTGGCTTCGCCCTGGGACAGCAGGCGACCCTGCGCGGTCGCGGTGGCCATGGCCTCGCGCGCGGCCAGGTCCGGATTGAAGCAGGGGATGCCCGCCGCCAGGAATGCCTGGCCGCCGATGCTGCTCTTGCCCGCGCCATTGCAGCCGGCCAGCACACAGATCTGCGGCTGGGCGGCGACTGGCGCCAGCTTGCGGCTAGCCACGCTTGGCCGTGGTCCGCTTCGCTGCCGCCTTCCTGGGGGTGGGTGCATGCACGGACGCCACTGCGTAGGCGCGCAGCTGCGACTCGGGCGTGTCGAACGCCCGTTGCATCGCGGCCGCCGCGCCCGGCGCCTGCATCAAATCGAACCGGCGATCGAACTCCGCCGTGAGTGCGGCAAGGGTGCGTTCTTCGACTTGTGTCAGTGCCTGATAGTCGTCGAGCGAGATCAGGACGGCCGCAGGCTTGCGCTGCTTGGTGATCGTCACGGGGCCGGTGCGCACGGCGGTGTCCAGCAGCTGCCCGAAGTTGTGCTTGGCCTCGCTGGCCGTGAACTGCGGCGCGTCGACCATTTCGCCGTGGCGATTGCGAATGCGGATGACATCGGCCATGCGATTCTCCGGCAGCGTTGAACAACAAGGCTGAAGTTTAGACGATTGGTACAATTTGGTCAAAATAGTCATTATTGGATGTCAGTCACCGATCGCGCACCCCACTTGTCGTGGCAACGCCTTCGGTTGCGATGCAACGGTGGGCCGCCACCTTGCGCGCCGACCGGGTGCGCTGAAATCACGTGCACAATATCCGTTCCCGCCCATCGGGGTGAAACGGACGAGACGGCAACATGGCAGCAGGGGACGAGCGCAAGCTGGACCGGATTGTGGCGGACGCCCGGCGCGCTGCCGACGAGCGCCAGCTGGGCTATCGTGAGCGCGCGCTCAAGATCTACCCGTGGATCTGTGGGCGATGCACGCGCGAGTTCACGCGCGCCAATCTGCGCGAGCTGACCGTGCATCACCGCGATCACAATCACGACAACAATCCGGTGGATGGCAGCAACTGGGAGTTGCTTTGCCTCTACTGCCACGACAACGAGCATCAACGGCAGCTCGAGGCGGGCAATGCAGGCGTGGCACCGGGTGCCGAAAGCCGCGGGGCGACGCATTCGCCGTTTGCCGGACTGAAGGCGATGCTGAAGGACCGGCAAGAGCCGAAGTAACGATCGCGGGTCCGGCCCAAGCCCGGTGCGTCACAACGTCGCACCCCCGATGCGCGACGCAATCCGGCGGCCGTCAGCTCGGTCCGCCGGCCACTGTCCTCCGGCGGGCTATGGTACCGGGGACGATGTCATCTGGCCGGCTACCGGCGCAGCCGTGAACCTCCGGTCCTCCATTGCCAGGAAGCCACAAGCGCGAGCAGCAGGCTCAGCAGCAGCAACATCCATTCGGAAAGCGTCGGGATGGAACTGGCGACGGGAATGGCGTTCGGCACGAAGGTCGCATTGACGAATTCCAGATTGTTCATCATCACGACACAGGTGCTCACGCCGGAACAGGCGCCCGACCACCCCGCGAAGCGGTCGCCCGGGCCAGGCGTGGCGATCAGCGTGACCGTGGTTCCCGCCGCGTAGACGGCACTGCAGGCCACGCCGCAATTGATGCCCGCCGGGATGCTCACGATGGTGCCGTTGCCATAGTCATGAACGGTAAGGGCGTACTGCCCGGGTGGAACCGCGGCAAACGTTGCCTGCACCGCCTGGTTGCCATTCATCGTCAGATCGCAGGTGTTGGTGCCGCTGCAGGCTCCGCTCCAGCCGGTGAACCGGTAGCCCGGGTTGGGTCGCGCAATGACATTCACCGTGGTGCCGGCGCCAAATCCGGCGACACAGGTCGTCCCGCAGTTGATGGCTCCGGGAGAGGACGTGACGATGCCGTTGCTCCCGGCGGTGACCGTCAGCGTGTACTGCGTGAACGTGACGAACGCCGCACCAACCGTCTGCGCCTGGGACATCGTGACCGCGCACGTTGCCATCGAGCCCGAGCACGCGCCGGACCAACCGACGAAGGTCCATCCCGCCGCAGCATTGGCGCTCAGGGTGACCGACGTGTTGGCGCTGAAGGCTGCGCTGCAGGTTGACCCGCAACTGATCCCGGAGGGCGCACTGGTCACGCTGCCGGCGCCATTGACGGCGACACTCAGTCCAAAGGTGGTGGGTGCAGTGACGGTAAACAGGGCATTGGCGGTTGCTGCGGCATTCAGCGTGACCGAGCACGTCGTGCTGCCGCCGGTACATGCGCCCGACCAGCCCGAGAAGATCCAGCCGGAACTCGCATTTGCCGTCAGGACCACGGTGGTTCCCAACGGGTAGGACTGGCTGCAGGTGGCGCCGCAATTGATGCCGGCCGGGGAACTGGTGACGGTACCCGCGCCCTGCGCGGTCACCGACAGCGTCGGCGACGTGGGCGGCGT
>JANNKR010000143.1:0-5114 GCA_031396395.1 Betaproteobacteria bacterium
GACAGGCTCGATTCGGCCACGTCGGCTTCGACCTCGAGCGTGCTCATGTCCGCCATCGAGACCACGGCCCCCTTCGAATCGGCGGCATTCGAAAACGGCGTCACGAGGTCGCCGACGTTTGCACTCTTAGACAGGATGACGCCGTCGAAAGGCGCACGGATGACGGTGTAGTCGATCGACACTAGCGCATTGCGGGCGATTGCCTGCGCGGAAGCGATGGGCGCTCGTGCATTGGCCACGCCCGCGACCGCCCGCTCGGCGCGCGCCACGCCCGCGACCGCCCGCTCGGCGCGCGCCTTCGCGGTGTCGACGGAGGCCTCCGACACAAAGCCCTTGGCCAGGAGATCCTGGCTGCGCTTCAGTTGTGCCAGCGCGTCACGTTCCTCTGCCTGTGCCTGGTTGAGCGCCGCGGTAGCGGCATTGACGTTGGCCGCCGCGGCCTCGGACTGCGCATTGACGTCGCGCGCATCGATCCGCGCGATGATGTCACCCGCTTTCACGCGCGACCCTTCGGCCACGCCCAGCCATTCGAGTCGCCCCGTGGCCTTGGACGAGATGGCCGCCTTGCGCTGGGCCACGACATAGCCGGTCGCGTTGAGCAGCACGAACTGCTGCGACGGGTAGGTGGTGACGAGCGTGGTGGTCTGCACCGTCATCACCCGCGGCTGGGACGCGAACCAGGCGGCGCCGGCTGCCACCGCCAGCGCAATGGCGCCCCACCACAGCCACCTGCGGCGTCGGCGGCCGCGGATGGGCGCCAGCGAACGATCAATCTTGAGCTTGGAGAGGTCGGGAGGCGCGACTTGCGTCATGGGAGCGTGTTCGGTGCCGGCGGCAGGCGCCCGCACCGGGAAGGAAACGGACTCGCATTCTACCGGCCTGTCCGTGCCGGACCGCGCTCACTGGGTGGACGCGACTTCGATTCCGGGCGTTCCGGCAACCGGACGAATCCAGATAGGAATGATTCCCACTGTTTGGTCCATCCCATCACGCTCGTCATTCCGTTCCCGGGACCCATCGCTGCGCGCCCCTGCGTCGTGGGTACACAGCGCCGCCCTTTGCGCTGGAGGCCTACCCACCGTCGACCGGCGTGGGCGCCGGGAGCGGCGCGTTGCCCTGGCGACCCGCCCGCCACGCATTGAATGACACGATGGCAAGGCCGGCGCCTATGCACGCTATGCCGGTCCATTCGCTGGCGGACAGGCGCTCGCCGAACACCAGCATGGAACTGACCAGTGCAATCACGGGTATGGCGAACATGTTGAGGGACGCCGTCCCGGCCGGCAGGAAGCGGAGCACCGCAAGCCACAGCAGAAAACCCAGCGCGGTCGACACGCCGCCGATGTAGAAGATCAGCAGCACGTGGACCATGCTCCATTGCGTCGCCGGGAAGTCGAAGAGCATCGGAACCAGCGTGAGCGGCAGCACGCCGATCAACATCTGCCATGCCAGAAAGTTCAGCAGGTCGAGCTTGCGGTCGCGTTGAAAATACTTGGTGGCCACCGAGCCCGCGGCCCAGCCGAACCCCGACAGCACTGCCCACAGCTTGGGCTGGAGGTCCCCTTGCCAGCTCCAGGGCTCTACCACCAGCAGCATCCCGGCCACCGCAAAGCCGATGGCGAACCACTGCGTTCCCTTCACGCGCTCGTGCAGGAAGATCGCGGCGAGCAGCAGTGTCCAGAACGGCATCGTGAATACCAGCACCGACGTGCGGCCGGCGCCGCCGCCGGCCAGGGCCATGCTGGTCGCGGTGAAGTTGATCGTGGTCTGGAAGATCCCGGTCACAATCACCGCGGTCCATGATGTCGGCCAGAACGACCCGCCGCGCGCCAGCATGACCACGAACAGGATCAGTGTGGCCAGCCATGTGCGCTGCATGTTGAGCACCATCGGGTGGGCCGCCTGCAGCGCAAACTTCATGACGATCCAGTTGTTGCCCCAGATGAGCGTCAGGACCGCCAACGCGATGTAGGCGCCGCGCCGGGAACGGACGAGGCCGGTGCCGGCCATCAGGCGGTGAAGAACGCTTCCAGCAACCGGGCCAGCGCTGCAGGCTGGTCGTGGTGAAGCATGTGCCCGGCATCGGCAATCGTCTCCCGCCGGCCGTGGCGCAAGTGCGCGAAGCGACGCGCGACCTCGAGCGCGGGATCGCGATCGGCGGCCAGCCAGCCGGCAATGTGCGACTGCGCACCATCGACCCACAGTGTCGGGGCTTCGATCGCATTCCACAACACGTACATGTCGTCCATGCGCGTGGTCGTGGGGAACGGCAGCTTGTGCTTCGGATCGGCCCGCAGCGTGGCCCTGCCGTCCGCCGCCACGCTGGCCCAATGCGCGGCAACGAATATCGCCTTGTCACGCGGGAGGCGCGGATTGCTCTTGCACAACCGGTCAGCCACTGCGTCGAGGTCGCGATACCCGGCAAAGCCGGGCGGATGGGCGAGCGCATCGAGCCAGTGCGCCAGCTTGGCGGGCGCGCGGTCGGCGGTTTCCTCGGGCACGCCAAAGCCATCGAGCGCGGCCAGACGCGCCACCCGCGCGGGCCGCGCGCCGGCGAACGACATCGCGACATTGGCGCCGAGGCTGTGGCCCGCGATCAGGACCGGCTGATCGGGAGACAACACGCGCGTGAGCGCGTCGAGATCGCCCACGTAATCCTGGAACCAGTAGCCATCGTGCGGGGTGGCGGACAGGCCGAAGCCCCGCCAGTCCGGTGCCAGCACGTGCCAGGGCTGCGCCAAGGCATCGACCAGGAACTGGAATGACGCGGATACATCCATCCAGCCGTGCAGCAGAAAGAGTTTGCGCGCGGAAGGTTCACCCCAGGTCCGCACGTGATACTGCAGTCCGCGCACATCGACGAACTGCGAGCGTGAAGGCGCGTGGGCACTCACCAGGGGCCACCCGCCACTGCGTGCAGCCCCGTCACTTTTTCCGGCACTGGGCGTGTCCATCCTGCCAGCCGGTGCGATAGTTGCCATCGTTGGCAAAGCGCACCGGATCGCGCTTGTCGGTGCCGCGCCCGGTGTCGCAGCCGTCACCAAAACCCAGGCGATAGGTCGGCGGGAAGCCCTGGAGGTTCACGGGAGGCGGTGGCGGCTCGACGAAGGGCTTCGGCGCCGCCGGGACCGGTGCTGCCGGAGCGGCAGGCGTGGTCGGCGCCGCAGGCGCCGGCGGGGCCGGCACAGTCGCGCATCCTGCTGCGACGGCGGCGGCCAGCATCAGCAGCGAATGGCGAACATGCATGGTGTCACCGGGTTTCGGAGAAGCGGTTGCGCGCGGGACTGCGACGCAATCGAACGGAGTAGAATTCTACCATTCGCTGCCGCACCCCCATGACCGCCCCGTCCTTCGTCCACCTGCGTCTGCACAGCGAGTTTTCGATCGTCGACAGCACGCTGCGCGTCGATGTCGCGGTGGGCGCCGCCGCGCGCGACCACATGCCTGCGCTTGCCATCACGGATCTGGGCAACGCGTTCGGCCTCATCAAGTTCTACAAGGCGGCCCGCGCCGCCGGCATCAAGCCGATCGCAGGTTGCGATGTCTGGATCACGCATGAGCGCGAGCGCGAAGCTCCCCATCGCGCGCTGTTGCTCGCGGCCGACCGTGCGGGTTACCTGCGCCTGTGCGAGTGGCTGTCGCGGGCCTATCGCAGCAACCAGCATCGCGGCCGTGCCGAGTTGCAGCAGGCATGGTTTGCGGAAGGTACCGAGGGCCTGATCGCACTGTCCGGCGGCGCGCTCGGCAACGTCGGCGCCGCGCTGACACAGGGCGACACGGCGGCCGCCGCGCGCGCCGCGAAAACCTGGGCCGCCTTGTTTCCGCAGCGCTTCTATCTCGAGGTGCAGCGTGCCGGGCATCCGGAGGACGATGCGCTCGTCGCCAGCACCGTGGCGCTGGCCGAGACCGAAGGCTTGCCCGTGGTGGCCACCCATCCGGTACAGTTCCTGGCGGCCAGCGATTTCCGCGCGCACGACGCGCGGGTCTGCATCGCGGAAGGCCACGTCCTTGCCGACACGCGGCGCCCGCGCCGCTTCACGGCGGACCAGTACTTCACCACGCAGGCGGAGATGGCGTCGCGCTTTGCCGATCTGCCCGAGGCACTGGCCAACTCGGTGGCGATCGCGCAACGCTGCAACCTCACGATCCCGCTGGGCGAGAATCACCTCCCCGAGTTCCCCACGCCGCCAGGCGTGACCATCGACGAGCATCTGCGCGCCGAGGCTGCCGCCGGCCTCGAGTTGCGACTGGCGCAGTTGTATCCGGACCCGACCACCCGCGATGCCAGGCGCGCGGAGTACACGGCCCGCCTCGACTACGAAGCCACCACCATCGTGCAGATGGGCTTTGCCGGGTACTTCCTGATCGTGGCGGACTTCATCAACTGGGCGCGCCAGAATGGCGTGCCGGTCGGCCCCGGCCGCGGATCGGGCGCGGGCTCGCTGGTCGCCTATTCGCTGCGCATCACCGACCTCGATCCGCTGCGCTATTCGCTCATCTTCGAGCGCTTCCTCAATCCGGAACGCGTGTCGATGCCGGACTTCGACATCGACTTCTGCCAGGACGGCCGCGACCGCGTCATCGACTACGTCAAGAAGAAGTACGGCGCGGACTCCGTATCCCAGATCGCCACCTTCGGCACGCTTGCCGCCAAGGCCGCGGTGCGCGACGTTGGCCGCGTGCTCGACCTGCCGTACATGTTCGTCGACGGCATCGCCAAGCTCATCCCGTTCCAGCCCGGCAAGCTCGTCACGTTGCGGCGGCGCGAGGGCGACGGCGAGTCCAACGTCATCTACGCGCGCGAAGTGGAGCCGTTGCTGAACGAGCGCGAAGCCGCGGAGGAGGAAGTGCGGCAGCTGCTGGAACTGGCCGAGCAGCTCGAGGGCCTGCCGCGCAACGTCGGCATGCATGCCGGTGGCGTGCTGATCGCCCCGGGCAAGCTGACCGATTTCTGCCCGCTGTACGTGCAGCCGAACGCCGAGGCCATCCTCTCGCAGTTCGACAAGGACGACGTGGAGGCGGTGGGCCTCGTCAAGTTCGACTTCCTGGGCCTCACGACGCTGACCATCCTCGACTGGACGGTGCGCTACGTGCGCATGCTGGACCCGACGTCG
>JANNKR010000144.1:0-13754 GCA_031396395.1 Betaproteobacteria bacterium
GCCGTGGGCGGCGGAATGATGATCCGCGCCAAGGGTTCGATCGTCGGCGGCATTGGTGTATCGGGCGCCCCCAGCGGTGACGCCGATGACGTCTGCGCCAAGGCGGGCATCGCTGCCATCAGCGACGCGATCGAACTGGAATAGCGCGCCTTGTCCGTCCACCTGCAAGCTCTTCCGCCACTGCGTATTCGCGATCGCAGCGTGTTGCCCATCGTGCAGGGCGGTATGGGCGTGGGCATCTCCGCACATCGCCTGGCCGGCGCCGTCGCGCAAGCGGGTGCCGTCGGTACCATCTCCAGCGTCGACCTGCGGCGGCACCACGTCGACCTGATGGGGTTGAGCCGCAACGCCAACAAGGCCACGGTCGATGCCGCCAACCTCGTGGCGCTTGAACGCGAGATCCGCGCGGCGAAGGAACTGGCCGGTGGCCGCGGCCTCGTTGCCGTCAACGTCATGCGCGCGGTCTCCGAGTACGCCGCCAACGTGCGGCAGGCTTGCGCCAGTGGTGCCGACGCCATCGTGGTCGGCGCGGGCTTGCCGCTCGACCTGCCGGAACTCGCCGCGCCGTGGCCCGACGTTGCGCTGATCCCGATCCTGTCGGACGCGCGCGGCATCGCGCTGGTGGTCAAGAAGTGGGCACGCAAGGGGCGCCTGCCCGATGCGATCGTCATCGAGCATCCGCGCTACGCCGGCGGCCACCTGGGCGCCGCGAAGATCGAGGATCTCAACGATCCCCGCTTCGACTTCGAGCGCGTGCTGCCCGAGACGCTGGCATTCTTCAAGGCGGAAGGCATCGCGGACGGCGCCATTCCCCTGATTCCCGCCGGTGGCATCAATTCGCACGAGCGCGTGCGCGAACTGTTCGCGCTGGGTGCGGCCGCCGTACAACTTGGCACCGCCTTCGCCGTCACCGAGGAGGGGGACGCCGACATCGCGTTCAAGCACGTGCTGGCCGACGCCAGGCCCGAGGACATCGTCGAGTTCATGAGCGTCGCGGGATTGCCGGCGCGCGCAGTACGCACGCCGTGGCTGGAAAGCTACCTGTACCACCTGCCGAAGCTCACCTCCGCCGCGCACAAGAAGCTGCGCTGCACGCTGAAATTCGACTGCCTGATTCAATGCGGCCTGCGCGACGGCATCGCGAAAATCGGTCAATTCTGCATCGACACGCAACTGGCCGCGGCGTTGCGTGGCGACGTCGGCAAGGGACTCTTTTTCCGTGGCGCCTCGGCGCTGCCCTTCGGCAACGAAATCCGGCCCGTGCGCGAGTTGGTGGACTACCTGCTGACCGGCGTGCGGCCAGCCGCGGTCGCCGCCTGACCGGGCTGCTGGGCAACGACCCCGCAGAGGACGTATTCACTTGCTTCCTGTCGGGTTCGGCGGCCCGTAAGACGTCGGTCACCCTGGGACGTTTGACGCTTCCCGCTTCGCAGCATCGAGCGCGCCCGCGTCTACGCGCGGGGCGCCATCCCCAGCACCGCCAGTGCCACGCTTTCGACCGCAGCTTGTGCGTCGGCCACCTGAACCACCCCGTCGATCGGGGTCGCTGCGGCCAATCCGATCACCAGCTTGCCGAATGGTCGATCCAGCGCGACCGCCGACCGCATGTCGTCGCCGTCGCCGATAGCGATCACGCAGAACGCCGCCCGCGCGATCAGTGCGTGGGACGCGTCGCCGGCGCCGGTGGGCACGATCACGCCGACATACGAATTGGCGGATGCCGGGTCCATGCCCGGCAGCAAGCCGATGGAGGTGCCACCTACGCGCTTCATGCCCTCGCACGCCGCCTGCGTCACGCCCTGCCCACCATCGCACACCACCACCAGGCCGCAGTCGGCCAGGAGCTCGCCCACGCGCAGCGCCGCACCGAGCTGCGCCGACGTCGCGTCAAACGGGCCGATCACGGCGATGGGGACCCGCAGCGGATGCTGGCTGTGGCGCTGCAACCACGCAACTGCGGCGAGCGCATCGATGGTCTCCACCCTGTCGCCCGCCTCGCCTGTCGGTGCCGCCGTCCAGGTGCGGGTCAATGGGTCGAAGCAGTGCCCCGTCCCATTGCGCAGTTCGCGCGCCGTGCGGTCGAGTACAAAGGTTGGATTCATTGCGAAAGCCGATCCATTCGTCGTCGTTGAGGTCGGTCGGGAAGACGCCGGATGCTAACATCGCCGTCCCGACCTTGCTGCCACCGGCACGAAAGCGCGCCATGTGGCCCCGACCACGGACCATCCGTCCGCGCAGTCCGAACGAGGCAAGGGGCGACGGAGATCCCGCGTGCTGCGTTTTTTCGAACGGCTGGTCGATCCCTATCCGGATCTGCCGCCCACCCCGCCGCCGCGGGGCTTTCTGGCGTTTTTGTGGACGTGCTCGAAAGGGCTGCGGCCGTACGTGCTCGCCGTGACGCTGCTGACGGCGCTGATCGGCGCCTTCGAGGCGTACCTGTTCAGCGTGCTGGGCAGCGTCGTGGACTGGCTCGCCAGGGTCGAGCCCGCCCAATTGTGGACGCTGGAAGGCGACCGGCTGCTGCTGGTCGCGGGACTGCTGCTGGCCAGCATCGCCATCGTGGCGCTGCAATCCATCGTCAAGCAACAGGCCCTGTTCGGCAACTTCCCGATGCTGCTGCGCTGGAACTTCCATCGCCTGATGCTCGCCCAGAGCATGCACTTCTACCAGGACGAATTTGCGGGGCGCATTGCCACCAAGGTGATGCAGACGGCGCTGGCGGTGCGCGATACCTGGCTGATCGTGGCCGAATTGCTGGTGTTCGTCACGATCTACTTCGTGACGATGCTGGCCGTGCTGGGGGGCTTCGATGTCCGGCTGCTGGTCCCGTTCCTGGTGTGGGTCGTGTTCTACATCGCGGCGTTGACCTACTTCGTGCCGCGTCTCGGCCGCGTGGGCCGTATCCAGGCCGATGCCCGCTCGCTGATGACCGGGCGCATCACCGATGCATATACCAACATCGCGACGGTCAAGCTCTTCTCGCATGCGCGCCGCGAAGCCGGCTTCGCGCGTTCGGCGATGCAGGAGTTCCTCGTCACCGTGCACGCGCAGATGCGCCTCGTCACCGGCTTCGAAATCGTCAATCACATCCTGAGCATGGGCTTGATCGCGGCCACCGCAGGCGCGACGCTGTGGCTGTGGACGAAAGGCGACGCCAGCGTGGGCGCCGTCGCGGCCTCCACGGCGATGGCGCTGCGCCTCAACGGCATCTCGCACTGGATCATGTGGGAAATGGCATCGCTGTTCGAGCATATCGGCACGGTGCAGGACGGCATCAACACGCTGTCGCGACCGCATGCCATCGTGGACGCACCCACGGCGCAACCGCTGACGGTGACGCAGGGCGACATCCGCTTCGAGCATGTGAGCTTTGCCTACGGCGGGACGCGCAAGGTGATCGACGACCTGTCGCTGCACATCCGTCCCGGCGAGAAGATCGGCCTGGTCGGGCGCTCCGGCGCGGGCAAGTCGACGATCGTCAACCTGCTGCTGCGGTTCTACGACCTCGAGAGCGGACGCATCACAATCGACGGGCAGGACATCGCGCAGGCGACGCAGGACAGCCTGCGCGCGCAGATCGGCATGGTCACGCAGGACACTTCACTGCTGCATCGGTCGGTGCGCGAGAACATCGTCTACGGCCGGCCGGACGCGACGGAAGCCGATGTCGTGGCCGCGGCAGCGCGCGCTGAAGCCGACCAGTTCATCGCCCACCTCGCCGACCCGAAGGGCCGCACCGCCTACGACGCGCACGTGGGCGAGCGCGGCGTCAAGCTGTCGGGCGGCCAGCGGCAGCGCATTGCGATCGCGCGGGTGATGCTGAAGGATGCGCCGATCCTGCTGCTCGACGAGGCCACCAGCGCGCTCGACTCGGAAGTGGAGGCCGCGATCCAGCAGAGTCTGTATCGGCTGATGGAGGGCAAGACCGTGGTGGCGATCGCCCATCGACTGTCGACGATCGCCGCGATGGACCGGCTGATCGTGCTCGATCACGGCCGCGTGGTGGAGGAAGGCGATCACCGCAGCCTGCTCGCGCATGACGGCCTGTACGCGCGCCTGTGGGCGCACCAGAGCGGGGGCTTCCTGGGCGAGGAAGCGGACGATTCCGCGATCGAGGTGGATCAGCCGGGCGTAGCCACGGCGGGCGCGAGCGGAACGCCGAAGAGTTCATCCATGGCCCGCTGATACTGCCCGTTGCCAACCCACATGCTGTTGTTGTGGCTGGCATTTTCGATCAGCAGCAGTTTCTTGGGCGCTTTGGCTGCGTCGAACAGCGATTCCGAGAAGCGCGACGGCACCAGCCGATCGCTGGTGCCATGCACCATCAGCACCGGCATCGTCACCGCCTTGATCTTTTCCAGCGAATCGAACTTCTGGGACAGGATGAGGTTGGCAGGCACCCAGCTGAACGTAAGGGCAAGGGCGGCATCCGCCAGGGTGGTGAAGGACGACTCGACGATCAGCCCGCGTGCCTGCGGCGGGCCGTCCGCCATGCCGGCGGCCAGGTCAATGGCGATGGCTCCGCCCAGCGAATGCCCCAGGATGAGGCGGCGCGCCGGATCGGGCTGCTGCCGTGCCATCCATGCCCACGCCGCGCGCGCGTCCTCGTAGGCCATCTGCTCCGACGGCAGCTCGCCGTCGCTCTTGCCGAAGCCACGATAGTCGATGGCGAAGACGGCATACCCCATCTGCCGCAGCTGCTCCATCCGCCGCACGTGGCCGGTGAGGTTCCACCGGGCGCCATGCAGGTACAACACGGCCGGGGCATCGGGATTGGCGTCGGGCCACCACCATGCGTGAATCAGCGCCGCGTCCTGACCGTGACCCACCGGCAGGTATATTTCCTGGACGCCGGCGGGCAGGCCGGCAAACGAGCCAGCGTCGGTCTTCAAGGCCCGGAACGTCATGGCCCGCTCGCGCTGCTCGAGGCTGACGCAGCCCGTGGACAGGCCGACCACGACGAGCAGGCCCGCCATGAGACGCAGGAACGTCGAACGGGGCAGCGGACGAGAGGTCATGATGGGAACGTAAGCGGTGTTGTCGCCAGCGTGCGGCAGGGCCGGCCTGCCGCCAATCGGCACGCCCGGACGCGTAGAGACCCCGCCGGACCGCCCAAGTTCCCGATCGGTCACAATAGCGCCCTCGCCGCATCCACTGCCATTCCCCCGCCGCCATGCCCCCAGTCACCACCGCCCTGATCGTTGCCAACATTGCCATGTTCTTCCTGCAGACGGCGGTGCCGTCGCTGGCCATTCCGTTCGCGTTATGGCCCCTGGGCACCGCCGGGGTGAGCGGCGGGACAGCCAGCTTTCAGCCGTGGCAGATGGTGACCTACGGTTTCCTGCATGGCGACATCATGCATCTGGCGTTCAACATGTTCGGCGTCTACATGTTCGGCAGCGCGCTGGAACTGGTCGTGGGTCCGCGCCGTTACTTGAGTTACTACTTCGTCTGCGTGGTCACCGCGGCCATCGTGCAGCTGATCTTCGCGCGGCTGTCAGGTGGCTACTATCCGACCGTCGGCGCGTCGGGCGGTGTGTTCGGACTACTGCTGGCCTACGCCGTGTACTTCCCGCACAACAAGCTCATGCTGCTGTTCCTGCCGGTGCCGATTCCGGCGCGCGTATTCGTCGTGGTCTACGCCGCGCTCGAGTTGTACCTGGGCGTGACCGGAACGCAGTCAGGGGTCGCACACTTCGCGCATCTTGGTGGCCTGGTGGGCGGCGCCGCCATGCTGTTCTACTGGCGCAAACCTGGACGGCGCTGAAACAAAAAAATGGGGTCAGGGTCGAACTTGCCGAGGAACAATTTCCAAGCTATGCCGGTGCATGGCGGCAAATTCGACCCTGACCCCTTTATTAAACCGACCCCGACCCCATTTTCAATTCGACCCTGACCCCTTTTTCACGCGTGAAGCGCGCGCCATACCTTCTCGGCCGTCAGTGGCATCTGCAGTGTCTCCAGTGAAGGCCCGACGCCAGCGCGCGCCAGGGCATCCAGCACGGCGTTGACCACCGCCGGCGTGGCGCCGATGGTGCCGAGCTCGCCCACGCCTTTGACGCCCAGGTGATTGTTGGTCGACGGCGTGGACTCGTCCATCGTCATGTCGAAGTGCCGGATCATCTCCGCGCGCGGCAACGCGTAGTCGAGGAACGTGCCGGTCAGCGGCTGGCCCGATTCGCGGTCGAACACCACCTGCTCGCACAGCGCCTGGCCGATGCCCTGTGCCGCGCCGCCTTCGAGCTGGCCGACCACGATCAGCGGATTGACCACGCGACCCACGTCGTTGACCGACCAGTAGCGGTCGACGTCGACCGCGCCAGTGTCCGGATCGATCTCGACCTCACAGACGTGGCACCCGTTGGGCCACGTCGCGTCAGCCACGGAACTCGTGGATTGCAGCACGATACGCGCGCCGGGCTGCTTGCGAGCAAGATCGAAGAGCCCGATCGTGCGATCCGTGCCCGCGATGCGGAATACCCCATCGCGATACTCCAGATCCGTCACGGCAGCCTCGAGTTCCTCCGCGGCCAGATCCTGCGCCTTTTTCACCGTGCGCTCCGAGGCCACATGCACCGCGGAGCCGCCGACGAAGAGCGATCGCGATCCCGCGCTGCCGAAGCCGGTGCCGCGATCGGTGTCGCCCAGCACGATGCGAACGCGCTCGATCGGCACGCCGAACACGTCGACCGCAAGTTGCGCGAAGGTGGTGGCCAGGCCCTGTCCCATCGCCTGCGTCGCCGAGAAAATTTCGATGAGGCCTTCGCCCGCTTCGTCCGCCATGACGGTGACCGTCACGTCTTCGGTGAACACGTCCGCGCCGGTCCATTCGATGAACGTGGCCATGCCACGCCCGCGCAGCTTGCCCTTCCGCTGCGACGCCGCGGCACGCGCCGCGAAGCCCGGCCAGTCGGCATGCCGTACGCCCTTGTCCATCAGCGCGGCGAAGTTGCCGGTGTCGTAGGTCTTGGCCATCGCGTTCTTGTACGGCAATTGCGCCGGACGAATCATGTTGCGGCGGCGCAGTTCGACCGGGTCGATCCCGGTCTGCCGCGCCGCAGCGTCCATCAGGCGCTCGATCGTGTAGATCGCCTCGGGCCGGCCCGCGCCGCGATAGGGGCCGGTGGGCGTCGTGTTGGTCAATACGCCGGCAATGCGCACGTCGATCGTGTCGATGTCGTACAGACTGGTGGACACCCACGGCCCGATCAGCAATTGGATCACGACACCGGCGGGCGTGGCATACGCGCCAAGGTTGGCGTGCGAGTGCACACGCAACGCCAGGATGCGCCCGTCGGCGTCAAGTGCCAGCGCTGCTGCGCTGGCGAGGTCGCGGCCATGCGTGGCGCTGACGAATTCCTCCATCCGCTCGGCGGTCCACTTCACCGGACGCCGCAGCAGGCGCGCGCAAAACGCTGCCAGCGCATCCTCCGGATACAACGTCGTCTTCATGCCGAAGCCGCCGCCCACATCGCCGACCAGCACCCGCATGCTCTCGGGCGCAATGCCCAGGACCTCGTTGCACAGGTCGTCACGCAAGCCCGTGGGCGTCTGGCAGCTGACCCGCAGCGTGAAGCGCTCGGTGGCGGTATCGAATTCCGCCAGCGTGCAGCGCGGCTCGATCGGGCATGGCACCACCCGCTGGTTGATGAGGTCGAGCTTGACCACGTGCGCCGCGCGCGCGAACGCGGCCGCCGTGGCCTCCGCGTTGCCATGGCGCGCCTCGCAGGCGATGTTGCCGGTGGCTGCCGGCCAGACCAGCGCGGCGCCGGACGCCACGGCGGCCGCCAGATCCACTGCAGGTGGCAGCGTGTCATAGCGAATGACGATAGCTTCTGCCGCATCGCGCGCCTGTTCGCGCGTCTCGGCCACGATGGCTGCCACCGCTTCGCCGACGAAGCGCACGGTATCCACCGCCAGCACATGCTGTGGCGGCGCCGCAGTGCGAGAGCCATCAGGCCGCTTGAAATCGGCGGACTGCACGAGCGGACGCACGCCGGCCTGAACGAGATCCGCGCCGGAAACGACGGCCAGTACCCCGGGCATGGTCCGCGCGAGCGCGACCTCTATCGCGCCGATCCGCGCATGGGCGTGAGGCGAGCGCAGGACTGCGAGGTGCGCCTGTCCCGGCAAGGAGAAGTTGTCCGCGAATTGGTCACGGCCGGTGAGGAGGGCATCGTCTTCGACGCGACGGACCGACTTGCCGCTGCCAAAGCGGATCGAGGGGGAATGGGTGGCCATGGATACGCTCAATGATGTCTATCGTGGAATCAAAGCAGAGTGTATCGTCGGGCTTCGCCTCTCGTCGAGGCAAACTTTGCGCGACCCCGCCCCGCGCACGCCGAAGGACATGTACATGCAACGACTCGCGCCTGCATTGATCTTGACGCTGCTGGCGGGCACTGCCGTCGCAGTTCCATTCCAGAATGGCAGTTTCGAACTGGGCGGCGTCGCGCCCTGCAATACGTTCAACATTCCCGCTGGCAGCACTCTCATTACCGGGTGGACGGTAAGCGTTGGCAACATCGATTGGCTGGGCTCCCCGCCCAGTTGCGGATGGCAACCATCCCAGGGCGTGGCCAGCCTAGATCTCGTGGGTTCCTTCGCCGGCGGCATCGGCGGCATCCAGCAGACCTTCGACACGGTGCCAGGCACCGCTTACGTTCTTTCGTTCGACCTGGCCGGCAACCCCGGCGCGCCACCGGTGATCAAGCCGCTGGCCGTCACCATCAATGGCGTCACCTCCAACTTCACGTTCGATACCACGGGGCGCAGCGGCAACGCGATGGGATGGTCCACGCAGTCCATCAATTTTGTAGCCACCGGCGCCAGCAGCACGGTCAATTTCGTCAGCGATGTCAGTGCCTCGGGCGGCACGCTCAATGCCGGCGCGGCGATCGACAACGTGCGCGTCGCATTGTTGTCCCCGTTAGTCGCGGCCAACGTCCCGTTGGATTGGTCGCATTGGGCCGCCATACTGGCCATCATGATCGCCAGCGGCACGTTGATGCTGCGACGGCGCTGGCGCCGCTAACCCGATTTGCCCGGGGTAGCACCCGCGGCTACCGCGGGCACAAGCGTACCCATCCGCACCCCCAGCAGGCGGATGCGCCGGGCGAGCGGCACCCGCTTCAGGCACTCCCCCGCGGCACGGCGGATCACGGCCGCATCCTGCGTCGGGACCTCGATCGTCTGGTCGCGCGTCACGGTCGTGAAATTGTCGAAGCGTAATTTGATGCCGATCGTACGGCCTGCGTAACCCTTGCGCGCGAGGTCGCTGGCCAGTCGCACGCACAGGTCGGTGAAGATCGTCGACAGGTCCGCGCGATCGCGCGTCGCTGAAAGATCACGCTCGAAGGTCGTCTCGCGGCTGATCGACCGCGGCTCGCTTTCCGTCACCACGTCTCGCTCGTCGCGACCATGCGATGCCCGATGGAGCCACGCGCCGTAGTTGGCGCCGAAGTGCTCGACGAGCCATGCCAGGTCGGCACGCGCGACTTCACCGATCGTGCGTATACCCAGCGCCTCGAGCTTCGCCGCAGCCTTCGGGCCGATGCCGTTGACCCGCTTGGCCGGCAGTGGCCAGATGCGCGTTTCGAGATCGTCGGGCCGCAGCAGTGTCAGGCCATCGGGCTTGTCGAGTTCGGAGGCAATCTTGGCCAGCAGTTTGTTGGGCGCAACGGCGATCGAGCACGACAATCCGGTCGCATCGCGCACCGCGGCCTTCAGCGCCTTGGCGATGTCGCGCGCGCGCCACCATGCGTCCACTTCCGATTCCGCTGCCAGCATCGCCGCAGGCGACGGTCCGTCGGCGTCGGTGGCGCCCGCATATTCGTCACTCGCAACCAGCACCGGAATGCGCGCGCCCGGCAGCGTGACCGTCGTGAGATCGATGTAGATTTCGTCGATCCCGCGATCCTCGATGTGCGGCGCGATCTCCGCCACGGCGGCCTTGAAGAGCCTCGAATGCCGGCGATAGGCTTCAAAGTCGGTGGGCAGCAGGATGGCATCCGGCGCCAGTGCCGCCGCCTTCATCAGGCCCTGCGCCGAATGCAGGCCCAGCGCGCGGGCCTCATAGGTGCAGGTGGTGGCCACGCCGCGCCCGACATAGCCGCGCAACGTGGCGAACTTCCGCGTCATCGTCCCCGTGGCGGGATCGACGATTTCCTCTGGCTGGTGGCGCCGCCCGCCACCGATCACCACCGGCTGGCCGCGCAATTCCGGATACTTGAGTAGCTCCACCGACGCGTAGAAGGCGTCCATGTCAAGGTGGGCGATCAGGCGTGTGGAGCGGGGTTTCATCGAGCGAACGATGGTACGCGAGCAGGGTGCCGCAGGCGACCCTGACCCCTTCTCCGCATCGAACCTGCGAGGCTGAAGCCTCGCCTACGGCCTCGCCCACGGTATAATTCGGCCGTCACCGCCGCCTGCCCTGCCCGGCCGGCGGCTTTTCTTTTCCGTGCCCATGAATGCCCCGACCCTACCTGCCGACCTGATCCGCGACGTGGCCATGCGCCGCACGTTCGCCATCATCTCGCACCCGGATGCGGGCAAGACGACGCTCACCGAAAAGCTGCTGCTGTTCGGCGGCGCGATCCTGATGGCGGGCACAGTGAAGGCGCGCAAGAGTTCGCGCCACGCCACGTCCGACTGGATGGAAGTGGAAAAACAACGCGGCATCTCGGTGACCAGTTCCGTGATGCAGTTCGACTACGCCGGCCACACGATCAACCTGCTCGACACGCCGGGCCACCAGGATTTCTCGGAAGACACCTACCGCGTGCTCACCGCGGTCGATGCGGCGGTGATGGTGATCGATGCCGCCAAGGGCGTGGAAGCGCAGACGATCAAGCTGCTTGAAGTGTGCCGGTTGCGCAACACGCCGATCATCACGTTCGTCAACAAGATGGACCGCGAAGTGCGGGAGCCCGTTGAGTTGCTCGAGGAGATCGAGTCGGTGCTGAAGATCGACTGCGCGCCGATCACCTGGCCCATCGGCATGGGCAAGACATTTCGCGGCGTCTTCGACCTGCGCCGCGATCGCCTGGTGCGCTTCACGCCGGGCGAGGAACGCCGCAGCGACGAGAGCGAAGCCATTGAAGGCCTCGACAATCCGCGCCTTGCGCAGCTCTATCCCGGCGAGATGCCCGCGTTGCTGCGCGACGTCGACCTGATCCGCGGCGCCAGCACGCCCTTCGATCTCGGCGAATTTCTCGCCGGCCGGCAATCGCCGGTGTTCTTCGGCTCGGGCATCAACAACTTCGGCGTGCAGGAAATCCTGAATGCGCTGACCGAATGGGCGCCGCCCCCGCAACCGCGCGATGGTGGCGAGCGCATGGTGCTGCCGGCCGAGGCGCCCTTTTCCGGGTTCGTCTTCAAGATCCAGGCGAACATGGATCCGCGCCACCGCGACCGCATTGCCTTTTTTCGCGTGTGTTCCGGACGCTACGTGCCCGCGATGAAGGTGGACCACCAGCGCACGGGCAAGGAGATGAAGCTCGGCAACGTGATGACCTTCATGGCCAACGAGCGCGTGGCCAGCCAGGACGCCGTCGCCGGCGACATCATCGGCATCCACAATCACGGCCAGCTGCAGATCGGCGATACGCTGACCGAAGGCGAGGCGCTGTCCTTCAAGGGCATCCCCTACTTCGCGCCGGAACTGTTCCGCGTGGCGCGCCCGCGCGATCCGTTCAAGGCCAAGCAGCTGCAGAAGGGGCTGCAGCAGCTGGGCGAGGAAGGCGCCATCCAGGTCTTCGAGACCATCGTCGGCAACACCTTGCTGCTGGGCGCGGTTGGACAGCTGCAGTTCGAGGTCGTGGCCTCGCGCCTGGCCAGCGAATACAAGGTGGACGCGCTCTACGACGAAGCGGGCATCGCCACGGCGCGCTGGCTTACCTACCCGGATGAAAAGGTGCGCCGCGATTTCGAGAAGGATCGCGCGGCATCGCTGGCCAACGACGTCGACGGCAACCCGGTCTATCTCGCGCCCAATCGCTTCAACCTGCAGGTGGCGATGGAGCGCTGGCCGCAGGTCGGCTTTCACGCCACGCGCGAGCATGGACAGCGGATGGCGCACGCGTAGTTCCGCATTGTTTCCATGGACAATGTCGACTTCGTCAGAGGAATCCACGATGCATGACCCGCGTTTCATCAGCTTCCGGATCGCCATTCTTCTTGGCGCGCTAGCCACGACACTTGCATCGGCGCAGGTCACGCCACCCGGCGGCGTCGTATTCGAGAATGTCCGCATATTCAACGGCACCGACGGCCGTCTGTCGGGACCGTCCAACGTCCTGGTCGCAGGCAACGCCATCAAGACGATCTCGACCGGCCCCATCGCCGATCCGACGGGCATGGCCGTTCAACGGATCAAGGGCAACGGCCGCACGCTGATGCCGGGCCTCATCGACAATCACTGGCATACGATGCTGGCGCGGCCCACGCCGACCCAGGCGATCGAGGGCGACCTGGGGTACACGAATCTGCTGGCCGGCGTGGAGGCGCAGGCCACGCTGATGCGCGGCTTCACCTCGGTGCGCGATCTCGGCGGGCCGTCGTTCGGCCTGAAGCGCGCCGTCGACGAAGGCCTGGTCGTCGGACCGCGCATCTATCCGTCCGGTGCGATGATCACGATCACCGGCGGCCACGGCGACTTCCGCCGTCCCAGCGAATTGCCGCGCCAGATCGGCGGCCCGCTGTCGCGGATGGAGCTGATCGGCGGCAGCATGGTGGCCGATTCGCCGGATGAAGTGCGCGTGCGCACGCGCGAGCAACTGCTGCTCGGAGCCTCGCAGATCAAGCTCACCGCCGGCGGTGGCGTCGCATCGCCGCACAGTCCGCTGGACGTGGCCACGTTCAACGAGGACGAGCTGCGCGCCGCGGTGCAGGCGGCCGAAAACTGGGGCACCTATGTCAGCGTGCACGCGTATACGCCCACCGCGATTCAGCGGGCCGTCGCCGCGGGCGTGAAGGTGATCGAGCATGCGCACCTGATGGACGATGCCTCGGCCCGGGTCATGGCGGAAAAGGGCGTCTGGCTGAGCTTCCAGCCGTTCACGGACGACTCGGGCGCCGCCAACCTCGGCCCCGCGAACCAGGCGCGGTTGCGACTTGTCATCGCCGGTACCGAGAGCACGATCGCGCTCGCCAGGAAGTACAAGGTCAAGATGGCATTCGGCACCGACATCCTGTTTTCCGCGGCCAAAGCGAGCCAACAGGGCGCCGAGTTGACCAAGTTGCTCAAGTGGTACGCCGCGCCCGAGCTATTGGTGATGGCTACCGGCACCAATGCGCAGTTGCTGAAGCTGTCGGGCCCGCGTGACCCCTACCCCGGCAAGCTGGGCGTCGTGGAGGAAGGCGCGCTGGCCGACCTGCTGCTGATCGACGGCGATCCGCTGGCCAATCTCAAGCTGATCGAGGACCCGGCGAAGAACCTGCTGGTGATCATGAAGGACGGCGTGATCTACAAGAATGGCTTGTAACGAGCAAGGCGGCTGCTCCGGATCGATAGCGTGCCATCCTCCAGGCGCCCGGCTGCAGCGCCGCCGGCGTTTCGCCCGATGCCCATCGCCCGGCATTTCGTCATGCGGGATTTCGTCGGATAGCGCGTCCGCGCCAGCCTTGAGCCGCGCACTTGCAGGAGCACATGATGATGATTCCACTGCAGTGGATCGGCCTGTTCGCCATCGCGGCGGTGTTCGTCGTGATGTTCGCGCTGGGCCTCATGCTCGGACGCGAGCAGATCGCGGCGG
>JANNKR010000174.1:0-11942 GCA_031396395.1 Betaproteobacteria bacterium
CCTTGCGTGTGTGGCGGCCCGGGGGTGGGGGGGGGCGTTTTTTGTTTTTGTGCCCGGGCCCGCCGCCCCTTTGTTGTTGTACCCCGTCCCGGGGCCCGGGGGCCTTGGGCTTAAACCCCCGCCCGCGGCGCGGGGTCCTGCTCCTCAGGGCTTGCGGATGCCGCCGGGGTTGCCGATGGCTCCTTGCCTCTTCTCCTCCATCAACGGGGTGGCGCGCCGACGTCCAGGTACTGCCACGTCGACGCCAGGATCGGGTGCCTCTTGTAACCCAGCACACGGGGCTGGATCAACTGGTTGCGGTAACGGCTGACGGTCAGCCGCATCGGTGCATAGACTTCGAGCAATCGAATCATGTCGCGATAGAGCGCCTGTCGTTCCGGGCCGGGCGGCAGGCGTATGCTCTTGCGGTACAGCGCATCGTACTCGGGAATGGTCACGCACCCGTTGTTGCTCTGGTGAATGTTGGGGCCGAACCAGAGTTGCATGAAGTTGTCCGCGTCCGGATAGTCCGCAACCCACGCATCCGTGCGACTGAAGAGCTTGCATTGTTTCTCGAGCTTCAGCAGCTCGGGAAATTTCTCCTTCTGGCCGTCCATGCGCACGCCGATGGCCTCGTAGGATTTCCTGACCAGTTCCTCCTGCTGGCGACCCAGCGTGTCGGGGCGCGAAGCATACCGGATGACCAGCGGCTTGCCATCCGGAAACATGCGCCAGCCATCGGCACCCCGCTTGTAGCCGAACCGGTCCAGCAGCGCATTGGCGCCCACCGGGTCGTATCTGATGCCGGGTCTCCAATCCGGAAAGTGCCCGACCACGCCGGGCGGAATGGGCGTGGTGGCCTCCACCGCCTGGCCATTGCGGATCACCCGGATGTCTTCGTCCACATCGTAGGACATCGCCAGGGCGCGGCGCAGCGCGATCCTGTCCTTGCCAAGACCACCGACCCGTGGGTCCAGCATGTTCCAGTAGATGAAGTTGATCTCGGGATCGACGATGCGTTCAAGGCGCACGCCCTTGGCCGCCAGTTCGGGCCGAAGCTTGCCGTCCACGATGGCATTGGGCGCGAGCGGCCCTTCCATGTTCATGAGGTCGAGTTCGCCGTTGCGGAAAGCCAGCCAGCGCGCCTGGTCTTCTTCCATCACGCTGATCTCGACGCGATCGACGATGGGAATCCTGCGGCCCTTCATCTGCTCGACGAGCTTGGCATCGCCCGGCTCCTGCGCCTGCCAGTCCCATTTCAGCTCGCGGAATCCCGGGTTGGCCTCCAGCACGATCTTGGAGCTGCGCACCCATTCCGCGAGCCTGAACGGACCCGAGCCCACCGGGTTGCTCATCACGCGGCCATCGGATTCGCCATACTTGGCCACGACCTCGCGCGCCACGGCCGATGACGATTCGTGTGCCAGTACGTAGTTGAGGTTGTAGTCGGTCTCCTTCAGCCGGAAACGCAGTGTGTAGCGGTCCACGGCTTCAAGGCCGGCGATCTTGGTGTCGTAGTCGAAGCGGCCGGATTTCCTGGCCGCCGCGACCTCCTCGTCGAGACCGATGAACTTGCCCTCGACCAGGAACGCCCACGGGGAGCGCACCTTGGGGTCGGCCACGCGCTTCAGCGAATAGATGAAGTCGGCGGCGGTAACCTCGCGTGGCTTGCCGGCAAAGGCCGGATCGGTGGCGAAGTAGACACCGCGGCGAATCGTGATCGTGTGGACGCGGCCGTTGTCGGTGACGACGGGCATGGCCTCTGCCAGCATCGGCACGACCCTGGCCGGACGCGCGAGATAATCGTAAGTGTAGAGCCGCTCGAAGATGGCCTGCAGCACGCCCGCCGAGTAGAGGTCGCTGGCTGCCGCGGGATCGAAGCCGGTCTCGGCCACGGGGAAGACATCGCGGACCACTTTTTTCGGCTCCGCCGCCGTGGCCGTCGTGCCGCCCAGCGTGCCAGCGAGGACCAGCAACATCAGGTACCAAGCCGCGGGCACGGCTGCAGCCGCCTGCAGCGCGAACGAAGGAACAATGGCGCAGGAACGCAGGGCGGTCAGGAGGTCAGGCCAGTTGAGCGGACCGTGTCCGCAAACCCGCTTCAGGACCCGCCCGAAGGCGCTGTCCGAACCCGGATTCCTGCATTTCATGCCCGATTTCCGCTGCGCAGGGAACATCCGGACTGCCTGAAAGACAAACCCTGTTAATGTACCATTTCAAGGGTTCTCCATGCCACGGCAACTTTTCAAGACGATGACACACCGCCTGCAGCCGGCGGTGGATCGGATCACATCGCATCCGTGGGTGCTGCGCTACGTTCCATCGCTCGCGGACCCCGACCTGTGGCACGTCAACCGTCGATCCGCGGCGCGGGCGGTGGCGGTGGGACTTTTCTGCGGCCTCATTCCGGGCCCGCTGCAGGTGGTCACCGCGATCCTGCTGTGCCTTGCCCTGCGCGCCAACTTCCCCATCGCGGTGGTCGCGACGTTCTATACCAATCCGTTCACCATCGTGCCGCTCTACCTCGTTGCATACGAATACGGCAGCCTGTTCGTCCCCGGCGCCAAGCCCGTCACCGAACTGGCCTTGCCCCCCGCGACGGGGTTTCTCGACTACGTGCCGACGCTGGTGCACTGGATGGCCGAACTGGGCAAGCCGTTGGCGCTGGGTCTGGTCCTGCTGGCGCTGACGCTGGCCGCGGCAGGCTGGATTGTCGTGCGCGTGGCATGGCGCTGGCATGCGGTGTGGGCATGGCGCCGCCGCGGGCGCCTGCGCGCAGCCGCATGATCCGCCGCGCGTGAAACCGGATTACTGGGACACCGCCGCGCAGGCGCTTGGCCGCGGCGATCCGGTGATGCGCAAGCTGATCGCGGCGCATCCTGGCATCCACCTCATCCGTCGCGGCGATCCGTTTACCACGCTGGCGCGCGCGATCGTCGGCCAGCAGATCTCGGTGAAGGCCGCGGAGTCGATCTGGAATCGCTTCGTGCTCGCCGCCCGGGGCGAAGGCATTCCGGTGCATCTCGATCCGGCGCGTGTGGGCCGCCTGCGACTGCCCACGCTGCGCAAGGCCGGCCTGTCGGTGAACAAGTCCGTCTATCTGCGCGACCTCGCCCGGCATTTCGTCGCGGGCGAACTCGACCCCGCCGCGTGGCCCGCGCTGGACGACGAATCGCTGATCGAGCGCCTGACTGACGTGAAAGGCATCGGTCGCTGGACCGCGGAGATGTTCCTCATCTTTCACGAGATGCGTGCCGATGTGTTTCCGGTCGACGACATCGGCCTGCAGAAGGGCGTGGCGATGCATTACCACGACGGGGTCCGGATGACGCCGAAGGTGCTGCGCGAATTCGGCGTGCGGTGGGCGCCGTATCGCAGTGTCGCCACGTGGTACCTGTGGCGCGCGCTTGACCCGATCCCGGTCGAGTACTGAATCGTCCGCCCGGTATCTCCCGTAGGCGAGGCTTCAGCCTCGCGCAGCCACCGCGCCAATCCATGCTTTCTGCATTGCGGTGCACCTTGACGCAGGAGCGATGGCGAATCTAGAGTCGGACCACCACTCCACGCTGGTCGCGCGGCCCTCGCGATGTGTCTATTGGAGACATCGCCGCCGCGCACAGCCGAGTATCCTGATCACCATTGCCGAGCTGGCCCATGCCGTCTGACGCCCCTCCCCGCTATGCCGGTCCGCGCGAACTCGCGCAGGGCCTCTCCGCCTTTGCAAGGCTGAGCGCGGCCACCGCGCGCTGGGACCGCGAGGGCCTGCGCGATGACGTCGAGTATCGCGACCTGGGTCTCGCCGGCGCCACCGGCGGGCGCATCGGCGTCAAGCACATCCGCGCACTGAAGCCGTTGCCGGCGTCCACGGGCTGGCACTGGCACGACATGACGGCGCATTACGTCTATGTGCTCAAAGGCTGGCTCACGTTCCGGTTCGCCGGCATCGAAGGCGACGTGACGCTGCACGCCGGCGACGGGCTGTCGCAACCGGCCGGCGTCCCGCACAACGTGATCGCGCGCGCAGACGACCTCGAGGTCATCGAGATCAACGAGCCCGCCGAATACGGCACGTGGGACCTGCCGGAGGCGCCGGCGCCATGGCGTTGAGCAACGCCATGGAACGCGGCAACGGAATCGTTGGCTGGCTCCGCCGGCGCGGCGGCGCGCTGGCCATCTTCGTGCTTCTGTTCGTGGTCTGGGAGCTCGCGGTGCGCCTGACGGGTGTGAAGGAATATCTGCTGCCGCCGCCCTCGAAGGTCTGGACCGAGTTCTGGAAGCGGCATGACATGATCGCAGGCGCGGCATGGGTGACGACGTCGGAGATCCTCGCCGGCTATGCGCTGGCGGTGGTCGTCAGCATCCCGCTCGCGCTGGCCGTCGCGTATTCGCGTTTCATGGAGCAGGCCGTGTATCCGGTGATCGTGTTCCTGCAGATCATCCCCAAGATCGCGATCGCGCCCCTCTTCATCATCTGGTTCGGCTTCGGCTTCACGCCCAAGCTGCTGCTGGTGTTCCTGCTTTCGTTCTTCCCGATCGTGGTGGCGAGCATTGCCGGCTTCAAGAGTGCCGACCGGGACGTGATGGACTTCGCGCGCACCACGGGTGCCAGCAGGCTGCGCATGTTCTTCAAGATCAGCCTGCCCCAGGCGCTGCCGCAGATCTTCACGGGCCTCAAGGTCGGCGCGGCCCTTGCCGCCACGGCGGCCGTGGTGGCGGAATTCGTGGCCTCGGACCGCGGCCTGGGTTACCTCCTGCTGCAGTACAACGGCCAGCTCGATACGCCAATGGTGTTCGCGACGATCGTCGTGCTGTCGCTGATCGGCCTCGTCGTGTACTACGCCGTCGAAGTCATCGAAAGGCTTGCCATTCCCTGGCACGTCTCGCAACAGACCCAGACCCGCGACGCCACGCTGTGACGAAAACTCGACCCGCCATCCGTGCGGGTAACTCCCGGAGGAAAACGCAATGAAGCTTGCCCGCATCGCCACCATCCTTGCCCTGTTCGTGCTGGGCGCCATTCCGCTTGCGCAGGCCCAGGACAAGGCCTCGCTGCGCCTCAACTGGTACCTGGGCGGCCTGCATGTGCCGTTCTATTACGGCAAGGAGAAAGGCTATTACGCCGCCGAAGGCATCGACCTCACCATCAACGAAGGCCGCGGTTCGGCCAACACCGTGCAGGTGGTTGCAGCAGGTTCGGACACCTTTGGGCTGGCCGACTCCTCGTCGCTGATCCTGACGGCGGCGAAGGGCGCGGACATCAAGAGCGTGATGTCGCTGCTCAACACCACCGGCTTCTCGGTGGTCTCGCTGGCCGAGACCGGCATCAAGACGCCTAAGGACCTCGAAGGCAAGAAGGTGGCGGTGTCCGCCGGCGATCCGCTCGGTTCATTGCTGCAGGCGGTGTGCAAGGCCAACAACGTCGATTGCACCAAGATCGGCATGGTGCAGGTCGATCCCGCCGCCAAGGTCGTGACGGTGCTCGAGAAGAAAACCGATGCGCTGCTCGGCGGCGCCGACGACCAGTACTTCCTAATTAAGTACAAGGGCGGCAATCCGTCGGCGATGCGTTATGCCGACTGGGGCGCCAACATCGTCGGCATGACCATTCTCACCTCCGGCGACACGATCAAGAAGAATCCCGACCTCGTGAAGCGATTTGTCCGCGCGACGGTGAAGTCCTGGGAGGAAGCGAAGAAGAATCCGGGCGCCGCGGTCGATGCCGCGATGAAGGTGAAGCCGGACATCAACCGCCAGTCCACGCTTGACCAGCTGATGGTCGACATCGAGCTGCTCGATTCGAAGAACTCCAAGGGCAGGATCGGCATGGGCGCGCAGGCCGACTGGGACCAGACGCTGGCGATCCTCAAGAATTACCGCGACCTTTCGACCGACAAGACGTGGACCACGTTCCATACGAACGAATTCGTGCCGCAATAGTGCCCACGGAAGGTTCCGTGGGCGACACCGTTTCGTCTGTAGGCGAGGCTTCAGCCTCGCGGGTATGTCGCACCGATTCACCACGCGAGGCTGAAGCCTCGCCTACGGGGAATCGTGCGTCTCCCGCTGCCTATGTTGACATTGCGAGCGTCGCCAAGACCTACCGGCGCGACGGTCGCGAGACGCACGCGCTGGAGCATATCGACCTCGCGATCCGCGAAGGCGAATTCCTGGCCATCGTCGGCCCGTCCGGCTGCGGCAAGAGCACGCTGTTGCGGCTGGTCGCGGGACTGCACCTGCCCACGACCGGCGAAGTGCGCGTCGGCGGGCGTCTCGTCGACCGGCCACAGACCAACCTCGGCATCGTCTTCCAGAGCCCCGTGCTGCTCGATTGGCGCAGCGCGCTCGAAAACGTGCTGGTGCAGGTGGAGCTGCGTGGCAAGGATCCACGCGCATGGCGCGAGCGCGCACTGGGGCTGCTGCAACAGGTCGGCCTGCGCGATTTTGCCGACCGCTTTCCCCATGAACTGTCCGGAGGCATGCGCCAGCGCGTGGCCATCGCGCGCGCATTGATCCACGACGCGCCGCTGCTGCTGATGGACGAGCCCTTCGGCGCGCTCGATGCATTGACGCGCGAGCAGATGCGCCTCGACCTCGAGGCGCTGTGGCTTGCCTCCCGCAAGACGGTGCTGTTCATCACGCACTCGATTGACGAGGCGGTGCTGCTGGCCGACCGTGTGGTCGTGATGTCGCCGCGTCCCGGCAGGATCGAGCGGATCATGGACATCCGGATGGCGCGTCCGCGCGGGCTCGATGCACGACGCCTGCCCGAATTCGTCGAAGCCGCGGAAGCCATCACCAGCATTTTCCTCGCGCGCGGCGTGCTGCATGGCGCCGCCGTCACCACGCTCCCCGGAGTACCCTCATGACCGCATTTGTGCTTGAAGGCATCGTTGCCGCGCCCGTGCTGCCCATGCTGCCCGACGCCAGCATCGACTGGACATCGTTGCGTTCGTATATCGGCTGGATCGCCGCGCAGCGGCCCACTGCCATCGCGATGAACATGGACGCCAGTGAAGGCCCTTCGCTCGATCACGACGAGCAACTCGAAGTGCTGCGGGTGTGCAAGGAGGTGATCGCCGGCGCCGTCCCGCTGGTATCCGGGCTGATCGCCGGATCGACGCGCGGCGCGGTGCGCTGGGGCGGCGAACTGAAGGCCGCCGGCGCGGACGCGCTGGCCGTGTTTCCGCCCTTCCCGACCTTCCTTGGCAATCCGGTGCCCACCGAGATGATCTATGCGTATCACAAGGCCATTGCCGACGGCGTCGACCTGCCGTTGATCGCGTTCCAGTTTCCCAAGGCCTTCGGCCCCGACTTTCCGCCGGAGACGCTTGCGCAGTTGGCCACCATTCCCCAGCTGATCGGCCTCAAGGAAGCCTCGTTCGATACGCCCAAGACGGTCGAGACGATCGCGACGGCGCGCACGCTGCCGCGCAAGCTCGGCATCATGACGGGCAGCGACACCTTTATCTGCGAGGCCATGGTGATGGGCTGCGACGGCGCGCTGATCGGCTTCGCCGCCACGGCCACCGCCGAGCTGATCGCGATGCAGAAAATGGTGAAGGCGAGGGACTTCGCCGGCGCCTTTGCAATCTGGGACCGGCTGGGTCCCCTCGCCCGCTACGCCTGGCGCGCACCCATCCGCGACTACCGTCCGCGGATGAAGGAAGTGCTGAAGCTGCAGGGGCTGATTGCGCATGCCACGGTGCGCGCGCCGCAGCTTGGCGTGGACGATGCGGAACGCGCGGAACTTGCGCGCCTCGCGCGCAAGGCAGGATTGCTCGATGCGGGGCCGCTGCGTGCCGTCGGCGACTGACGCCGAAGAAGCGGCCGCCTCCGCGGGCGACGACGACATCTGCGGACACGCTGCGCCATCCCCCGTGTCGGTTGTTCGTTGCGGCCTTCGGTCGCGAAGTCTGGCCGTTCGATAGCGACGTAGCGTGTCCCAAGTCGTTCGCATAGCGCAGTCTTCTGCCGTTGCGTTGCCGCGGCGATCGATGCTAGTGTGGCGCTCGACAAGGCGACCACAAGCCGTGCGCACCCGGTCAATGTGGACTCGCACATGCTTGGGAGGACGTCATGGGCAAGAATCTCGCAAGCCTGTTATTGGGGTTGATGCTCGCAACGGATGCGATTGCGCAGATCGCCATCAGCGTGGTGGACGTTCCGTCGCGCGGGTTCCTGCAGCGTTTCCTGCACGTCGCTCCACCGGCGCCCGTTGCCGTCATCATCGCAATTCCCGGGGGTACTGGCGTACTCGGCATCGCAGACGACGGATCGATGACGACGGGGCAATGCGGCCCGATCGTGAGAAATCGTCAGGCCTTTGCCGAGCGCGGTTACGCACTCGCGCTCGTCGACAAAACTTCCGACGGCTCGATCTACAACCCGTCCGACGTGCAGGAGGTCGTCCGTTATGTTCAGGGCCGTCACAACGTGCCGGTCTGGATCAGCGGCGGCAGCAACTCCACCGAAATCGTGGCGGATATGGCGAACTTCCTGCCCCCGCAGGACCCGGTCGGATTGATCTTTTTCTCGCCCGGGCTCGTGGACGCGTCGGTTACCTCTCAAATCAAGCGGCCGACATTCATCATCGTTCATCCGAACGACCTTTCTGCGCGGGGCGGCCAGTTGTATGCCGCGCTGACTTCTGCGCCCGCTAAAGATCTGGTCAGTCTGAGTGGTGGCACCGATAGCGGTTGCGGGAATCATCTCTTCGCCGGCCAGGACACGGCGTTCATCAATGCGGTGGCAGGGTTCGTCAGCACGCACAACAGTTCGTTCGTTCCGCCGCGGGCGCTGGCGGTCGAGTACTACAACACCTCGCTGGACCACTATTTCCTCACCCACGTCAGTGGCGAGATCGCCATCCTCGACGCAGGGGTGGCCATCAAGGGGTGGACGCGTACCGGGCAGTCATTCCACGTGTTCACGACTTCGCCGGCCGGCGGATCGCCGGTATGCCGCTTTTACATTCCTCCGGTCAAGGGCGATTCGCACTTCTACGGCCGCGGTGCCGCCGAGTGCGCCGCGACAGCGCTCGCCAATCCGACGTTCGTGAATGAGGATCCGCGGTTCTTCCATGTCGTGCTGCCGAGCGACGGCGCGTGCCCGGGCGGCACGATTCCTGTCTACCGGGTGTTCAGCAATCGTCCGGATGCCAACCATCGTTACATGACGAACCGGACGCTGCGAAACGAAATGACGGTGAAGGGCTGGCTGCCGGAAGGGGACGGCGCCGACCTGGTCGTGATGTGCGCGCCGGTTAGCTGATTCGCTGGGCCGCATGTTGCCCGCGACGGGCAAACATCTGCATCCGGTCCGAACTAAGCCACTAAGTCAGGCGACCGTCGACGAGATGAAGTGTGCGATCCGCGCGCGCCGCCAATTCCGGATCGTGCGTGACGATCACCAGCGCGGTGCCCTCGCCCGCATTGAGCGCCAGCATCTGGTCGAACACATCACCCGCGGTCTTGCGATCGAGGTTGCCGGTGGGCTCGTCGGCCAGCACGCAGCGCGGCTTGGTGACGAGTGCGCGGGCGAGCGCCACCCGCTGGCGCTCGCCGCCGGACAGTTCGCCGGGGCGGTGCTTCAGCCGATGCCCGAGCCCCACGCGCTCGAGCATTGCGGCGGCTTGCGCCTGCGCTTCGCGCGGCGGCAGGCGGCGAATGATCAGCGGCATTGCCGCGTTCTCGACCGCGCTGAACTCGGGCAGCAGGTGGTGGAACTGGTAGATGAATCCCAGCGCGCGGTTGCGCACGTGTCCGCGCGCGGCTTCGGACATCGTGGCGAAGTCCACGCCCTCGACCCTGACCTCGCCTGCGGTCGGCACGTCCAGCCCGCCCAGAAGGTGCAGCAGCGTGCTCTTGCCGGAACCCGATGTGCCCACGATCGCCACCCGCTCGCCGGGTCGCACGGCGAAGTCCACGCCCTGCAACACCACCACGTCGGCGGGACCCGTGGTGTAGGTCTTGGACAGCGCGCGGCACGCGAGGACGGGCGTCGCGTCATTCATAGCGCAGCGCCTCGGCCGGATTGACGCGGGCCGCGCGCCACGCCGGATAGAGCGTGGCGATCAGCGCGAGGAACAGGGCAATCGCGGCGATGGTGATGACATCGGCGCGCTGCAGGTCGGACGGCAGGTCGCTGATGTAGTACACGGACTTGTCGAGGAACTGGATGTTGAGCATCCGCTCCAGCGCCGGCACCACGACGCCGATGTTCAGCGCCAGCAGCACGCCGAAGGCGACACCGAGCGCAGTGCCGATCATCCCGATCAGCGCGCCCTGCACGATGAAGATCGCCATGATCGACGCCGGCGTCGCGCCGAGTGTGCGAAGGATCGCGATATCGGCCTGCTTGTCGGTGACCACCATCACCTGCGCCGACACGATATTGAACGCCGCCACGGCCACGATCAGCGTCAGGATGATGAACATCACCCGCTTTTCGATCTGCACCGCGCGGAAGAAATTGGCGTGATTGCGCGTCCAGTCGCGCACCTCGGCGGATACCGGCATTTTCTGCCATAGGTCGCGGGCCACCTGCGGCGCCGCGAACAGGTCGTCGATCTTCAAGCGCACGCCGGACACGCCGTCCATCCGGTACAGGCGCTGCGCATCCTCGATGTTGATGAGTGCCAGACCGTTGTCGAACTCGAACATGCCGACTTCGAAGATGCCGGTGACCTTGAAACTCTTGAGGCGCGGCAGCGTGCCGGCCGGTGTGACGCTGCCCTGCGGCGTGATCACCACCACGGAGTCGCCGGGCATGACGTTCAGCGCGCGCGCCAGTTCGGCGCCGAGGACGATGCCGAACGCACCGGGCTTCAGGTCCGCGAGACTGCCCTTGCGCATGTGCCTGCCGATGTCGGCGACGCTATCCTCGCGCGCAGGATCGATCCCGCGGATCAACCCGCCACGATTGACGTCGCCGGCAGCAAGCATCGCCTGGCCGAGCACATACGGAGCCGCGGCCTTGACGCGCGGCTCCTCCCTGGCAATGGCGGCCACCTGCGGCCAATCGGCGAGCTGCGGCAGGCCGCGTATCTCGATATGCGAGGCCACCGCCAGGATGCGGTTGCGCAGTTCTTCCTGGAAGCCGTTCATCACCGACAGCACGACGATCAGCGCCGCCACGCCCAGCGCAATGCCGGCCATCGAAATCAGCGAGATGAACGAAATGAACGAATTGCGACCGGACCCCTTGCGCGCCCGCGTGTAACGCAAGCCGATGGCGAGTTCGTAGGGCGTCACGGGTTATGCAGCAGCCGCGGTGGCGCTGCTGCGCGTGCCGCCGCGTCGCGCCAGGCGGCGCGCCGGCGCAAAAAAACGAGGCGCGAAGTATGTGGTGCGAAGCGACATGGGGAGGCGATAGCGGACGGGACGGGAAGCAAATTAATCCGTGAATTATCGCATGCTAGACTCGGCGCCCGCCGCAAGGTTCCCGAACGCGTCGACATGCACGCGCCGACATCACGACGCCATGCAGCTCACGCTGGTCCTGCCCTCACTGCTCACGTTGCCACCCGCGGCGCTGGCCGCCTCGCCGGAGTTGGCAGCGCTGGCCCGGCGCGCGCCTGCGCCGCGCCCCGAAGCCGCGGGCATCGACGCCGTGCTCCTCGCGGTCGCGCAGATGCCGGCATCGACCCCGCTCGGGCCGGTGGCTGCGCGCGGCGCCCTGGTCCCTCTCGGTTCCACGCCCATTGCCCGCGCGGATCCCATTGCACTGGTCGCGGGCAGAGATGACGTGCTGCTCGGCGGACGCGTCGACGACCTGTCCGTGGGCGATGCCGATGCATTCATCGATCGGCTGAACGCGCACTTCGCCGATGACGGCCTCGTCTTCGTGGCGCCGCGCCCCGATACATGGTTCGTGCACCTGGGCTCGCTTGCGCCACCACCTACGACGCCGCTCGCGCAGGTGCGGGGCGCGATCCACATGCATCTGCCGCGAGGCGAACATGC
>JANNKR010000239.1:0-9835 GCA_031396395.1 Betaproteobacteria bacterium
ATTTGTATCGGAGCGACGTCCGCTTTCTCCGTCAATTTGCATCTTAGCCATGAAACAGCTATTTGAGCCGCGGGCGCTAGCCGCGATCGAAAACGAATCGATGATGAACGCGGCTAGCGCCTGCGGCTCAGTAAAGAACAACGATAGTGAGTAAAGTGCATGTTAGTCTCGTGGGAATGGTTGTCGGACTACGTTGATATCGGCATCGGTCATGAAGAAATGGCGACTCGCTGGGCACTGACGGGCCTGAATCATGAGAGCACCGTCATGGTAGATGGCGTGCCGGTAATCGATCTTGAAATCACAAGCAATCGAGGCGATTGCCTTGGCCACATCGGTATTGCTCGAGAAGCGTCTGTCCTTTTGCAATGTGAGCTGCGGTTTCCTTCACCTCAACTTAAGACCCTAGACGAACCCGCGTCAAAAACCCTGGTTATCGAGAATCAATTCGAGGAATCCTGCCCTCGCTACATTGGTCGATTGATTCGCGGAGTTAAAATCGGTCCGAGCCCGCTTTGGTTGCAGACGCGTCTAATTGCAATAGGAGTCAAGCCGATCAACAATGTCGTGGATGCCACGAACTACGTCATGTTCGAGTGCGGACAGCCTTTGCATGCGTTCGATTTCGCCAATGTTCGCGGCGGACGTATTATCATTCGCCCAGCACGCGACAAAGAGGAATTCACTGCCATCGATCATCGTACGTATCAACTCGATCCGCAAATGGTCGTCATTGCGCCCGCGGCCCCGCGGCCCCACGGCGGCCCAGCGGACCAACGGGGTCGGCGTTCAGGCCCCCGTACGATTGCGCAGGAGCCGCTGCTGCTCGCGCGCCCAGTCGCGTTCCTTGATGGATTCGCGCTTGTCGTGCTGCTTCTTGCCCTTGGCCAGCCCGACTTCGAGCTTGATCCGACCGGTGCGAAAATGAAGGTCCAGCGGCGCCAGCGTATAGCCCGCGCGCTCGACCTTGCCGACGAGCCGGTTGATCTCCTCCCGGTGCATCAGGAGCTTGCGCGAGCGCGTGGGATCGGCATGCACGTGCGTGGAGGCGGTAGTCAGCGGCGAGATATGGGCGCCGATCAGCATGATCTCGGCGTTCTTGATGACGACGTAGGCTTCCTTGATGTTGGCGCGCCCCGCGCGGATGGCCTTCACCTCCCAGCCTTCGAGGGCAAGGCCGGCTTCCACGCGTTCCTCGATAAAATAGTCGTGGAAGGCTTTCCGGTTTTCGACGATGCTCATGACGGGTCCGATGGTGCCGCCTGAATGGCGGCGGGCTCAACGTATGTTAACAACCCCTGGAACATCCACATGCCTCGCGTGGTGAAATCAGTGCTGGTGCCCTACAGCGCAAGGCAGATGTTCGACCTGGTCGACGATGTGCCCGCCTATCCGGAATTCCTGCCTTGGTGCAGCGGCGCGTCGGTGCTTGCCCACAAAGGCAGCCGCAAGACCGCGCGCATCGAGATCGACTATCGCGGCGTCCGGGCGTACTTCACCACCGACAACACCAACGTACCCGGCAAGTCGATTGTCGTGATGCTGAAGGACGGCCCGTTTCGCCAGCTGCACGGCGAGTGGCGTTTTCGCGCCCTGGCGGCCCAGGCCAGCAAGGCCGAGTTTGCGTTGAACTACGAATTCGCCACCGTGGTGCTGGAAGGCATCATCGGGCCGGTGTTCAATCACATCGCCAGCACATTCATCGACGCGTTCGTCCGGCGAGCGGAGGCAACGTGCCAACCGCCGGCACCGGGGTGATGCTGGCGATCACCGTTGTCTATGCCGCGCCTGGCGTCGAGGCCGCCGTTGCGCTCGAGCTGCCGGCCACCGCCACGATCGCTGACGCCGTGGCCGCCAGCGGATTGATTTCGCGACTGCAGCTTGACGCGGGCGCACTTGCGTTTGCCATTTTCGGGCAGCGCGCCGCACCGACCACGCCATTGCGCAGCGGTGACCGCATTGAACTGACGCGGCCACTGGTCATGGATGCCAAGGCCGCGAGGAAGGCCCGCGCCGACCTCGCGCGCCGTGGCTAGCGCCGCCCAGCGTTGCGCGTTTGTTGCCAATCCGCGACAATAGCCGGATGCCTGTCGTCGTCAGCCGCCGCCGTTCGCTTGCCGTTGCCTGCCTCGCGTGCGCCTGCGCGTGGTCCACGGCGTATGCCAAGGACGCGCCGGCGCCCCGCACGCTGACGTCCACCGCGCTCGAAACGGCCGGCAAGGTCTGGACGGGCGCGCAGGACGTGGCGATCTACGCGCTGGGCCTGATCGGCGTGGACTACCGTTACGGCGGCAACTCGCCCGAAAGCGGTCTTGATTGCAGCGGCCTCGTCCGCTACGTGTTTCAGGAAGTGACCGGCGTGACGTTGCCGCGCACGTCGCGCGAAATGAGCAGCATCGGCAGCAAAATCGCGATGGGCGACCTGAAACCCGGCGACCTCGTGTTCTTCAACACGCGCCGCTTCCAGTTCTCGCATGTCGGCATCTATCTCGGCGACAACCGCTTCATTCACGCGCCCGCCACTGGTGGCGAGGTCGAGATCGCGCGGCTGTCCGAGTCCTACTGGAAGAAGAATTTCGATGGCGCCCGGCGCCTGGTGGGCGTGCTGCCGGCGCTGGTGCCCAGCATGATTTCACCCGCGCTGGCCGAGACGCCGAATTTCCAGGCGCTCTCACCCACTCTGGCGGCGCCTGACGCCGACGCCGTTACGCGCTGATCACTCGGCTGCACCGGCGCGTTTCAGCGCATCGGCCATTGCTTTTTCGTTGTTTCGCAACGCCCAGGTCAGCGCGCTGGCGCCGTTCTGGTTGCGCTTGGTGGCATCGGCACCCTTGGCAAGCAACAGCGTGACGGTCGAGCCTTTGCCTTCGCGCACCGCCATCATCAGTGCCGTGGTGCCATTGGGCGAAGCGGCATTGATGTTGGCGCCTTCTCCCAGCAGGTAGGTGACCATCGCATCCTGCCCTCCGGTGGCCGCGTAGATCAATGGTGTCCACCCCGTGCCGTCGATTTCCGCGCCGCGCTGGCGCAGTTTCTTCGCAATCTCGATGTTGCCGGTGATCGCTGCGGTCATCAGCGCGGTGTCACCGGATGGCGTGCGCGCATTGACCTTGGCGCCACCGGCCAGCAAGGCATCGACGACACCCGCGGAACCGCTGCGCGCGGCGATCACCAGCACCGGCGAGCCTTCGGCATCGACGGTGTTGGAATCGACGCCCTTGGCCAGCAGTTCCCTGGCCAACGGTACGCGATCATTGACGGCAGCGAACACCAGATCGTCGTTGAGCTGCGCGTGCGCGGATTGTGCGGCGAACGCGGCCATCAGCAGGACACCGGCGTAACGCCGGAGAAAGGTGATGTTCCGTTGATCAGTGTGCAGCAGCAGGGGCATGGAGGTCGATCTTGAAGAGGTTGAAGAAATTGGCCGTGGTGGCCACGGCGATGGTCTCGACCGGGACCTCGCGCAGGCGCGCGATTTCCGCGGCCACCAGCGGGACCCAGGCGGGTTGATTGCGCTTGCCGCGATGCGGCGCGGGTGCCAGGTACGGACTGTCGGTTTCGATCAGCATCCGATCCAGCGGAACCCGCTGCGCGACATCCTTGATCGCCAGCGCGTTCTTGAACGTGACGATACCGGAAAACGAGATGTGAAAGCCGAGATCGAGCGCGCGCCGCGCGACGTCCCAGGTCTCGGTGAAGCAATGCATGACGCCACCGGCTGCGGCGGCACCCTCCTCGCGCATGATGGCAATGGTATCGGCCGCGGCGGATCGCGTGTGGATCACCAGCGGCTTGCCGCATTCGCGGGCGGCGCGGATATGCCGGCGGAAGCGCTCGCGCTGCCACTCGAGGTCGCCTTCCAGGCGGAAGTAATCCAGGCCGGTCTCGCCGATCGCCACCACCTTGGGCGTGGCGGACATGGTGACGAGTTCGGCGACGGTCGGCTCGGGGGTGTCCGTGTAGTCCGGATGCACGCCAACGGTCGCGTACAGATTGGCGTGCGCCTGCGCGATCGCCACGACCTTGGGCCACGCGGGCAGGTCAACGCCGATGCACAGCGCGTGGGTGACGTGGTGCTCGCGCATGGCCGCGAGGACCGCGGGCAGTTCGGCGGCAAGTTCAGGAAAATCGAGGTGGCAATGCGAATCGACGAACACGGGGACCGACCATCAGAAATCAAACTGGGAAACGCACCGCGCGTGTCCGCGCGCCACCCGCGAACTACATCGTGTGCGTCGGACGCGTGGAAGCGAGCGACTCGCCCAGGATCTTCTCGATCGTGGCGCGCGCTGCGGCACCGGTGTCATCCTGCGTGAACTGGACGCCGATGCCCTGCGTGCGGTTGCCCTGCACGCCTTCCGGGGTAAGCCAGACGACCTTGCCCTGCACGGCCAGGCGGTTGGGATCGTCCATCAGCGACAGCAGCATGAAGACTTCCTCACCCAGGGCGTATTGCCGTGACGTGGGGATGAAGATGCCGCCGCCCTTCAGAAACGGCATATACGCGGCGTAAAGCGCTGCCTTCTCGCGGATGTTGAGCGACAGCACGCCGGGCCGCGCAGCATTGGCGGCCGAGGCAGGGGGCGGGGTCTTGGGGTCGACCATGATCAGGGAAAGACACTCCGGTAATCGAGCAGCACCATTTCCGCCACCAGCCTTGGTTGCAGCGGATGCGCGACCAGCATGCGCTGCCGCAATAGAGAACGATGATAGCGAAAGAGCGGCCGGGGCGCCACCGCGCCGGCCAGGACGTCCAGTGGCGCCGCAAAATCGGGGTTGAACAGCGGACGGCCGCCACCGACCACGCGGCCCAGATCGGCCGTCCAGGCAATCAGCCAGTCGATGGCCTGGGCGAGGCGCGCCTTGCGCTCGTCGCGCGGGGCCCCGTCGATGCGCGCGGCCAGCGCCACCGACGACATTGCCCGCGGCTGCGACAATGCATCCAGCCAGATCTTGCGCTCCTGCTGCAGCGCGGGGTCGGCCAGCGCCACCGCCACCAGCGGCGCTCCGCCCGCCTGGCCCAGCAGCGATGGGGGGTTGGCCACGCCCAGGGACGCCATCCACGCCTGCGCCACTGCGGCGTCCGCGCGCGGCGCGGGCACCCGCCGGCACCGGCTGCGAATCGTGGCGGGAAGCCTTCCGGGCTGATGCGCGATCAGCATCAGAAAGGTTTGCGGTGGCGGCTCTTCCAGCGTCTTCAGCAGCGCATTGGCGGCCGCGGCATTCATGGATTCCGCCGGCACGACCAGCGCAACCTTGGCGCGGCCGCGGTGACTGGTGATCTGCGCCCAGCGGGTGAGCGCGCGAATCGCATCGACCGGAATGGCATCGAGCACCTTGATCGTGCCGTCGTCCTCGACGGCCAGCGGCTCCACCATGCGCAGGTCCGGATGCTGCCCGGCCATGACATAGCGGCAACTCGGGCACTGGCCGCACGCCAGGCCGGTGGCCAGCGGTTGCTCGCACAGCAGCGATCGCGCGAGGTTCAGGGCCAGGATGTGCTTGCCGATACCGCGCGGACCATCGAGCAGCAGCGCGTGCGGCCACGTGGCCCGCCCGGCCAACAGGGTCTGCGCCGCATCGACCTGCCACGGCAACAGCGCCGGCCATGGCTCGCTGGTGGAAATTTCCGCGGTGGGCTCGCTCATCGCTGCAACAGTTCCACCAACGCCGCCCCGACCTGCTCGCGCGACTGCGCCGAATCGACAACGCGAAAGCGCGCGGGCTCGGCCGCGGCGCGCGCGAGATACGTTGCCCGCACGCGCAGGAAGAAGTCTTCGCGCTCCACTTCGAACTTGTCGAGCTCGCGGCCTTCTGCCAGCGCGCGCTCGAGGCGCTCGCGCGAAACGGCGGGCGGCACGTCGAACAGGATGGTGAGATCCGGGCGGCAATCATCGTGCACGAAGCGCTCGAGTTCGGCAATCCGCGCGGGGTCGACGCCATGCCCGCCGCCCTGATAAGCGTAGGTGGCATCGCTGAAGCGATCGCACAGCACCCAATCGCCGCGGATCAGAGCCGGCCGGATCACCTGCTCGACATGCTCGCTGCGGGCCGCAAACATCAGCAGGGTTTCGGCCGCGCGCGTCATCGGCGTGTGCAGCAGCATTTCGCGCAGTTCCTCGCCGATCCGCGTACCGCCCGGCTCGCGCGTGGTGACCACACGATGTCCCAATGCGACGATGGCCTCGGCCAGCGCCGCGACGTGCGAGCTCTTGCCGGCGCCGTCGACGCCTTCAAGCGTGATGAAGCGTCCGCGGGGAGGATTCAAGGAGAGTCTCGCTGGAATGGGCAGGCGCGCTATCGCCCGCCTTTCTGGAATTTTGACACGGCCCGGTTGTGGTCGGCGAGATTGGTCGAGAATTGGGAACTGCCATCCCCGCGCGCAACGAAGTACAGGTATTCCGACTTCGGCGGATTCACCACTGCGGCCAGCGACGCCTGCGACGGCATGGCGATCGGCGTCGGGGGCAGTCCATCGCGCGTGTACGTGTTCCATGGCGTGTCGGCTTCGAGATCGCGACGGCGCAGGTTGCCGTCGAAGCGCTCGCCCATGCCGTAGATCACGGTCGGGTCGGTCTGCAGCCGCATGCCAAGGCGAAGCCGGTTGATGAATACCGAGGCGATCAATGGCCGGTCGGCCGCGCGTCCGGTTTCCTTCTCGACGATCGAGGCCAGCACCAGCACCTCGGCCGGCGACTTGAGCGGCAGGTCCGGCGCCCGCCGCGCCCACGCCTCCGCCAGCCGCGCCTGATGCGCCCGCAACGCACGTCGCAACACCGCCACGTCGGCATTGCCTGCGGCAAAGAAGTACGTATCGGGGTGAAAGGCGCCCTCCGGCGATGTTTCGGCGGCGCCAAGGTGCGCCATCAGTTCGCCATCGGGCAGGTCGAGTACGGTGTTGCGCAACGCCGTGCTGGCGCGCATCGCCCGCCGCACCTCGGCAAAGGTCGACCCTTCGATGATCACGAAGGCGCTGCGCTCCACATCACCTTCGGTCAGCGTGGCCAGTAGTTGCGGCAATGTGATGCCGGACTCGATTTCGTAGCTGCCGGCCTTGATCGTGCGGTCCTGTCCGCGCCATCGCGCCACCAAACGCAGCACCCACGGGTGCGGCAGCGCGCCTGCGGCTTCGAGCTCCCGGGCCACCGTTCCCAGCGACGCGCCGGACCGTACCTCGAACGCATAGGGCGACTGCGGCAGCGGCAACGGCCGCGACAGCACGCTCCACGCGAACCCGCCCGCGGCCATGGCGGCAAGCGCGCTCAAGGCGACAACGTAGCGGAAGGAGCGAGCCAGGGTCATGAAGGGTTTGCGCCCGGCCGTGTCTGTGACCGGACGCGCGCTGCGGCGCATTATAATCGGGCCATGCCATCCTACCGCCACGTCTGCCTGTCGCGTCGCCCTTCGTCAGCCGGCTTCACGTTGATCGAAATCATGGTGGTGATCGTGATTCTCGGCGTCCTGGCCGCGCTGGTGGTACCGCGCGTGCTCGAGCGACCCGATGAGGCGCGCGCGATCGCCGCCAAAAGCGACATCGCGACGATCATGCAGGCACTGAAACTCTACCGCCTCGACAACCAGCGCTACCCCACGGCCGAGCAGGGTCTGCCGGCGCTGATCGCGAAACCGGAACAGCCGCCGGCGCCGCCCAACTGGAAGCCCGGTGGTTACCTGGAGCGACTGCCCAAGGACCCGTGGGGCCGCGCCTATGTCTTCGTGATTCCCGGCGTGCGCGGCGAAATCGAAGTCTTCAGCTTCGGCGCCGACGGCCAGCCCGGTGGTTCCGGCATCGACGCCGACATCGGCTCATGGGATCTCTAGCACCTCGGGCGTCACCGCGTTCCCGTCACCCGGCGGCCCGCATGGCGGGTTTCACGCTGATTGAAATCCTGGTGGTGATCGTCGTGCTGGGCATCGCCGCTGCCGCCGCGTCCATCGCCTTTTCCAATGATGATGCCGGCGCCGCCACGCGCGAGGCGCGTCGCTTTGCCGGCGCCATCGAGCACGCCGCCGCGCGGGCGCAGGTGCGCGCCGAAACGCTTGGCGTTTCCGCCGAGGGTGCGGGCTGGCGCTTCTGGCGGCGCGATCCGGATCGTGGCACCTGGCAGCCACTGGCGGATGACGATGTGCTGGCGCCGCGTACGCTGCCCGCGTCCATGCAGTTGCGCGCAACGCGATTTGCGGGGGCGCCGGTGCCGGCGGAGTCGATCCTGCCGCTGCGCCCCTCGGGTCGCAACGATCCGCTGGCGTTCACGCTCGCGGCGTCCACCGTCACGCTCGAAGTGGCGGCCGATCCGCTCAATCGCGTGGCGTTGACCCGGTTGCCCGACGCGCCGGCGCCATGAGGCAAGGCCGCGGCTTCACGCTGGTCGAGATCCTGGTCGCGCTGGCAATCGTGGCGGTGGCGTTGGCCGCGGGCATGCGCGCGCTGGCACAGGGTGCCGACAACGCCTCGGCACTGAAGGCGCGCACGCTCGCGCTGTGGGTCGCGCAGAATCAACTGGCCGCGGCCCAGATTGCCGTACCATGGCCCGCGCTCGGCGCCACCGAAGGCGCGGCCGAACAGGCCGGAACCCGCTTCGTGTGGCGCGCCGCGATCGGCACCACGCCCAACCCCGCATTCCGGCGCATCGAGATCACGGTGGCGGAGCCGCAAGCGCCGGACTATGTGCTGGCACGGCTGATCGGATTCTTGGGCTCGCCGGACGGGCTGCCATGAGTCCCCGGCGCTCGCGTGGCTTCACGCTGGTGGAGGCGTTGCTGGCACTCGCCATCTTCGCCACCATCGCCGTGCTGGCGTATCGCGCCACGGCCGCGCTGACCGATGGCGAGACCCGCCTTGCCGGCGAAGCGCAGCGCTGGCGCACGCTCGAATCGTTCTTCGTGCGCTTCGAAGCTGACATCCGCCAGGCCGTCCCCCGCAGCGTGCGCGTGGGCAATGCGCGCGAAGCCCCGTGGCTGGGCACCGTCGGCCACGGCCGCCAGGGCGCGCTGGAGTTCAGCCGGGCCGGGGCCGAGTTCAGCGTCGAGCCGGGCCTTGGCGGGCAGCGGGTCGGCTACCGCTGGCGCGATGGCACGGTCGAGATCGCGTACTGGCCCCATCTCGATCGTCCGGGTGGCGCCGCGCCCGCGGTCTACCCTCTGGTGCCGGAAGTGGCGCAATTCGAACTCGCGTACCTCGCGCGCGACGGCGCGTGGCGCGACCGCTGGCCGGGCGCCGCGGACGCCGACCTGCCGCGCGCCGTGCGCATGACGCTGTTACTGGCCGACGGGGTGCGCGTGGAGCGCGCTTTCGTGCTGCGATGATCCGGCATGCCCGCGGTGCCGCGCTGTTGATGGCGATGCTGATTGCGGCGCTTGCGGCCACGGTGGCGGTGGCCCTGGCCGCGGACCAGCAGCGATGGCTGGCCGATGTCACGCACCGTCGCGATCAGGTGCAGGCACAGTCGCTGGCGCTGGCCGGCGTGCAATGGGCGCGCCAGATCCTGCGCGAGGACGCGCGCGGCACGGCGGTCGATCACCTGCGCGAGACATGGGCCTTTCCGCTGCCGGCCACCCCCATCGCCAACGGTTCCATTCAGGGCCGCATCGAAGACGCGCAGGCACGATTCAACCTCAACGCGCTGGCGCGCGACGACACCGCGGGTGCGATCGAGCGTGCGCGGCTGGCGCGCCTCTTCGCAGGCCAGGGCGTGGCGCCGGCCGCGCTGGGCGCCATCGCGGACTGGGTGGACGTCGATGCCATCCCCCGTGCCGATGGCGCCGAGGATGAAGCGTACGCACAGAGTGCGCCGCCGTCGCTCGCCGCGAACGCACCGCTGATCCGGGCCGCGGA
>JANNKR010000259.1:0-10755 GCA_031396395.1 Betaproteobacteria bacterium
GGCTGCGCCGCGCGCATCCGCGTGACATTGCTGCAACTCGTGCGATGGATCGTCACGCCCTTGCCACGCGTGACGAAGCCGACGATCGGATCCGGCGGTGCCGGCTTGCAGCAGCGCGCGAGACCGGTCATCAGCCGGTCGACGCCCACGACCAGAATGCCGCCGCCGGCGCCCGCGGCCTTGCTCTGCCGCGTCGCAACCATGGGGGTATCGATAACCGGCGCAGCGATGGGCTGCGCGACGGCAGTGATCGCGGTCTGCACCTGCTTCGAATTGATGTCGTCGCGCGCGAAGGCTGCGAAAAATTCCTCGGTGTCGGCAAACCCGGCCTTGGCGGCGACGGCCTCGAGCTTCAATGCGGTCTGGCCGAGGCGGGCCAGTTCACGGTCGACCATCACCCGGCCCTGCGCCACCGTTTCGTCGTGCTGCTGCGCCTTGAACCACTGCCGCACCTTCGCGCGGGCGCGGTTGCTGGTGACGTAGCCCAGGTCGGCGTTGAGCCAGTCGCGCGACGGACCGCCCTGCTTGACCGTGATGATCTCGACGCGCTGACCATTGTCGAGGACGTGGTGCAGCGACACCATCTGCCCGTCGACCTTGGCGCCGCGGCAGCGATGGCCGAGGTTGGTATGCACGGCATAGGCAAAGTCGACCGGCGTGGCGCCACGCGGCAGATCCACGACCTTGCCCTGCGGTGTCAGCACGTAGATCGAATCGGTGAAGAGGCTTTCCTTGAACGCCGACAGCCACTCGCCGGAGTCGGCCACCGAATCCTTCCAGTCGAGCACCTGTCGCAGCCACGCGATCCGCTCGTCAAAGGTGGGATCGGTGCGTGCCGCCCGGTGCCCGCCTTCCTTGTAGCGCCAATGCGCCGCCACCCCGTACTCCGAATGCTGGTGCATGTCGCGCGTGCGGATCTGCACCTCGAGCGGCTTGTCCTCCGGACCGATGACGGCGGTGTGCAACGAGCGATAATTGTTGGCCTTCGGTCGCGCGATGTAATCATCGAACTCCCCCGCCAGCGGCGTCCAGCGATGGTGCACGATGCCTAGCGTCGTGTAGCAGTCCTTCACCGAGTCCACCAACACGCGCACCGCGCGGATGTCGTAGAGTGCGTCGATGCCCACCTGCTTCTTGCGCATCTTGGTCCAGATGCTGAAGATGTGCTTCGGCCGGCCGGTGACGTCGGCCACGATGCCTGCCGCCTTCAACTCGTCCTTGAGCGCGGACAGCACATCCTCGATGTAGCGCTGGCGGTCGATGCGGCGCTCGTCCAGCATCCTGGCAATGGACATGTAGGTGTCCGGCTCGAGCGCGCGCAGGCTCAAGTCCTCCAGTTCCCACTTCAGCTGCCAGATGCCAAGGCGATTGGCCAGCGGCGCGAACAGGTCGAGCACCTCCCGCGCGGCGTGGGCGCGAAGCGGAGAGTCGCCCTTCGTCATCGCCCGCAGCGCCTGCGTGCGCTCGGCGAGCTTGATCAGCACCACGCGGATGTCGTCCACCATCGCCAGCAACATCTTGCGCAGGTTTTCCGCCTGCGCAGCCCGCGCTTCCTTGTCGCCGGTACCCGGCGTCGCGCGAATGCCACCCATCCGGGCCACGCCGGTCACCAGCGTCGCCACTTCAGCGCCGAATTGCGCCTGCACGACCGCAGGGTCGAAGGCCTTGGCCAACGACAATGGCAGCAGCAAGGCGCCACGTATCGAATCGGCGTCAAGCTTCAAGCCGGCAAGAATGGTCGCCGTGCCCAGCGCACGATCGAGTGCCGGTTCACCCTCCGGCATCACCTCCGTCGCGGCGTGCGCACGCGCAAGTTCAAAGGCGGAGGCAAACGACTCGCGCTCGGACGCGGAATAGTCGGCCGCGATCGAGTCGAGCCACGCCGCGACGGCCTGCGGCGCGACGGACGCGGTGGACGAGTGCAGTACGGCAACCATGCGCGGATTATACGAGGGCGGTTGCGCGCCCGTCAGGCCCAATACGGCCCTGCATGGTTCTGGAAGTCATGACCCGCGAAGCCTGCGCCGGCCGGTGCCGTTCACGCGGACCCGCACCCGTCGCGTTCCGGTGCTAACTGGACTGCAGGTCCGAGCGAATCTGTAGCCCGGCGCGCATTGCGAACGCGGCAATGGTCAGCGTCGGCGGCGATGCCGTGATCGTGGGAAACGTCGCGGAACCGATCAGGTAGAGATTGGGGTGATCGTGCGTGCGCAGGTTGCGATCGACGACCGACGTCCGGGCGTCGTTACCCATCCGGCACGTTCCGCCCATCACCGCGCTGTCGGTGACGGGTCCGAGGCGCTGCACATCGGTGGCGCCGAGCGCATTCATGAGGCCGAGCACATAGTCCATTGCGACCTTGGCACCGTCCTGCTCGTACCGGCCCCACCTGAACTGGATCCGCGGACGCGGGAGCCCGAGCGGGTCGAGTTGGTCGCGCGCAAGCGTCACCCTATTGTCCGGATCGGGCAGTACTTCCACCGAAGGCCCGATCGCGAGTTCGCGCGACATGTGGTCGCTGATCGCGGCGTTGAGCGCGGCGCCGCGCAGTCCCGTCGCCGCGAACTTCTGCGCGAGCTTGAACGGCCCCAGCGCACGGACCCAGCCTTCATTCGACGGCGAGGTTCCCGACGCGCCGTGCATGCGGCGGAAGTCACCGTCCCGCAACTCGCGGATGCCGCTGGTCTCGACCGGACCGCGATATGGATAGAGCTTCTCGCGGGTGAGCCCGATCATGCCTTCGTCGAGCTGCGTCAGCAGATTGCGGCCGACCTGATCGCTGCTGTTGGCAACCGTATGGTCGCGGCCGGGCACAGTGGACATCAGCAGCAGCTTCGCGGTCTCGATCGCATGCGCGGCAATGACGAAGATCCTGCCGCGCGCCTCGTGCACGCTGCCGTCGGGGCGTTTGAACCGGATCGCCGTCACCTTGCGGTCCGCGCCGATGACGATCTCGTGCGCGATCGCCAGCGGCTCGACACGCGCCCCCGCGGCCTCCGCCTTCGCGACGTGCACCGAGGCGTCGTACTTGGCACCAATCGGGCAGATGGGCACGCACGACGCATTGCCGCAACACGGCGGGCGCTGGTCGAAACCCACGGAATTGCGCCCATGCGGGAAGGTGCCGAGCGTGAGACCGACCTTGCCGCATGCCGTGCCGATCACCGAGTCGAGGTACGACGGCGCGATCGGCGGCATCGGATACGGCGTGGAGCGCGGTGCGCCCCAGTCGTAGTCGGGCGGGCCGCAGACCCCGATCTGCCGCTCCGCCTCCGCGTACCACGGCTCGAGGTCGTCGTAGGAAAGCGGCCAGTCGACGCCCACGCCGAACCTGGACTTGAGCCTGAAGTCGTTGGGTCGATAACGCAGTGTGAGGCCGCCCCAGTGCCACGTGGTGCCGCCGACCACGCGTGCCTGCAGGCCATTGAACGTCACGGGTCCCGCCTGCACGTAATACGCGCCGATGTTCGACAGATCCGGTTGCGGCACCATGGGGTTGGCCGGATACGGCGAGTTCGCGTCCTTGACCGGCGAATTGCGGAACTGCACGACCGCCCTGGCGCGGTCGACCCGAGGGCCGGCCTCGAGAATCAGCACCTTCACGCCGGCACGCGCGAGCGAATGGCCAGTCATGGCACCTGCCACGCCGGAGCCGACGATCACGACATCCGCGGTGAGCACATCGCTCATGTCTGCGGCGCCTTCGCCCAGTAGTTGGTGAGCCCGCCGCAATCCGCGTTGGGCTTGGTCCATGGCACTGCCTGCCAGGCCAGCGCCTGCTCGTAGGTCAGCACAACCGTGCCTGTCCTGGTCGTCACGGCACCGGAGTAAAGCGCGACGAGCACCGCCTGTGCCTGCTTGTCGACACCGGCAATCCGCAGTTCGTCGCCCAGCGCATCCGGTGCGATCACAGCCGCCAGCGTCGCGATCTTCGCCAGCGCGTCGGCGCCCACTACGTCAGTCAGCGCCTTCAACATCGAGGAGGCTAGCGCGGGGTCCTTGTACGCGAAGCCGGTGAGCGTGGTCGACAGTGCGGCGAAACGTGCCGGCGTGAGTGCGGCCGCATCGGCCTGCGCGAGCGTCGCCGGTGCCCAGCCCGACATCGCCAGCGCTGCCAATCCCTGCAGCAGCGCGCGCCGGTGCAGATCGTCCGGCGACGTCAAAGCGGTGTACCCGCCGCCTTGGCAATGATGGCGGCCAGCGCGTGCGCGTGGGTGTCCGCATGCCGGGCGTCGCGCGCCTCGACCATCACGCGCAATACGGGCTCGGTGCCGGAAGGCCTTAGCAGCACGCGGCCGGCATCGCCGAGCGCGGCGACGGCGGCACGTTCGGCATGCTGCACGACATCGCTTTGATGCCAGTCCCAGCCGCGGCGCACCGGCACATTGATGAGACGCTGCGGAAACATCGTCACGCCCGCGGTGGCCTGCGCCAGCGATTTGCCTTGTTCCAGCAGTGCACGCAGCACGGCAAGCGCGGCCACGATCGCATCGCCGGTCGTGTGCTTGTCGAGACAGATGAGGTGTCCGGAGTTCTCGCCGCCCAGCAGCCACCCGCGCTCGCGCAGTTGCTCCAGCACGTGGCGGTCGCCCACCTTGGCGCGCGCCAGTGCGATGCCTTCGCGGGACAGCGCCTGCTCGAAGCCGAGATTGCTCATCAGCGTGCCCACCACGCCTTCCGCGCCGACACCGCGGCGGCGGTAGTCGGTGGCGATCACATAGAGAAGCTGGTCGCCGTCATAGAGGGTTCCTTCGCGATCGGCCATGACCAGCCGATCGCCATCCCCATCAAGCGCGATGCCGAAATCCGCGCCATGGGCGCGCACCTGTTCGACCAGGTATCGCGGATGGGTCGCCCCGACCCGGTCGTTGATGTTGGTGCCGTTGGGTTCGTTGCCGACCGCAATGACATCGGCACCAAGTTCGTGGAACACCTTGGGCGCCACGTGATATCCGGCGCCGTGGGCGCAGTCGACGACGATGCGCAGACCCTTGAGGTCGAGTTCGCCGGGAAAGGTCCCCTTGCAGAATTCGATGTAGCGCCCGGGCGCATCGTCCACGCGCCACGCCTTGCCCAGCGCCGCCGATGCCGCACAGACCAGCGGCGCATCCATCTGCGCCTCGATGGACGCCTCGATGTCGTCGGGCAGTTTGGCTCCCGCCGCCGAGAAGAACTTGATGCCGTTGTCGTCGTAGGGATTGTGCGAGGCACTGATCACGATACCCGCCGACAGTCGCAGCGCGCGCGTCAGGTACGCGATGCCGGGCGTGGGCAGTGGTCCGCAGAGATAGACGTCCACCCCGGCCGCCGACAATCCGGCCTCCAGTGCAGCTTCGAGGAGGTATCCGGAAATGCGCGTGTCCTTGCCGATGAGGACACCAGGCCGGTCGGCGCGTTTGGCGGTATCCACGGCCGCGAGCGTGCGGCCTGCAGCCCAGCCCAGCTTGAGCATGAGTTCGGGAGTGATCGGGGACTCGCCCACGCGTCCGCGAATGCCGTCGGTGCCGAAGTATTTGCGTGTCATTCGTTACTCTTGGTCGTTTACCGCTTGCCACACCTTGAGCGCATCCGCCGTCGCCTGCACGTCGTGCACGCGGACGATGGCCACCCCGCGCGCGATTGCCGCAAGTGCTGCGGCGACGCTGCCCGCCAGCCGATCCGGCGAATCCCGGCCGGTGATCGCGCCGATCGCCGCCTTGCGCGACAGGCCCGCCAGCACCGGGTAGCCGCGACTGACCAACCGGTCCAGATGCTTCAGCAATGCCAGATTATGCGCCAGCGACTTGCCGAAGCCGAAGCCCGGGTCGAGCACGATCCGTTCGCGCGCAATGCCCGCACCTTCGCAGACCAGCGCCCGCTCGACCAGGAAGTCGCGCACCTCGCCGACAACGTCCGCATAGACGGGCGCAGCCTGCATCGTCCTGGGATCTCCCTGCATGTGCATCAGGCACACGGCAACCTTGCTGGCGGCCACGGCTTCGAGCGCGCCCTTCTGCCGCAGTGCACGCACGTCGTTGATCATCGCGGCACCTGCGCTGATCGCCTCGCGCATCACCGCAGGCTTCATCGTGTCGACGCTGACCAGCGCCCCCTCCCGTGCCAGCACCGTGACGATGGGAAGGATCCGATCGAGCTCGATGTGCTCGGGCACGAGCTGCGCGCCGGGGCGCGTGGATTCGCCACCGACGTCGATCAAATCAGCGCCGTGGGCCAGCATGGCCCGCGCGTGGTCGAGTGCGCGCTCGACATCCACGTGGGTGCCGCCGTCGAAAAACGAATCCGGGGTCACATTGAGGATCCCCATGACGCGAGGACGACCCAGATCGAGCGTACGCGACCCGCACAGCAGCAGCCGGGATGAGGTCGGGCTCACGCGCAGACTGGAATGCAAAGGGGCGTGCGATGGCGCACGCCCCTTGCGGGCACTTGACGCGAAGCGGTCAGGCGGGATTGGCCGACGGCGCCGGGTCGGGCGTGGGCGCCGAGCCACCACCGGACGACGGCCCCGACGACGATTGCGTGGGCTTGGGTGGGCGCACCGGACGCCCGGCCATGATGTCGGCAATCTGATCCGCGTCGATGGTCTCCATCTCGAGCAGCGTTTTGGCCATCACCTCGACCTTGTCGCGGTTGTCCTCCAGCAGCTTGCGCGCCACCGCGTATTGCTGGTCGATGATCTTGCGAATTTCCTGGTCGACCATCTGCATCGTCGCTTCGGACACGTTCTTCTGCGTGGTGACCGACCGGCCAAGGAAGACCTCGCCTTCGTTCTCGCCATAGACCATCGGGCCCAATGCATCGGACATGCCGTAACGCGTGACCATGTTGCGGGCGATCTCGGTGGCGCGCTCGAAGTCGTTGGACGCGCCGGTGGTCATCTGGTTCATGAAGATTTCCTCGGCAATGCGACCACCGAAGAGTACCGAGATCATGTTCTGCATGTGCTTGCGGTCCATGCTGTAGCGATCGGCCTCGGGCAACTGCATCGTCACGCCAAGCGCGCGTCCGCGCGGAATGATGGTGACCTTGTGCACCGGATCCGTCTTCGGCAGCAGCGTCGCGACGATCGCGTGGCCGGACTCGTGGTACGCCGTATTGCGGCGCTCTTCTTCCGGCATCACGATGGAGCGCCGCTCGGCGCCCATGATGATCTTGTCCTTGGCCCGCTCGAAGTCGTGCATGTCGACCAGCCGCTTCGACGAACGCGCCGCGAACAGCGCCGCCTCGTTGACGAGGTTGGCGAGGTCGGCACCCGACATGCCCGGCGTGCCGCGCGCGATGATATCGGCCTTGACGTCCGGGCTCATCGGCACCTTGCGCATGTGCACCAGCAGGATCTGCTCGCGGCCGCGGATATCCGGCAGCGGGACGACAACCTGGCGGTCGAAACGGCCCGGCCGCATCAGCGCGGGGTCGAGCACGTCCGGCCGGTTGGTGGCGGCGATCACGATCACGCCGACATTGCCTTCGAAGCCGTCCATTTCCACCAGCAACTGGTTCAGCGTCTGCTCGCGTTCGTCGTTGCCGCCGCCCAGGCCCGCCCCGCGCTGGCGACCGACCGCGTCGATTTCATCGATGAACACGATGCACGGTGCATTTTTCTTCGCCTGCTCGAACATGTCGCGTACCCGCGCCGCGCCCACGCCGACGAACATCTCGACGAAATCGGAGCCCGAGATCGCAAAGAATGGCACCTTGGCTTCGCCGGCAATGGCCTTGGCGAGCAGGGTCTTGCCGGTACCGGGGCTGCCGACCATCAGCACGCCGCGCGGAATGCGCCCGCCCAGCTTCTGGAACTTGGACGGGTCGCGCAGGAACTCGACCAGCTCGCTGACTTCTTCCTTGGCCTCGTCGCAGCCGGCGACGTCGGCGAAGGTGATCGTGTTGTTGGCCTCGTCGATCAGGCGCGCCTTGCTCTTGCCGAACGAGAACGCGCCGCCGCGGCCGCCGCCCTGCATCTGCCGCATGAAGAAGATCCAGACCCCGATCAGCAGCAGCATCGGGAACCAGGAGATGAACACCTGGGCGAGGAACGACTGCTCTTCCTCGGGCTTGGCCTCGACCTTGACGCCGTACTTCACCAGGTCGCCCACCATCCAAATGTCGCCCGGGCTGTAGGTGGTGAAGCGCTTGTTGTCGTTGTTGGCCCATTTGATCGTACGGCCCTCGACCGTGGCCGACGTGACCTTGCCGCTCCTGGCCGCATCCATGAATTCGGAATAGGGCACCGAGTCGCGGCCGGTCTGGCGCGTATCGAATTGCTTGACGACGGTAAGCACCACCAGCCCGATCACGAGCCAGATGCCGATGTTCTTCAGCAGATTATTCAAGCCTTGCTCCTCGAAGCCCCGCGGCGGATTGGTCTCCGCGCGGAGGCCGTGCCTCCGGATATCCCCCGGCCACCATGGGCGCAGGGGATCCGTGATTCTAGCCGCGAACCCACGGCCGGGACACCTTGGACATCAAAAACAAAGCAGGATTCACGCCAAATGCGGCGTTTTGATGCTATCGAAGCCCAAACCGGCAGAAATGTCGCCTGTTCCCGACGCGGATCAGCGGCGGAATCGCTTGCCCACCAGGAAGGTTTCGCGGCTCTTGTCCCGCGAGGACTTGGGCTTGCGGACATAGACTTTCTCGAAATGCGCGGCGATCGCGCGCTGGAACTCGGGCAACCCCGACCCCTGGAACACCTTGACCAGGAGATCGCCGCCCTCCCGCAGGTGGGTCATCGCGAATTCCAGGGCCAGGTCGCCCAGGTGAATGCTGCGGGCCTGGTCGACGGGGTCGATGCCGGAAAGATTGGGGGCCATGTCCGAGACCACAAGGTCGACAGGACGGCCCGCCAACGCAATCTCGAGCGCGGCCACGCCCTCGTCATCGCGGAAGTCGCCCTGAATGAACGTGACGCCGGTTATGCCGTCCATTGGCAGCAGATCGATCGCGACGATGATGCCGGAGGGCCCCAACCGCTCCCGCAGCACCTGCGACCAGCTGCCCGGCGCCGCGCCCAGGTCCACCACCGTCATGCCGGGCCTCAGCAACTGGTCGCGCTCGGCGATCTCCAGCAGCTTGAAGGCGGCCCGCGACCGGAAACCGCGCCGCGCGGCCTCCTGCACGTAGGGATCGTTGACGTGATCGTGCATCCAGGCCTTGACGGACTTGTTCTTCTTGCCGGAGGAATTGAGGAGTTTGGCCATGGACGTCGGTGTAGGACCCTGTAGGCATGGCTTCAGCCGTGCGTGGCGTCCGCACGGCTGAAGCCGTGCCTACGGGTGCCCACGGGCATGCGGAGCGTGCACCTCCCCGAATTTACCAGCCGCCGCCCCGCCTCGCGTAAACTTCGCCGGATGAACCCATTGACCCCCGCCCAGCGCCGCGACCTGCGCGCCAAGGCGCACCATCTCGACCCCGTGGTCATGATCGGCCAGCATGGCCTGACGCCTGCGGTGCTGCACGAAATCGACCTCGCCTTGCTGAAGCACGAACTCATCAAGCTGCGGGTGCTTGGCGACGATCGCGACGCTCGTGCCGCACTGCTCGAACGCGTTTGTACGGAAATGGACTGCGCCCCGGTGCAGTCGCTGGGCAAGATACTGGTGCTGTGGCGCCCGAATCCGGAAAAGAAGAAAAAGGCCGCTGCAAAGGCGGCCAAGGCGGCAACACCTGCGCGCCGCTCGGGCAAGCCTGCCGCCGCGCCGCGAACCGCGCCCCGAACCCCGCTCGATCCCGTCCGCGCCCGCCGGCGCACGTCGCTGTCGGATACGGACGCGGAAGGCGGCGGCAGCACCGGTGGCGGGCGCGGTCGCCGTGGCGCGGCACGCTTCGCGTCGGCCGAACCATTCGCGCCTCCCGCCGACGACACACCGGTCGTACGCCGCAAGTCGTCCTACACGCCCAAGACCAAGCCCAAGTCGTTCTCCGCCAAGCCCAACCCGCGCGCGGCATGGGAAAAGAAGAAGGACGCGGCCAACACCAGCACCAGCAAGGGTGCGGGCGCCGCCACGCGGCGACGGCGCACGACCACTTAAACGTAGCGCAGGACGAGATCCGGGGGTTGCAGCAAATCGCACCTCAGCGATGCGGATTGCAAGTACTGGCCGCGGCGAGTTGGCTTCGATGTCCAGCGCGGCCCTCCAATGGCGACGAGATTTCGTTCCGCGAGGACAGCTGATTGCAATGCCAGAAGCGCAACGATGCTCCGGCCATCGAGGTTATGGGGCGGTTTGCATCCGATTCATCTGCGCCTGGCGCAAGTTTCATTGCCCTTCGTCAGAGCCGAGCATTGGGCCGCTAAAGCGTTGTTGCGTCATCCGATGGTGTGTGCCTGTCAGGTAAGTGTTTCTGCTCGCCTGAGGCGCCGTAGCCCGCGCGTTAGCCTCGCGACGGGCTGCTCGCGATGAAGCGACTGCATCCATCATTGACAAATTAGTGCATGCTCCGTTTGGCCTGTCTTGATCCGTTGATCTATACGACTTCTCCCGTGGTTATTTGCGAGCGCGAAGGATCGCCAACGGCCATCGGCGCACGCTGGTGCGGGATCTCGAGGATTGCCTCAGTCCCATTCGGCTCCAGACGTTGCATGACGAGGCTCGCCTCGCCTCCGTAAAGCGCCGCCAGCCGCTCGCGGATTTCGAGAATCCTCTCGTCGTTTGCGTAAGCATCGTCGACCCCCGTCTGCGACAGCTCGAACCGGATCTTTTGGTTGGCGATCGCGGCCCGGACGCGAATCGTTCCCAGGGAATGCCACTCGGCAAC
>JANNKR010000262.1:0-15530 GCA_031396395.1 Betaproteobacteria bacterium
CGCGGGGCGCGCCGCGCTACTTGCGCATCAGCGTGCTTTTCCCGAACAACGATTCGATCAGGTCGACCGCCACCTCCGCGGTGCGGTTGCGCACGTCGAACGCGGGGTTCAGCTCCATCAGGTCCAGCGAGCCCAATTGTCCCGTGTCCGCGATCATTTCCATGCACAGCTGCGCTTCGCGGTACGTGGGGCCGCCCCGGACAGTGGTGCCCACACCGGGTGCGATGTCGGGGTCGAGGAAATCGACGTCGAAGCTGACGTGCAGGTGCGTGTTGGCGTCCATGGTGCCGAGTGCGAGCTGCATCGCCTCGCGCATACCCATCTCGTCGATGTAGCGCATGTCGAAGACCTCCAGGTCGACGTCGTGCACCAGTTTCTTCTCGCCCTCGTCCACGCTGCGGATGCCGATCTGGCGCACCCACTTCGGGTTGATCGCGGGGACGGTGCCGCCGATTTCGATCAACGCGCGTGGACCGATACCGCACAGGCAGGCGACCGGCATGCCGTGGATATTGCCGCTTGGCGTCAGGACGTTGGTGTTGAAGTCGGCGTGCGCGTCGAGCCACACGATGCGCAACCGGCGGCCGTGCTCGCGGCAATGGCGCGCAACGGCGCTGATCGAGCCGATGGCGAGGCAATGATCGCCACCCAGCAGGATCGGCAGGTGACCAGCGTGCAGTTCGGCGTGGACGGCGGTGTGCACCGATTCGTTCCACGCGACGACCTCGGGCAGGTGCCGGTAACCGTCGACCGGCGGCAGCCACGGATTGCTGGGGCCTGTGAGGTTGCCCCGGTCGACGACTATGAGACCGTGCGCTTCGAGTGTTTTCTGGATGCCCGCCACCCGCAGCGCTTCGGGACCCATGCTGGCGCCACGCGCGCCGGCCCCGATGTCCGTAGGCGCTCCGATCAGGCTGATCTGCTTGCTCTTGGTCATCGTGTGCCCACTATGGACAACGCCGGCGGGCGCCGGCGTTGAAGGTGGTGACTGGTCGGGGTGAGAGGATTTGAACCTCCGGCCTCTACGTCCCGAACGTAGCGCTCTACCAGGCTAAGCTACACCCCGAGGGCTTCAAGCTGATTGCAAGCCTGCTGCCATGCTGCATGTGGTTCCGCAGTGCAGGCGGTACCGGTTCGTTTGCGGCGGGAGCGTGCCTCAAAGCACACATCGCAAGCGTCGCCGCGCGCGGGACTTCAGTAGGTCCGCTGCGCCGCGAAGGAGGTCAATTCTAGCAGACTTTCCCGGTACGCCGAAGCGGGGAGCAGCGACAGGCATCCCGCGGCCCGCGCGATCTCGGCGGCGGTGCATTCACGGGCATAGGCGAGCGCGCCGGTGTTGTGAATGGCGGCCATCACGCCGGCAAAGTCGGCAAGTCCGCCCCCATTGACCGCATGGCGGATCACGGCCGCCTCGTCGGGGTTGCCGGTGGCCAGCGCCCGGATCAGGGGCAGCGTCATCTTGCCCTCGGCCAGGTCGTCGCCCAGGTTCTTGCCGATCGCGTCGGCGTTGCCGGAGTAGTCGAGCACGTCGTCGATCAGCTGGAACGCGGTGCCGAGGTGCATGCCATAGTGCGCGAGCGCGCTTTCCACCTCGGGCGTTGCGCCCCCCAGCACCGCACCCACGCGCGCCGAGGCTTCGAACAGTTTGGCGGTCTTGCGCTGGATCACGTCGAAATAGGCGGCTTCAGTCAGTTCCGCATCCCCGGCATGCATCAACTGCAGCACTTCACCCTCGGCGATGGCATTGGTGGCATCGGCCAGGATCTGCAGCACCGGCATCCGCGACAGCGACACCATCAGCTGGAAGGCGCGGGAGTACAGAAAATCGCCCACCAGCACCGATGCGGCGTTGCCGAACTCGGCGTTGGCGGTGGCGTGGCCACGGCGCATCGACGACTCGTCGACGACGTCGTCGTGCAGCAGCGTGGCCGTGTGGATCATCTCGACCACCGCGGCCATCGTGTGGTGCCCAGTGCCGCGATAGCCGGTGGCGCCCGCCGTCAGCAGAAGGAGCGCGGGGCGCAGGCGCTTGCCGCCGCCGGCAATGATGTACTCCGACACCTGCCTGATCAGCACGACGTCCGAGCTGAGCGCACCGCGCAGCACGCGGTCCACCGCATCCATGTCGGCACCGATCACCGGTTTCAGGAACTCGACAGTCAAGGCAGGGGGCTCCGAAAGGGGCGCGTACGACGAAATTGGGGACAGGGCAATGGAAAGGCGAGCCTCAGCCCGCGATCCCGGTGGGGCTCGACTCAGGAGGCCTGGTCGGCAGCGGGAATTCTACCGGATCGGTACCCCTCGCCTGGCTGTACCAGGACGGGGACAGGGGTGTTTTGGGCATTCCGAAGGGGAAAACCGGCGCGGACGGGTGAACGTGCCCGGGTTTGACAGGTTTGTCCAATGGGCCTTATAATTCAAGGCTTTCCTTCGTTTGCCGTGCTGGTCATCAAGCCGCTACGACACGCAGGGAACAGGCGTCGCGCGGGCCTTTCGCATGGCAGTCAAGCGAACAGCGCACTAAGCGCGATGCACAGGCAACGTCAACGATTGGAGTCTCTCATGTACGCGGTCATAAAAACCGGTGGCAAGCAATACAAGGTTGCCCTCGGTGAAAAACTCAAAGTAGAACAGATACCGGCGGACGTGGGCGCACAAGTGATTCTCGACCAGGTGTTGATGGTCGGGGAAGGCGAAAGTGTGCGTCTGGGTCAACCCACTGTCGAAGGTGCGACAGTGCAGGCAACCGTCGTCTCGCATGGTCGAGGCGTCAAGGTGAAGATTTTCAAGATGCGCCGCCGCAAGCACTACCAGAAGCACCAGGGGCATCGGCAGAACTACACCGAACTGAAGATCGACGCGATCGTCGGCTGACCTTCAAACAGGACTAAACGACCATGGCACATAAAAAAGCAGGCGGCAGTTCGCGCAACGGCCGCGATTCGCAAGCGAAGCGGCTCGGCACCAAGGTATACGGCGGTGAAACGATTCGCGCCGGCGGCATCATTGTCCGCCAGCGCGGCACGCTGATCCATCCGGGCGTCAACGTTGGCATCGGCAAGGACCACACGCTGTACTCGCTGGTCGATGGCCACGTGCAGTACCACGTCAAGGGCGCCAAGCAGAACAAGTACGCCCGTGTCGTGGCACTCGCTGCTGCGCCGGACGCCGCCGCGGCCTGACGCTTCGCGTTGTCGCAGCGGCAGTGAAAAAGCCCGGCGTGCCGGGCTTTTTTCGTGGGTAAAACAGGGACAGACCCTGTTTTACCGGCCCCCGATCTACCTAAATCAGGGTCTGTCCCTGGTTTACCCTACCGTCGCTCGACCCAGTACTGCATGCCCAGCGCCAGCGCAGTGAACACGGCCAGGGGAAAGGCGGCGGAGAACAACGGCGACCAGTCGTTGAGTACGCCGAGGTAGGAAAAGAGGCGGCCGATCAGCCAGAACGCTAGGCCAAGCATCGTCCCCGCGAAAATGCGAAAACCGATGCCGCCCTGCCGGCGCTGGAACTGCGCGAAGGGCAGCGCCAGCAGCATCATCACGATCACCGCTGCCGGGTAGAGCACCTTGGACCAGAACGCGATCTCGAAGCGCGAGGTTTTCTGCGCGCCCGTGCCCAGAACCCGGATGTTGTCGTACAGCGTGGCCATCGAGAGCCGCTCCGGCGCCACCTGGTAAACCGTGAGGATCGACGGCTGCAGAACGGTCTGCCAGGTCCACTCCGGCAGCGACGAGACGACAGCCGAATTGCTGCTGAGGTCGGTTGTCTTCACTTTCTGCAGGTTCCAGCGCCCGTCGCCCGCGAAGCGGCCGGTTTCGGCACTGCGCACCGACGTGAGCCGCAGGTCCCGGTCGAATTCGTAGATCCTGACCCCGACCAGGGTCATGTCCGCCAGCACGGTGCGGATGTTGACGAACGTACGGTCCTGCTTGAACCAGAATCCCGACTCGAATTGCTGCGCGACCACGCCGGTGGCATTGCCCATCGCGGCCGCCCGGACGTTCTGCGCCAGTCGCTCCGCCGGGGGGGCCACGTATTCACCGGCCAGGAACGTGACCAGCGCCAGGGGGAGGCCTACGCGCACGACGGCCCACCCGATCTGTACCGTCGACGCGCCGGAGGCGCGCATCACGGTGAACTCGGACGTGGACACCAGCTGAGCGATGGCCATCAGTGTGCCGATCAGCGCGGCGACGGGAAAGAGTTCGTAGACCCGTGACGGCACGTGGAGTGAAACGTACAGCAACGCGGAGCCAAGCGTGTAGCTGCCGCGCCCGACGTCGCGCATCTCGGCGATCAGGTCGAAAAAGGTGAAGAGCCCCAGCAATGACACGAACAGCAGCAGCGTGGACAGCAGGACGTCACGACCGATGTAGCGGGTGAGGGTGCGCATGCTGTCCGCTTCAGGCCGGGTTAGGGTCGGACTTGGGCGTGCGCCCGAAGAGGCCGGTGATCGACAGCTGATGGCGGAAGAGCAGGAACGTCACCAGCAGCGCGATCAGGTGCGGCACCAGCAAGCCAAGCCAGAGGTCGAGCTTGCCCTGCGCGATCAGGCTCTGCACGATGTTGATGCAGTTGGTGTAGAGCATGTAGAGGAAAGCGGCCGCGATCAGATTGAACGAGCGGCCCATGCGCGGGTTGACGAACGACAGCGGGATGGCGAGCAGGGTCAGCACCAGCGCCAGGATGGGCACCGAGATCCGCCAGAACAGTTCGGCGCGCTGGCCGCGGTCATTGGTTGCGACCAGAAGCGCCGTGGGAATCGCCTTGTTCGACGTTGGCAGCGCCCTGGCCTCCGCAGGTTCGATCCGCCGGCCCAGGCGCTCGAACTCGACCAGGCGGAAGTTGGCCGTGCCGGGCTGCCCCTCATAGCGGCGGCCGTCCTCCAGCACCACGAAGCGGTCGCCGTTGGGCTCCGTCACCAGGTGCCCAAGGCGGGCGACCGTGGTCGCGTCCTTGGCATCGTCCACCGAATGCAGGAAGACATTGCGGATGGTCCCGTCGACCGGGTTGATGCTCTCGATATAGACCACGAGCCCGACCCGGCGAAACTCGCGAAACAGGCCCGGCGACAGGATCGACAATTCGTCGCGCGACTCCAGTTGCCGCTCGTACTCGAGTTTGCGCTGTTCGGCCCACGGCGAGAGGAAGAGCGAAAGCAGGACGATCGCCACCAGGAACGGGGCGGCAAACAGCAGGATCGGCTTGAGGCAGGCGGTCAGGGACTGTCCGGAGGTAAACCACACGACCATCTCGCTGTCCCGGTACCAGCGCGAGAGCGTCAGCAGGACGGTCAGGAACAGCGCCACCGACAGCAGCAGGTTGAGGTAGAACATCGCGTTGAAGCCGATCAGCGCGAGCACCCCATCCGCTGCCACTGCGCCTCCGGCCGCCCGCGCCAGGATCCGGATCACCGACTGCGTGAACAGGATCGCCAGGAGCACGACGAAGAGTCCGATTGCGGTGGCGGTCAGCTCCCGCACCAGGCTGCGGCGAAAAATCATGACGGCGGGAAAAGTTTTGACTTTTTAGGGAAGTTTTGCCGATAATGCCTTCCGACGCCCGTAACCGTAACAAAACGTTGAGGCCGAAGACGAGGGATCGCGATGGAATTTACCATAAAAAGCGGCAGCCCCGAGAAGCAGCGAAGCGCTTGCGTCGTCGTCGGAGTGTTCGACAATCGCAAGTTGTCGCTGTCGGCCGATTTGATCGACCGGGCCAGCAACGGTTACGTCAGCGAGATCATCCGTCGTGGCGACATGGAGGGCAAGCTCGGGGCCACGTTGCTGCTGCACAACGTACGCGGCACGCTCGCCGACCGGGTGCTGCTGGTGGGCCTCGGCAAGGAGCGGGACTTTCGCGATCGCGAATTTCGCTCGGCGATTCGCTCCGCCGTCAAGTTGCTGAACGAAACGGGCTCGTACGAGGCCGTCGTCTACATCACCGAAGAAAAAGTCAAACGTCGCGAAGTGGCATGGCGCGTCGAGCACGCCGTGGTCGTGTCCATGGAGGCGGTCTACCGCTTCGAGCAGATGAAGAGCCAGCCCACCGAGGTGCGCCGGCCGCTGCGCAAGCTCACGCTGTCGGTGCCGCAGCGCTCCGACCTCACCGCAGGTGAAAAGGCAGCGGCGCGGGGGCTGGCCATCGCCCACGGGATGGATCTTGCCCGCGACCTTGGCAACACGCCCGGCAACATCTGCACGCCGACATTCCTGGCCGAGCGCGCACTGGCGCTGGCCGCTGAATTTCCGGAGATCGTGGTCAAGGTGCTGGAGCGCAAGGAATGCGAGGAACTCGGCATGGGTTCCTTTCTGTCCGTGACCAACGGCAGCGACCAGCCGCCGCGCTTCATCGTCCTCGAGTACATGCATCACGAGCGCAAGCAGACCAAGCCCAACGTGCTGGTGGGCAAGGGCATCACCTTCGACACCGGCGGCATCTCGCTCAAGCCGGGTCTCGACATGGACCAGATGAAGTTCGACATGTGCGGGGCGGCGTCTGTCCTCGGTACCTTTCGCGCCATCGCGGAGATCAAGGCGCCGATCAACGTCGTCGGTCTCATTCCCGCCTGTGAGAACATGCCCTCGGGGCGTGCCACCAAACCCGGTGACGTCGTCACCAGCATGTCGGGCCAGACCATCGAAATCCTCAACACGGACGCCGAGGGTCGATTGATCCTGGCCGATGCGCTGACCTATGCCGAGCGCTACGAGCCCGCCGCGGTGGTCGACATCGCGACCCTGACCGGCGCCATGGTGATCGCGCTCGGGCACGTGGCCAGCGGGCTCTTCAGCAACAACGAAACGCTGGCCCGCGCATTGCTGCTGGCCGGCGACGACGCGCACGACAGGGCTTGGCAACTGCCGCTGTGGGAGGATTACCAGGAAGGGCTCGCCAGCAATTTCGCCGATTTTGCCAACATCGCCGGTCGCCCCGGCGGCAGCATCACCGCGGCCTGCTTCCTCTCGCGCTTCACCAGGAAATACGACTGGGCGCATCTCGACATCGCGGGCACGGCGTGGAAGGACGGGAAGGAAAAGGGCGCCACGGGTCGACCGGTGCCGCTCCTTGCCACCTGGCTCCTGGCCCACGAGGCGCCGCTGCCGTGACCCCCGGCCGCCTCGCGTGCATCCCATGACCACCATCGATTTCTACACCAAGGTTGCGGACCGGCTGACAGTGGCGGCCAAGCTCGCCGCGAAGGCCGTGACTGCGCACGGCAGCGTGCGGATCCTGACGCCCGACGCCGCAACCACCGCGGCGCTCGATCGCCTTATGTGGCTGGTGCCGCCCACCGGGTTTCTGCCGCATTGCACGATGGACGATCCGCTCGCCGCGCATACGCCGGTGTGGATCGACCATCGGCTGGAGCATGCGGGCGCGGCCGCCGTCCTCATCAATCTGCATCCCGAACCGCCACCGTTTTTCAGCCGGTTCGAGCGCCTGGCGGAGATCGTCGGCGATGCGGATGCGCCGGCTGGACGCGAACGTTTCCGGTTCTATCGCGAGCGCGGCTATGCGCTGCGGGCCCACGACATGAGCGGACGCTGACGTCATGGCTACCGCACGCGAATTGCTCGAGCAGGCCGATGCGCTGATGCGTCGCAATCGGGCGAACGCGCTCGACGACATACCGGTGTTGACCGATGTCATGCCGGCGGCGGACCTGCGCGGGGCCGTGGCGGCGCAGGTGGCGAGGCCGATGTCCGATCCCGGACCGCCGTCCTTGCCCTTGCTGACCGACGACATCGATGTCGTGGATGAGAATGCCACCCTCGGCGCCGACGCCATCGAAGGGGAACCCTCCGCCTGGCTCGAGTTCGAGGACACGGACCCTTCGGTGATCGGCGATGCGCCGGATTCGGTTGCGATGGTGCCGCCGTTCGAGCGCAGGGCCAGACCCCCGGACGAGGCGCTGATGGCGTCCGCGGAGCACGAGGAAATCGAGTTGACGCTGCCCAGCGAAGAGACCCCGGCAACGCCGCCGCCGGTCGAGCTGATTTCCGAGGTGACGGCCGACGACGCGTTCGAGGAAGTCGCCGGGGAAGTCGCCGGGGAAGTCGCCGGGGAAGTCGCCGAGGAAGTCGCCGAGGAAGTCGCCGAGGAAGTCGCCGGGGATACTGAAACGCCGACGACATCCACGCCCATTGTGGCATCGCCCTTGTTCATGCACGCGCCCCCGCCGGAGCCAGCGCCCCCCATAGCCGCGGCTGCGATGGCTGCTGCTGCGTCCTTCCGGTTCTCGCAGCCCGAGGTCGCGGCACCAGCTGCGGTCGAGCCTGTGGCGCGCCCGGTTCTCTCCATGAGCAATGATGACGAGCGGTGGGTCGCCGTCGCCGAGGAAATCCGCATGCATGTGTTGCAGCGGATCGATCTCTTCACCGATGCCGGACTGCGCGACCAGTTGGCGCTGCGCCTGCAGCCGATCGCGGATCGCGCCAGCGCCGATTTTGTCACCGCCATCAACCTGCATGTCGGCGATCTGTTGCGCACCTACGTGGCGGAGGCGATCGAGCGCGAGATCGAGCGCTGGCGCCGGGATCATTGACGCAGTTTCCGAAATGCTGCGCCCGCGATTGGATTGAAGTGAGTGGCGCCACGCGAATTGGCCCGGCCCCACTGCGTTCGCGCCGCGCCAGGCGGCGCAAGGTGAAAGTCGCGGTGAAGGGTTCGTGCGACGAGTGCGCGCCGGCGTGACCCTTGCCTATCGGCCATTGCATGCTAGACTGAGTCCCATGTTGTTCTGCCCAACCACGTTGCCGTCCCGCCTGCGCGCCTGCGCGTATGCGTTTTATTTCTGGGGATATTTCCCAGAGGGGCACGCGCGACCGTAGCTTTCCGGCAACAGCAGCACGGAATCCACGAATCGGGCGGCCCCACAGGCCGCCCGATTTTTTTGCATTGCCAATCGGCGCGAAGGAGTGGAACGATGATGATCGTCATGCAGCAGGGAGCCAGTGCGGCGGAGGTGGCCGCGGTCGAGGCACGCATTCGCGCGGAGGGCCTTGAGGTGCACGTATCGCGCGGCACGGAACGCACGCTGATCGGCGCGATCGGCGACGAGCGCAAACTTTCGCCGGCGATGTTCGAGCCGCTGCCCGGGGTGGAACGCGCGCTCCACATCGTCAAGCCCTACAAGCTCGTTGCGCGGGAATCGCATCGCGCGGGCACGGTGGTGCAGGTGCGGGGCATTCCGGTGGGTGGCGAAGCCGTGCAGATGATCGCTGGCCCGTGCTCGGTGGAGACCGCGCCGCAGATGGAGGCCGCCGCCGCCGCGGTGGCGCATGCCGGCGCGCGCATGATGCGCGGCGGCGCCTTCAAGCCGCGTACCAGTCCCTACGCATTCCAGGGCGCGGGCGTGGACGGACTGCGGCTGTTGACCGAGGCCGCCGCTCGCAATGCGTTGCCGGTGGTGACTGAACTGATGGACGTGCGCCTGCTGGACACGTTCCTCGAGGCCGGCGTCGACGTCATCCAGATCGGCACGCGCAACATGCAGAACTTCGACCTGCTGAAGGAGGTGGGCCGGGTCGATGTGCCGGTGATCCTGAAGCGCGGCATGTGCGCCACGATCAGCGAATGGCTGATGGCGGCGGAATACATTGCCGCCGGCGGCAATCACCGGATCATCCTGTGCGAACGTGGCATCCGCACGTTTGAGACCGCGTATCGCAACGTGCTCGACGTCACGGCGATCCCGGTGCTGAAGCGCGAAACGCACCTGCCGGTGATCGTCGATCCGTCCCATGCCGGCGGCAAGGCGTGGATGGTGCGCTCACTCGCCAGCGCGGCGGTCGCGGCAGGTGCCGATGGACTGCTGGTGGAAGTGCATCCCGTCCCGGCCGAGGCATGGTGCGATGCCGACCAGGCCCTCACCCCGGTGGAGTTCGAGGCGTTGATGGAACAACTGGATGCCGTCGCGCGCGCAGTGGGCCGCTCGCTGGATCGCGGCCGGCGCGTGGGCGCGCCGTTGCGGGAGTCGTCGAGCGTGGCAAGTTCCACCGTGCGGGCATGAAGCGTCGTCGGCTGTCGCACGGATCGCAAGTGCGCTAGATTGAGCGCATGTTCGAGCTCGCGGGTGTGGTCCATCGATATGGCCAGGTGACGGCGGTAGCCGTCGCTGCGTGGCATGCTGGCGCCGGCGAGGCATGGCTGCTGGAGGGGCCATCGGGCTGCGGCAAGTCGACGGTGCTGCACATCCTGGCCGGGCTCGTAAGGCCTTCGGTCGGTAGCGTTGTCGTCGCGGGCGCTGACCTCCGGGCGATGGGCGAGAGCACGCGCGATCGCTGGCGCGGGCGCACCGTCGGACTCGTGCCGCAGCGGCTGCATCTCGTGCAGGCACTGTCCGTCCGTGACAATCTTGCGCTGGCCCAGACACTCGCCGGAAATCCGCCGGACGCTGCGCGCATCGACGCGCTGCTGCAGGCCGTGGGCGTGGCTGAACTCGGGCCGCGCTATCCCCGCGAGTTGTCGCAGGGCCAGGCGCAGCGCGTGGCGATTGCCCGTGCCGTGATCAACCGGCCCGCGCTGCTGCTGGCGGACGAACCCACGTCCAGCCTCGATGACATGCACGCGGCGCAGGCACTGGAGCTGCTGCGGGCACAGGCGGTTGAAGCCGGCGCCACGCTTGTGGTCGCGTCGCATGACCGCCGCGTTCAATCGTTGCTGCCGCACCGCTACACGCTGTTGCCGACGGCGCGTGCGGCGGCGTAGGGATCGCGCGATGAACATGCCACGCCTCGCGCTGGCCTATGTGCAACGGCGGCCGTTGTCGACGACACTGGTGATCCTGCTGCTGGCGCTCGGCGTGGCCGTGGTCACGCTGACGCTGCTGCTTGCGCACGAACTCGAGACGCGCCTGCAGCGCGACGCGGCCGGCATCGACCTGGTGGTCGGCGCCAAGGGCAGCCCGCTGCAGCTGGTGCTGGCGGGCGTGTATCACGTCGATGTTCCGCCGGGCAACATCCCGCTAGCGGCCGTGGCCGAGCTGCGCGCCAATCCACTGGTGGCCAATGTGGTTCCGCTTGCACTGGGCGACAACTTCAACGGCTTCCGGATCGTCGGCACCGAACCGTCGCTGCTGGCGCTCTACGGCGGCAACCTGGCGCACGGCGCGATGTGGGCGCAGCCGCTCGACGCGGTGCTGGGGAGCGACGTAGCGCGAGCCACCGGCCTTGCCGTCGGCGCCACCTTCGCCGGCGCGCACGGATTGTCCACCGGTGGTGGCGAGCACGGCGATGCGCACTATCGTGTGACCGGCATCCTGGCACCCGGCGGGACGGTGCTCGATCGATTGGTGCTGACCAGCCTCGAAAGTGTCTGGGACGTGCATGAGCATCATCAAGACGACGATCGGGAGATCACGCTGGCACTGCTTCAATACCGCAGTCCGTTGGCGGCCGCCAGTCTTGCGCGCTCGATCAACAAGGACACCGCGCTGGTCGCGGCCTCGCCCGCGCTCGAAACGGCGCGCCTGCTGACAGTGTTCGGCGAGGGCGTCGATCTCATCCGCGCCTTCGCGCTGGTGCTGATGGGCGCCTCGGCCCTGATGCTGTTCGTGGCCCTGGCGCAGGCACTGGAGGACCGTCGTTACGATCTCGCCATCATCCGTACGCTTGGGGCCACACGCTGGCAACTGGCCGGCGTGCTGCTGGTCGAAAGCCTGCTGCTTGCCTCCGTGGCGGCGACGCTTGGCATCGTGGTGGCCCACGGCGCGGCGTGGACGATCGGCCACTGGCTGCCCGATGCCGCGCCTCTGGCGGCCGCAGCCTGGCGGTGGCTCCCCGCCGAGTGGGGCGTGCTGGCAATGGCGCTTGGCGCCGGTATACTCTCGGCACTTTGGCCCGCGTGGCGAGCCTATCGCCTCGATGTCGCGGTCGCGCTTGCGGACGGATGATCAACATGAAGCTTCGCCTGCATCATTGCTGTGTCGTTTTGCTGACGATCGCCGGCGCAGCCGGGGCGATCAACACCGGCATCGGCGGCGCCGGGTTGCCCTCGGCACTCAGCTTCTCGGCGTCGGTGCTGCCCGAGCGCGAGGGCGTGGTCTCGTGGCAGACGCTGGCGCAGGTGCAACCGGTCAAGCAAGGCGGCAAGATGGTGCACGAGTTCTCCCGCGAAATCCTGGCCCTTGATCGCAAGGACGTGAAGGTTCAGGGTTTCATGATCCCGCTCGATGTCGGCGACAAGCAGCGCAGGTTCCTGTTGTCTGCCGTGCCCCCGCATTGCCAGTTCTGCCTGCCGGCCGGCGCGGACGCCATCGTCGAGATCGAGGCGAAGACGCCCATCACCTATACGTTCGACCCCATCGTCGTCACCGGCCGCTTTGCCGTGCTGAAGGATGATGGGTCCGGCGTGTTGTACCGGATGACGGATGCCGGGCGGGTCGACGTTGCGCCGGCTGCACCGAAGGCCGCGCGCGAGCAGGTGCAGCAGAAGGCCAAGCCCAACTGACGGCGTCGCGGGCAGGGCAACGCGGCGGGTGCCAACCCGAATCCGCTATAATTTCAAGCAATTACGCAACCAACGCGCGCCCACAAGGCGCCGCCGCTTATGGAACTCGCCAAAAGCTTCGAACCCCACGCCATCGAGGCGAAGTGGTACCCGTTCTGGTCGGACCACGGCCTCTTCAAGGCGACGATGCAGCCCGGCGCGAAGCCGTTCTGCATCCAGCTGCCGCCGCCCAACGTCACCGGCACGCTGCATATGGGGCACGCATTCCAGCAGACGCTGATGGACGCGATGATCCGTTATCACCGCATGCGCGGCGACAACACGCTGTGGCAGGTAGGTACCGATCATGCGGGCATCGCCACGCAGATCGTGGTCGAGCAGCAGTTGAAGGTCGTGGGCAAGTCGCGCCACGATCTTGGCCGCGAGGCGTTTGTCGAGCGCGTGTGGGCGTGGAAGGAAGAATCCGGCAACGCCATCACACAGCAGATGCGTCGCCTCGGTGCGTCCGCGGACTGGTCGCGCGAGCGCTTCACGATGGACGCGGGGCTGTCGGCTGCCGTGCTCGAGACCTTCGTGCGCCTCTACGAGGACGGCCTCATCTATCGAGGCAAGCGCCTCGTCAACTGGGACCCGAAACTTGGCACTGCCGTGTCGGACCTCGAGGTCGACAGCGAGGAGGAGGCCGGCAAGCTGTGGGAGATCCGCTATCCGCTGGCCGACGCAGGTGAGGGAACCGGGGGCTCTGTGGTGGTCGCCACCACACGGCCCGAAACGATGCTGGGCGACGTCGCGGTGGCGGTGAATCCGCAGGATGAGCGCTATGCCGCGATGGTCGGCCAATTCGTCATGCTGCCGCTCACCGGCCGCAAGATCCCGGTGATCGCCGATGAGTACGTCGACCGCGAATTCGGCACCGGCTGCGTCAAGATCACGCCCGCGCATGACTTCAACGACTGGCAGGTCGGGCAGCGGCATGCGCTCGCGCCGATCACGATCTTCAACCTCGACGCCACCATCAACGACAACGCGCCGGAGAAGTACCGTGGCCTCGATCGGTATGTCGCCCGCAAGGCCGTGCTGGCCGACCTGACGGCGGCCGGGCTGCTGGTGGCGGAGAAGCCGCACCGGATGGTGGTGCCGCGCTGTGGCCGGACCGGCGAGGTGGTCGAGCCGATGCTGACCGACCAGTGGTTCATGGACATGCGCAAGCCCGCGCCGGCATCGCATCCGCATTTCCCGGGCCGCACGATCCAGGATCTGTGTCTTGCCGCCGTGGACACGGGATTGGTGCCGCCCGACGGCGGCGCGGCGGAAAGAATCAGATTCGTGCCGGGCGAATGGCTGTCCACCTATCATCACTGGATCCACAACATCCAGGACTGGTGCATCTCGCGCCAGCTGTGGTGGGGGCATCGCATTCCCGCGTGGTACGACGAGATGGGCAACACCTACGTCGCGCGCAGCGAGGATGCCGCCCGGGCGCAGGCGCGGGCAAGGCTTGGCCGCGAGCCGGCAACGCTGCGCCAGGACGAGGATGTGCTCGATACCTGGTTCTCATCCGCGCTGTGGTGCCATTCGACGCTGGGCTGGCCGGACGATACGCCGGAGCTGCGCACGTTCCTGCCGTCCTCGGTGCTGGTGACCGGTTTCGACATCATCTTCTTCTGGGTCGCCCGGATGATCATGACGACCACCTATTTCACCGGTCGCGTGCCGTTCAATGATGTCTACATCAATGCCCTGGTCCGCGACGAGGAAGGCCAGAAGATGTCGAAGTCCAAGGGTAACGTGCTGGATCCGCTGGACCTGATCGACGGCATCGGTGTCGAGGCGCTGGTGGCCAAGAGCGGCAGCAACATGATGGACCCGCGGCAGGCCGAGAAGATCGCGCAGCGCACGCGCAAACAGTTTCCCGATGGCATCCCCGCATTCGGCGCGGATGCGCTGCGGTTCACCTTCGCATCGCTTGCCACTTTCAACCGCACGCTCAACTTCGACCTCCATCGGTGCGAGGGCTATCGCAATTTCTGCAACAAATTGTGGAATGCCACGCGCTTCGTGCTGATGAATCTCGACGGCAAGGATTGCGGCACCGACGAAGCGCTGCCGCGCACGTTGAGTTTTGTCGACCGCTGGCTGCTGGGGCGCCTGCAGCAGGCCAAGCATGACATCGCGACCAGTCTCGACCAGTATCGGTTCGACCTCGCGGCGCGTGCGTTGTATGAATTCGTGTGGGACGAGTACTGCGACTGGTATGTTGAGCTGGCGAAAGTGCAGATGGCGCAGGCCGAGGCTGCGGGCGACGAAGCCGCGGCGCGCGGCACGCGCAGCGTGCTGGTGCGCGAGCTCGAGGCCACGCTGCGCCTCGCGCATCCGTTCATCCCGTTCATCACCGAGGAGCTGTGGCAGACGGTGGCGCCGTTGGCTGGCAAGTCGGGCATCTCGATTTCCACGCAACCGTTTCCCGTCGCCAATTTCAGCCGGGTCGATGCGGCCGCCGACGCCAGGATGGCCCAGTTGAAAGCCATCGTCGCAGCGTGTCGCGAACTGCGCGGCGAGATGAACCTTTCGCCGGCCGTGCGCGTGCCGTTGATCGTCACCGGCGATGCCGCCGCGCTGCGCGAGTTCGCGCCTTACCTGCTGCCGCTGGCCAAGGTTTCCAGTGTCGAGATCGTGGATGATCTGCCCACCACCGATTCGCCGGTGGCGGTGGCCGGGGTGTTTCGCATGATGCTGCACATCGAGATCGATCCGGTAGCCGAGCGCGAACGCATCGGAAAGGAAAAAACCCGGATCGACGCCGAGATCGTGAAGGCGCAGGCCAAACTCGGCAACGAAAGTTTCGTCGCGCGCGCGCCCGCGCCGGTGGTGGAACAGGAGCGCGCGCGCCTCGTGTCATTCATCGCCACCCGCGACAAGCTGCAGCAGCAATTTGACCGCCTGGGCAGCTAGGCGCGCGATGGGCCGGTCCGCGGCAGGCGGCGCGTGGTGGTGTCACGAACGTGATCGGCACGTGACCGGCACGTGATCGGTGTAGGCGAGGCTTCAGCCTCGCGAGTAGCTGCGCGAGGCTGAAG